>NZ_JBSGGK010000029.1:30676-52379 GCF_053603855.1 Monashia sp. NPDC004114 | reverse complement strand
TCGCGTCGATCATCCGGCTCGTCGAGGTCTTGCCGTTGGTGCCGGTGAGGTGGATCACGGGGTAGGCGCGCTGGGGGTCACCGGCGAGGTCCATGCCCCGTCACAGGTCGAGTGGGCGCCCCGTCACACCTCTACCCGACGTCGTGGGTCATGCTGTCGATGACCGCGGTGACCGCCAGGATCAGCACGTCGTTGTGCCCGTCGAGGATCTCCACGCCGTAGGTGTCGGCGATCCGGAACCACCGCTTGGACACCTCGGCCACCTCCTGCCCGCCCTGGGACACCTTGTACTCGTGGTCCACGATGTTGCCCTGGACCTCCATGTCCTGGCCGTCGGCGACCTCGACGGTGAACCGCTCCCGCAGCGGGCTGATCATCGCCTTCTTGACGGTCGCCACGGTCCGCCCTGAGGCGTCCTCGATGTCCATGGTGTCCCGCACCCGCAGCTTGCGCTCCTGCAGCTTGAGCAGCTCGGTGCCGGAGGCGTCCTCGAAGATGAGGGTGTCGCGGATCCGCATGGCCTTGCCGTTGACCTTGTAGGCGCGTCGGCCCTGTTCGTCCTCGATCCAGGAGTCGTCGCCGATCGCGACGAGCTTCTGCCGCATCCGGTAGGTGGTCCGGCCGATGCCGCGGCGCTCGTCGCGTCGTTCCTCCCGGCGCTCTTCCCGGCGATCCCGCAGTCCCATCACTGTCTCCTTCGTACGATGACTCCGTTACTCCGTCATGACACCGTCCCCAGCGAGTGGCGTGGCACCCCCGGAGCGGGTGAATCGTCAGCCGGCCCGCAGCGAGCGTTCGAGCGCATCGAGAGCGGCCTGCTGCTGGCTGAGCGCTTCACGCATCTGCTGGAGCTGTCCCTCGAGGTCGATCGATGGCCTGCCCTCCGCGGGGGCGGTCGTCCCGGCGTGTGCTGCGGTGTCCGGGGCTGCTGTGTCCTGGGCTGCTTTGTCTTGCGCTGTTCTGTCCTGGGTCGCCTGTGCGCCGCGCGGCGCGAGGAAGAGGTTGGCCAGGTAGCCGGTGAGGGTGCCGAAGATGCCGACCCCGACGATGATGATGACCGTTCCCAGCTCCCGGCCGCCGTTGGTGACGGGGTACTGGTCGCCGTAGCCCACCGTCGACATCGTCACGATGACGTACCACATGGCGTCCGACGCGTTGACGATGTTCGCGTCCGGCGCCGGTTGTTCGAGGCGCAGCAGCCCGAGACTCCCGAACTCCATCATCAGGACGCCGACGAGCAGCAGCGACAGCAGGGCGCTTCCGGCGCGGTCACCGAGGAGGCTTCGGCCGATGTTGCGGGCGCCATACTTGCGCAGCAGGCGGACGACGCGGGCCAGGCGGAAGACGCGCAGGATCTTGATCTGCGGGAAGGGCAGGCTCGCCAGCAGGTCCGCCCAGCCGTACTGGCGGAAGAAGTAGCTCGTCCGTGACGGCGCCCGTCGCAGACGCACCAGGAAGTCGCCGAGGAACACCGCGCTGAGGAACAGGTCCATGACGCGGACCACGTTCTGCGTGGCCGGATCTCGGAGCAAGGCCAGCAGCACGATGTTGACCAGCGAGAGCACCGACAGCGCTCCGATGAAGATCTCGTACCCGGTGTGACCCAGCTCGCCGTCTCGAGAGTCCTTGTCCGACATCTTGGGCCTCCGTCGCCCTCGAAAGCTCTTCCAGCGCCAAGGATTCCAGGACGTATTCCGTTGGGTCCGGCATACGCGCATACGTGCCGAGGCTGCCGGTGTCCTTTCGGCCCGGAGGCCGTTGTCGAGCTCAGCGCGAAGAGCGAGAATCGGACGGTGGCTGGGGACTCCGTTCCGACGTTCTGCCCGTTGTGTGTGTCCCGCTGCGGGGCGCGCGCCGAGGTCAGCGACGGGAAACTGCTCGCCCTGCATCCGGATCCGTCCCACCCGACCGGGAAGGCGATCTGCCTGAAAGGGAAGGCGGCGCCCGAGATCGTCTACCACCCGTCGCGCCTGCTGCACCCGATGCGGCGGACCAACCCGAAGGATGCATCGGATCCGGGGTGGGAGCGAGTCAGCTGGGACGAGGCTCTGGACGAGGTCGCCATGCGGCTGCAGACTGCTGCGGCAACCGACGGGCCCGAGTCCGTGGGGTTCAGCTCGAGCTCGCCGTCCACGTCGGCGATCAGCGACGCCGTCGACTGGGTCCAGCGGCTCATCCGGGCCTTCGGGAGCCCGAACTACTGCGGGTATATGGAGCTCTGCGGCTGGGGCCGCTACTTCGCGCCGCTCTACACTTTCGGCGCGTCGGTGCCCGGCGTCTATCTGCCGGACCTCGACAACGCCGGGTGCATCTTGTTCTGGGGATACAACCCCTCGGTGGCGCGCCTGGCGCACGCGACGAGCACGGTCGCCGCGCTCCGCCGAGGGGCGAAGCTGGTCGTCGTCGACCCGCGCAAGGCGGGACTCGCGGCCAAGGCGGACCATTGGCTTCGAGTCCGACCCGGGACCGACGGCGCGCTCGCGTTGTCTCTGACCCATGTGATGATCGAGAACGGCTGGTACGACACCGATTTCGTCCGCGACTGGACCAACGCGGCAGATGTCGTCGACGGCGCAACAGTGTGGGAGCTGCTGGCGTCGCGGTGTGCGGAGTTCCCTCCGGATCGGGCCGAGGTGATCACGGGAGTGCCCGCGGCCGACATCGTCGCTACCGCGAGGACCCTCTGGGAGTCCCGGCCCGTCGCCTTCTACACCTGGAGCGGACTCGAGCAGCACAACGGGGCAACGCAGACCATTCGTGCGATCGACGTGCTCTACGCCTTGACCGGTTGCCTTGACGTGCGCGGCGGGAACGTCCTGTTCGAGGCAGTCCCGTCGAACCCGATCGACGGCATGGAGCTCCTTTCCGGAGCGCGGCCCCCGGCGGTCGGAGTCGAACAACGCCCGCTGGGACCGGCCCGGTTCGAGTTCGTCACCGGCGAGGACTTCTACACAGCGGCCATCGAACGCCGGATCACCACGCTGGTGGGCTTCGGCGGCAACCCGGTGATGGCCCACGCGGACAGCCTCCGCGGCCGGGAGGCGCTGCGCAGTCTCGACTTCTTCGTCCAGGCGGACCTCTTCATGACCCCGACGGCAGAGCTCGCGGACATCGTGCTGCCGGTCACGACGCCCTTCGAGTCCGAGGCGCTCAAGATCGGCTTCGAGTACAGCCAGGAGGCGCAGTCGCTCGTCCAGCTCAGGCGGCCGCTCGTCCCTCCGCGCGGCGAAGCACGGTCGGACCTCCAGATCGTGTTCGACCTCGCGACCCGGCTCGGTCTCGGGGAGCACTTCTGGGACGGCGACATCGACGCGGCATACCGCCATCAGCTCGCGCCGAGCGGGATCACGCTGGAAGACCTCCGTGCCCACCCCGAGGGGGTGCGGGTGCCGCTGACCACCCGCTACCGCAAGTACGCCGGCTCCGGTTTCGCGACCCCGTCGCGCAAGGTGGAGCTGTACTCCGCAACCCTCGCCGCCCACGGCTACGAACCGCTGCCGGCATACGTGGAGCCGCTGATCAGCCCGCGTTCCCGGCCCGACCTCGCCGAGCGGTACCCGCTCGTCCTCAGCTGCGCCAAGTCGCTGTTCTTCTGCGAGACCCAGCACCGGCAGGTGGCCGCACTGCGCAAGAGCGCCCCTGAGCCCCTGCTCGAGATGCACCCGGCGACCGCAGAGTCCCGCGGGATCGGTGCGGGCGACTGGGTCTCGCTGGACACGCCCTACGGCAGCATCAGGTCGCGGGTGAAGCTCAACGCCGCGCTCGACCCCCAGGTCGTCTTCGGCCAGCACGGCTGGTGGCAGGCCTGTGACGAGCTCGGGCTGCCCGGCTACCCGCCGTATGCCGCCGAAGGTGCGAACCTCAACCTCGTGCTGCCCCAGACCCCCAGCGACCCGATCAGCGGCAGCGCCCCGATGCGGGCGAGCGTCTGCAACGTCTCGCCCATCCCGGCTGTGGTCACCGGGGAGTGAGCAGGTAGCAGACGGTCGTCCGGGTCTGCGCCGGATCGGGCGTGGGGTCGCCGTAGATCTCCCACGACATGTCAGCGAACGCGCGGCCTTCCCGGGCGCGCCAGGCCTCGATGGCCGCGTGTGCCTCGCCGAGCTGGTCGTACGGGCCGAGGTGGACGGCGGTGGCGACCTGCCCGGCAGGAGTCTGGACGGGCACGACCTCGCCGGAGGGGTCGAACGGGCCGAGCACCTCGACGCCGAAGTCGACGTTCATCGGCCGGCCGGGGGCGGGCGCGTGGTGGTACAGGAAGACGTTGTGGCCGTCGCCCCGCAGCCCTGGTTTTGCGCGAAGGAACTCCCAGACCTGGTCGAGCGCGGGTTGCCACACAGCGCCGACCTGTCCGACGGCGACCTCGCGGCGCACGGCCGCGAGGTGCCGTGCCGCGGCGTGCTCGATCGTGACGTCCGGCACCGTCCGAGTATCTCAGTCAGCTTTGGGTCGCCCTAGGCCTCGACGTAGACGGTCATGGGCAGGATGACCCCGTGCGACTCCGCCTGGGCGGCCAGCTCCGGGGGCATCGAGGACAGCACCCCCTTGAGGGCGTCGAGGTCGTCGAAGTCGAACGTGACGGCGGCGTGGTTGCTCCCGTCCACAGCCAACAGGTCGGCCATGCCGGTGGCACCCGGCATGGCGCCGGCGCGCTCGGCTTTGCCGCCCAGCCAGCGGTCACGGTCCTTGACTGCGTGGGTGATGACGATTCTCGGCATGGTCAGCTCCTCAGTGGTTGTGGCGGCGGCTACGCCGGTGCGCCGGTGGGTATGACACCGAGCTGCTGCAGCAGCGAGAGCATGTCCCCGACGCCCCAGTGCTCGGTCACCTGGCCTGCGTGGTTGAACCGCATGATGTCGATGAGCTGGATCTCCGCGTGCTTGCCGGTTGGCGGGATGCCCATGAACTCGCCCTCGTGCGTGCCGCTGACCGCCACTCGCGCCACGGTCTTGTCCCCATCGGCGATGAGGTCCTCGACCTTCATCCGCAGGTCGGGGAACGCGGCCAGGAGGACGCGGAAATAGTCGAGCGTGCCCTCTTTCGTGTCCGGGAAGCCCGGGGCGCCCTGGTGCTCGACGAAGTCGTCAGCGACCAGGTCGCCGAACCCGGCTATGTCTCCGTTGTTGATCCGCTCGTAGGTCTTGCGCATCACTGCAGCGTGGTCCATGCTCGCCACCCCTTCGTCCAGGCTTGAGCGGCGTATGCCGCACGCGGTCGAGTGTGGTTCCTGCCGGCCCGCGAAGACATCACTCGATCGAGTGGTTTACGACCGTCGAGAGGGCGACCCGGTTCGAGACGCCGAGCTTGGCGAACACGTGCCGGAGGTGGGTGTTCACGGTGTGCGGCGAGATGTAGAGCCGCCTGGCGACGGCACCGTTCGTGAGTCCTTCTGCAACCAGTCGCGAGACGGCGAGCTCGGTCGTCGTGAGGCTCGCCCAACCGTCCTCCGGGCGGTCCCTCGACCCGCGCGGAGCCGGGCGGACCCCGAGCTCGCGCAGCTCGGCGCGGACCCGGCCTGCCCAGCCATGGGCGCCCGCTCGCTCGTACCGCTCCAGCGCCTCGTGGAGCAGCGCCGCCGACTCGTCCCGCCGCCCGGCACGGGCCAGCAGGATCGCCGCGTCCTCACACGTGCCGGCGTGCTCGACCAGCAGCGGCGCCTGGCGAGCAAGCGCGACGGCCTCGAGCATCGGCCCGACCTGACCCGTCACCAGACCGTGGCAGCGCAGCGCGAGACTGCGAACCGTCGGCACCCCTGGTGCCATGTCAGCTGCTTCGGCGACGGCCTCGGCCACCTCCGTGGCGACGTCCCGATGACCGAGGGCCAGGGCCAGGCGCACGAGGTCGGGGGCGAGCCAGCGGTAGTAGAACCGGCACTCCCGGGCGACGTCGACGCGCCAGCACCGCAGCAACACGGCATACGCGCCCTCGATGTCGCCTTCGGCGGCCTTCAGCCCGGCCACCGCATACGCCCGGATCCCCGCGTTGTAGCTCGGCGGGTCCTGCTCCAGCGAGCCGGCGATCCCGGCGGTCAGGTCGTTCGCCGCCCGGTGGTCTCCCGTGGCAGTCGCGATGACCGCTCGGTAGGC
The DNA here is from genome assembly GCF_053603855.1 of Monashia sp. NPDC004114. Classification (NCBI taxonomy): domain Bacteria; kingdom Bacillati; phylum Actinomycetota; class Actinomycetes; order Micrococcales; family Intrasporangiaceae; genus Intrasporangium; species Monashia sp. NPDC004114. The sequence continues at coordinate 46,293 of NZ_JBSGGK010000029.1, read as the reverse complement.
GAGCGACTGGGCGATGAGCAGCGGGTTTCCCTTGTCCTGGGCGGCGAGGCCGCCGGCGATGAGGCCCGGCAGGGCGTCGCCCCACTCGCCGATGGCGAACGACGCCTGGGCGTCGGCCATCAGCGTCTCAGAGAGCCACCATCCGGTCCCGAACTCGTCGTCGAGCGCCGCTCGGTATGCCGCTCTCGCGTCGGCGACGAGGTCGCAGTCGAACAGGGCAAGTCCGAGGAAGTACTGCGGCTGCAGCGGCAGCGACCTGATGTCGTGCGCGCCCGCGGAAAGGTCGGCGGCGCGCCTCGCGTACCCGAGGGCCTCGTCGAAGCGCCCCTGCCGGCCCACCGCCACGAGGAGCGCCGTCAGGGCCCACACGGTCATGGCCGCATCCTCGGCCTGCTCGGCGATGCGAAGTGCCTGGCCGGCCGCCGACTCGCCGGCTCGAGGGTCGCCCGTGTACGTCCAGGCCCAGCTCTGCTGGGCCAGGATCAGCACGTGGTCGGAGGGTCGAAGCCCTGACGGGTCGGCGAGTCTGGCCTGCGCCACCGCGATGACCTCGTCGGCCCGGTTCTGGAGGGCCAGCGCGCCGAGAAGGGCAACCCGCATCGGGGTGTCCATCCCGGCCGCGTGCGGTCGAGCGAGGAACGCTTCGGCACGTGCCGATGCCTCGGCCACGTTCCCGGCGCGCAGGAGCGCTTGCACGATCTCCGCCGCGACCACGTCCGCCTCAGGATGACCCGCCGGCAGTGATGCCTCTGCGCGGCGAAGCAGCTCGACGGCCACCAGGGGCGCTTGTGCAGAGGCCTCCCGGGCGGCATCGCGCAACCAGACGGCGGCCTGTTCGTCAGAACGCTCGGCCCCGAGCATCAGATGGTCGGCCACGTCCAGCCGATCCGCGCCCGCGGCCATGAGCACGACCGCGGCCTCACGATGCAGCAGGCGCCGGGCCGCGGGCAGCATGTGCTGGTAGATCGCGTCGTGCACGAGCTGGTGGCGGAAGACGACTCGCTCGTCGACCTCGTCGAGCAGCTCGGCATCGAACGCGGGTGCGAGCTGCGCGACGACATCGGCCGGGGGCCGGCGAGCCATCGCTGCAACCTCCCGCAGGGACACGGCGTCGCCCAGCACCGCCGTGATCTGCAGGAGCTCCAGAGTCGGCGCCGGAAGGTGACGCAGGCGGCGGACCACCAGGTCGCTCAACGACGTCGGCAGCTCCGAGGTCGTCACCTCCAGGCTGTCCCCGGCTCGGCGCAACAGTCCCTCATCGGCCAGGGACCGGAGCATCGCCACGGCCCAGAGCGGGTTCCCGCCCGCCTTGGCGAGCATCGCGGTCAGGTTGGGCCCGGGAGGAGCTCCCAACACATCGCCCGCGAGCACGGTCAGGTCGTCGGGACCCAGCGGACGGAGGTGGGTCGTGAGCGCGCCGTCGGCGACCAGATCGTCGAGCAGCCGTTCCAGCTCGGGCGGATGCGGCGAAGACCGAGCCGTCACCACGAGGAACAGCGGCGCGAGCGGCAGCTGCCGTGCCAGCGTCAGAATGGCGAGGAGGCTCGAGCTGTCCGCCCACTGAAGGTCTTCGGCGACCAGCAGCACGGGGCCGTCCGCACACACGCTCTCCAGGAGGTCCACGACCTCCTCGACGACGCGGAACCGGATGTCGCCACCGGCGCTCGCCTCAGCGCTCCGACCGTCGAGCAGCGCGCCGATCGCGGCGCGGCGCGGGTCCGGCGAGCGCCGGCTCAGGCCTAGCGCCGCGGCGACCACGCCGAACGGGCGGGTGCGCTCGAACGGGTGTGCCTGGCCGCTGTAGACGGCTACCTGACGGGAGCGGGCCTGCTCGATGATGCTCTCCACCAGGCGCGTCTTGCCGATGCCGGCCTCGCCCTCGATCACGAGCACCGAGGCCTGGCCGTCACCGAGACGACGAAGGGCGGCCGCGGCGACCTCGAGCTCGATCCCGCGGCCCACGAGCCCCTCCGGCGAAGACACGCTCAAGTCTGCCCCCAGGACCGCAGTCCGGCCGCCGTTTCGCCAAGTCCGGCGGCCCGGGGGCCGGCCACCCCGGGCGCGGGGCCGCTCGTCTCAGCGAAGCCACGAAACCGCTCGACACGGCATACGTCCGGGCGGTGACCTCGATCGTGGCTGTGCGCATACACATGGACCTCACAGCCGATGCGAGACCTGCTGACAGTTTCTCGACCCGACACTGTGCGCCCCGGCTGCTGTGGCCGGTCTGATCACGGTGAGGTTGCCATGTCGGTCCAAGGCGATGCAGGTCACGGTAGCGGCTCGACGCCCGCTGGTCCGACGCACAGCGGGCCGGACCCGTGGACCTCGTCGCTCTGGGCGGACCCCAAGACGGTTGGCGGCTACGCCCGAGCGTCGGCCGTGCCGCCTCCCGGCTACTCGCCACCACCACCCCCGCAGCAGCGCCCGCCCCGCCGAAAGACGCTCGTCGCCGTCCTGGCGTTGATCGCGCTCCTCGCCGGCGGCGCGGCGCTTGCAGGTGCGCTGCAGTCCCCGAGCAACACCACGGCGGCACCGCCGAAGCCGTCGGCGACGGTGCTGCCCTCGCCCACTCCGTCCAGCTCGCCGTCGGTCCCCGTTCCCAGCGCGCCGCGGACCTCAGAGCCGGCCGCGCCCCCCGGGGTCGCGCCGGAGTCACCGGGGTCGCCGCCGAACGGCGCGCAACAGCCGAACACGCAGTCCAAGACGCTGACCCCTCAGCAGGCCGCCGCAGCGGCTGCTGTGTCCAAGGGGCTCGTCGACATCAACACGAGCATCGGCTACGACGGCTCGCGGGGCGCCGGCACCGGGATCGTGCTGTCCGCCGACGGTCTGGTGCTCACCAACCACCATGTGGTGGCGGGTGCGACGAAGATCCAGGCGACCGATGTGGGCAATGCGAAGACGTATGACGCAACCGTGCTCGGCTACGACAGCACGCACGACGTGGCGGTCCTGCGCCTCAAGGACGCGTCCGGGCTCACGGTCGCGCCGCTGGGCACGTCCTCGACCGTGCACGTCGGCGATGCGGTCGTCGCCGTCGGGAACGCCGGCGGGGTCGGCGGGACGCCCAGCGCCGTCGCCGGCGCCGTCCTCGGGCTCGACCAGCCGATCACCGTCACGGACGAGACGGACGGCTCCGCCCACCGGCTCACCGGGCTGATCCAGTTCGACGCGGCAGTGCAGCCGGGGGACTCGGGTGGCGCCCTGGTGGATGCCGCGGGAAAGGTCGTCGGAGTCGTCACCGCAGAGGGCCGCGCCGCCTCATCCAGTGACGTGTCGGTGTCGGTCGAAGGCTTCGCCATCCCGATCGACCAGGCACGCTCCATCGGGCAGCAGATCATCGACGGGAAGTCGTCGGCGACGGTCCACATCGGTGCAACGGGCTTCCTGGGCGTGCAGCTCGCTTCCGGCCAACGGGCCACCTCGAACGGCGGCGTGCTGGTGGGGTCGGTGGTGTCCGGGTCGGCGGCCGAGCAGGCGGGCATCCAGCCGGGAGCTGTCATCACCAGCGTCGGCGGTCAGACGGTGAGCTCGGCCGCTGACCTGAAGGCGGCCGTGTCCGCGCACCGCCCCGGCGACGACGTGAAGGTCGCCTGGACGGACCCGACCGGCCAGAAGCACACCGCCACGATCCGCCTGGGCACCGGCCCGGTCGGCTGACCCACCCGCTCACGCACGAGAGGACATCCCAGTGACCCAGTCTGATCACTCCCCCGAACCGACCCCCACACTTGCCATCCCGGGTGCCGACCACGCGGCCCTGCTTGCCGACGCGCTCTTCCAGGTCAAGAAGGTCATCGTGGGTCAGGACCGCCTCGTGGAGCGGGTCATGGTGTGCCTGCTCGCCGACGGCCACTGCCTCATCGAGGGCTTCCCGGGTCTTGCCAAGACGTTGACGGTGTCGACCATGGCGCAGGCCGTGGGCGGCGACTTCGCCCGACTCCAGTTCACGCCGGACCTGGTGCCCGCCGACCTCGTCGGGACCCGCACCTGGCGGCCGTCGCAGGAGGACTTCGCGATCGAGTGGGGGCCGTTGTTCGCGAACATCGTGCTGGCGGACGAGATCAACCGCGCCCCGGCGAAGGTCCAGTCCGCCCTGCTCGAGGCCATGGCGGAGCGGCACGTCACGATCGCCGGCCAGACCCGCCCGCTGCCGAAGCCGTTCCTCGTCCTCGCCACGCAGAACCCGATCGAGTCCGAGGGTGTCTACGCCCTCCCGGAAGCCCAGCGCGACCGGTTCCTCATGCACGTCATGGTCAAGCATCCGACCTACGAGGAGGAGGTGGCGATCGCGCACCGCATGTCCGGCCACGCACCTGCGGCCGAACAGGTGCTCACGAGCGGACAGCTCGTCGAGCTGCAGGGCGTCGTGCGTGACGTCTTCGTCCACCACGCCGTCCAGGACTATGCCGTCCGGCTCGTCATGGTGACCCGTGAGCCCGCCCGCTGGGGCCAGGACGACCTGGCCCGGCTGATCGCCCTCGGCGCCAGTCCCCGCGGCACGCTCGGTCTGCTGATCTCCGCCCGGGCCCTCGCGGTGCTCCGCGGTCGCCGGTACGTCGTCCCGCAGGACGTGTACGACGTCGCGCCCGAGGTCCTGCGTCACCGCATCACCCTGACCTACGACGCGCTGGCCGAGGGTGTGCACCCCGAGGCGGTCGTCGAGAGGCTGTTGCGCTCGGTGCCGGCGCCGAACATCTCTCCGCAGCAAGCGATCCCGTCGTTCGAGGTGGCGCTGCCGATGGAGGCGACCGGATGAGCGCGCCGCTGCTGTCGATGGCTGCACCGGAGGCGGCAGCCAGGGCGCAGGTCCTGCGACGACTCGAGCTGGCGATCGTGCGCCGGCTCGACGGCCGCGACACCGGCGACCACGCGAGCTTCGCCTACGGGCCGGGAAGCGAGCGGGCCGGGGCGCGACCCTACGCACCGGGTGACGACGCCAGGCTGGTGGACTGGAACCTCACGGCACGCTCGGGGCAGGTCTGGGTCCGGCAGACCGAGGCCGACCGTGAGCTCGAGACGTGGGTCGTCGTGGACCGATCGGCGAGTCTGGACTTCGGGACCGCTGACTGCGAGAAGCGTGACGTCGCGCTCGGCGCCACCGCGGCATTCGGCATGCTGACCATGCGCGGTGGCAACAGGTTCGGCGTCCTCGTCGCCGGCGCGGACCGCCTGGGGCACATCCCTGCGCGGCGCGGGCGCAGCGCGTTCCTGGCGGCGCTGGCTGCCGTCCATGACTCTGCCCGCCAGGCGGGCGCGCCCGGCGATGGCGGCACGTTGTCGGCCGCACTGCTGCGGCTGCCGCTGGTGCAGCCACGTCGCTGCCAGGTCGTCGTCATCTCGGACTTCCTCGGCGACGACGGCTGGGCGGGCGCGCTGAGCCGCGTGGCCCGTCGCCACAACGTCGTGGCCGTCCACGTGACCGACCCGCGTGAGCTCGCTCTGCCCGCGGTCGGTGTGCTCGCGGTGGTGGACACCGAGACCGGCCGGCAGCGCTACATCCAGTCCTCCTCGCCAGGCCTTCGCGCACGGTATGCCGCGGCTGCGGCTGAGCGTCATCGCGACATCCGGGCGCGGATCGACGGCACAGGTGCGGCATACCTGCACCTGTCCACCGACCGGGACTGGCTGACGGACACGGTCCAGTTCGCCGCCCAGCTGCACCGGGCACGGCGTGCCCGGCCGTCTGACGAGGTCATCGCGCGTTTCGCCTCGGCGGTGACCCCATGACCTTCCAGTCGGCGTGGCGGCTGCTGCTCCTCGTGCTGCCCGTCGCGCTGCTCGCCGCCTACGTGCTCGTCCAGCGCCGCCGACACGTCCAGGTGCTGCGGTTCACCAGCGTCGACCTGCTCGATTCGGTCGCGCCCCGCCGACAGGGATGGCAGCGGCATATCCCGGGGGCGCTGTTGCTGCTCACGCTCGTCGTGCTCGTCGTTGCCTTCGCCGAGCCGGCGATGGCGCTGCGCACGCCCAAGGACCGCGCGACGATCATGCTCACCCTCGACACGTCGGCCTCGATGACCGCGACCGACGTCGAGCCGAGCCGCCTGGAGGCTGCGCAGGCCCAGGCGACCAAGTTCGTCCAGGACCTGCCGCAGGGGATCCAGGTCGGGCTGGTCACCTTCGACAGCACGGCCCGGCTGCTGGTGCCGCCCACGACCGACCGAGCACAGCTGATCTCCTCGATCCAGTCACTGTCGGTCGGCGGGGGTACAGCAACGGCGCCCGGGCTGCGTGAGTCGCTGGCCGCGATCGCGGCCGTGCCCAAGGGCACCACCGGCAAGCCGGCGCCAGCGGCGATCGTGCTGATGAGCGACGGGTCTCCCACGATCGGCGACGGTCAGCTCTCGCCTACGGATGCCGCCGACGCAGCCGCTCAGGACGCGCGAGCCCAGAGCGTGCCGGTCGACACGATCGCCTTCGGCACGTCGGGCGGCGTGGTGAACGTCCAGGGACAGGACATCCCGGTGCCGTACGACCCAGAGTCCATGGCCCGGATCGCGAGCGAGAGCGGCGGCAAATCCTTCACCGCGGAGACCGCTGACCAGCTCGGCTCGATCTACGACCAGATCGGTCGGGATGTTGCCTACACCGTCACCACCCGCGACCTGACGGCTGTCTTCGTCGGCATCGCGCTGCTCATCGCTGCGCTCGCCGCTGCCGGGGCGCTTCGGTGGACTCAACGTCTGGTCTGAGCTGCTGGTCTGATACAACTCGTGCTTGCATTCCGTACCTAGGTCCGGGTTTACGGTCGAGGCATGACCGCAGATCGAGAGTTGAGTTCGATGGCATGGCAGGACGAAGTCCCTGCATTCTGCACCCTTTCCGCAGCTGAGCAGCCGGTGCGCCTGCTGGAGTTCGACGAGCTGTTCGCGCGCGATGTCCGCGCTGTTCACGCTGAGGCGCCGGACCGGCTCCGGTTCGACCTGCGGGCCGGCCCGGAGGTTGCGGCGCGGGCCGCGGCGCTGGCGGTGAAGGAGGCCGGCTGCTGCTCCTTCTTCGCCTTCGACCTGGCGATTGCGGACGGCACGGTCTCGCTCGCCGTCACCGCGCCGGCCGCGCACCAGGATGTCCTCGCAGCGCTGCGTGCCAGGGCCGAGTCGCAGATGGTGGCCCAGGCATGACGGGCGAGCTTCGGGCAGGTCAGGTGGCCGAAGCGGTCGGGGTCAACGTCGAGACGCTGCGTTACTACGAGCGCCGCGGGATCATCGACGAGCCGCAGCGGAGCCTGGGCGGACACCGCCTCTACCCGGCGTCGACCGTGACGACGCTTCGCGTGATCAAGGCGGCGCAGCGGCTCGGGTTCACGCTCGACGAGGTGGCCGAGCTCCTGGAGGCCGGTCGTCACCATCACGGCGAGTCGGCGGGCGGCCTGAAGGCCCGCGTGGACGCAAAGCTCGGGGAGGTCGACCAGAAGATCGCCGACCTGCACGTCATCCGGGACAGCCTCATCGCTGCCCGTGACGCGGGCTGTGACGACCTTGTCCAGTGCGCCGAGTCCGCGTGCTGCCCCATCCCTTTCGTCGAGATCGCACACTCTGCCCGTGATCTGCAGGCCGTGCTGGCCGCCGGGGTCGGCGGGCGCAAGGATGCCCGTCGGGTCCTCCCGTCCAGCCCCCGAGTGCCCGAGGCCTGAGACGATGGCGGGATGTCGAAACAGGCGCCGACGGACGAACTCGGCCCGCCATCAGACGTCAGGGCCCGGACCTATCGGGACCTCGGCGCTGCAGCATGGCGCTGGGTGCTCGACCACGTCGAGTGGGACGACGAAGGGCCCTGGATCCCGGACTCCGTGGACCTCGCGGGCGAGCCAGCGCAACGCCCGAAATATGCGCAGGGGCTGCACAGCGGCGTCTCCGGACTCGTCCACGCGCTCACCGAGATCGGGCTCACCTGCCCACGGACCGATGAGGAGGTCCGGCTCGTCGACGGCGTCGTCTCGCGCCTGAACGCCGAGGCGCCCGTCGCGACCGACGTGTCGTACTTCGACGGGCTCTCGAGCACGGTGGGTGCGCTGGTCGCCGCCTCCGGAAACCGCGTGGGCTCAACAAGCACCGCCGGGGACGCTGACGTCGCCGGCCCGGACCTCGACAGCGTGGAGGTGGCCATCGAGAGGTTGCTCGAGCTGCTCACTCCGGACGGCTGGCCGACCGAGGCCGCGGGACCGCCGCGCTACACGCCCGACGCGCGGGTCAATGACGCGACCCTCGGCACCGCCGGCGTCCTCCTCGCGGCGATCTGGGCTTTACGGAACGGTGCGCCGTCAGGACGCGAGCTCGCGAACCGCTGCGTCGACGTGCTCCTCGCCGAGGCCGAGCCGATGGCCGACGGCCTGAGCTGGTCGATGGTCCCGGGCCGCCACCGGTTGGGGCCGCGCCGCGACATGCCGAACTGGTCGCACGGCACGGCGGGGATCGCGGCAGCGCTGGCCCTCGCCGGCACCGCACTTGACCGTCCCGACGTCGTCGACCAGGCCAGGCGCGGGGCGGAGCACCTCGTCGGGCTCCGCGTGCCGGACCACCCGGGCCTCGCGCTGCCCCACCTCGTCCCCGCGGCGCCCGAGCTCGGGCTCGAACCCCTTGCCTACGGCTGGTGCCACGGCCCGACCGGAACCTCGCTGCTGTTCCTCGCCCTCGACGCGGCCGGCGTCCGCGAGGTCGCGGGGGAGCACCCTCTCAAGTGGCACCGAGGGTGCCTGGACGCGGTGCGCGCCTCCGGCATACCCGAGCGGCTGTGGCCGGGCTTCTGGGACAACGACGGTCGCTGCTGCGGCACGGCGGGAGTCGGCGACATGCTCCTCGACGCGTGGACAAGCCTCGGTGACCCCAGCGACCTCGAGTTCGCTGTCCGCCTTGGTGACGCACTCGTCGAGCACGCGGTGGTCGAGGGCGACCCCCTCCGGGGCGGGCGCGCGTACTGGCGGTTCGTCGAGCACCGCGCCGACGAGCCGCTGCTCCCACCCGGCATCGGGTGGATGCAAGGGGCAGCCGGAATCGCCGCCTATCTCTACCGCCTGGCCCGCATCCTCGACAGCCTTCCTGGTGATGGAGTCGATCGCGGTGCCAGCCGGCCGGTTGCGGTCAGCCGGATGGACAACTGGTGGGCAGTGGAGCCGCGTGAGGCGCCTGACCTCCGGCGAGACTTTCAAGGAAGTCGTCGAAGGGGGAGCATGAGCGGAGACGAGAAGAGCCTGTGACCGCCCACCTGCAGGAGCGAAGCATTGGATGCGAGCTCAAAGCAGGTCGGCCAGCTCGACGATCACCGGGCGATCCCCTGGCGCGGCTACCTGGCCGAGCCCCGAAACCTGTCACAAAGGAGCCACTTCGTGTCCACCATCGCCATCATCGGAGGCACCGGATACACCGGCACGAACATAGCCCGCGAGGCTGTCGCCCGAGGCCACCAGGTCGTCTCTTGGAGTCGCAACGCCCCGACCGAGCCGGTCGAGGGGGTGCGCTACGAGACGGGTGACGCTGCCGACGCCGTGACGATCATCCCTTCCGCGGACGCCGTAGTGCTGACCCTGTCGCCTCGCGGGGAGACAGCCGGCCGACTGGTCCAGCTCTATCCGTTGTATGCCGAGGCTGCGGCTGGGGCCGGCGCCCGGCTCATCATGGTGGGAGGGTTCTCTTCGCTGCGTCCGGCGCCCGGAGAGCCCCGGTTCGCGGAGGGCGATATCCCTGAGCAGTTTCGCGAGGAGGCGCTGGAGGGAGAGGCCACCCGGCACTGGCTGGCCACATCGGCTCCCGCCGGGCTGGACTGGGTGTTCGTCAGTCCCGCCGGGGGTTATGGCGCCTGGGCTCCTGGTGAGAAGACTGGCGCCTACCGCGTCGGCGGTGAGATCGCGCTGTTCGACGCGGAGGGGAAGTCGGAGATCTCCGGCCCTGACTTCGCCGACGCGATCGTCAACGAGGTGGACCGGGCCGAGCATCACCGAGAGCACATCTGCGTCGCCTACTGAGCCGCCCGACACCCAGGACCTCTCCGAGGGCAGTGGCGATCCGAGTCGCGCACGCAACGACCCCTTGGGTGCACCGACCGCCGACGGCCTGCCTGTGCACGGCCGCCTGCCGGACGGCTAGCAGGGCTGGTGGCGACCGTGAAGCAGATCGAGACCACAGCCCCTCACGAAGTGAGGGCTGAGTGGGCCTCGCTCGAGTCGCTCTTCGAGAAGTTCACCGTCGACAACCCCGACCTCGCGAGCCTCACGCCACAGCTGCAGGCCTTCGAGGCCGCGGCCAAGAGGATCGAGGCTCACGCAACGGAAACCTGCGGCATTGACCTTGGTCAATAACGCATAGCGCGGTGAGGCCGGCCGTGTCCCGTGCGACAGAAAGGGGCCCGTCCTACGACGGGCCCCTTTCTTGTTGACGGCTTGGGCTCAGAACGAGCTCGTCCCGTTGGGGGTGCCGAGGCCGGTGGGGCCGTCCCAGCCGGTGCCTGCTTTGCACCAGACCGAGGTGGTGCACGAGCCGTTTGAGCCTGAGGTGACGTCGTTCAGGCCCGAGGCGTGCGCCCAGGTGTACGAGGCCGGGTAGCCGCTGGTGTTGCCCGAGAGGGCGTACACGCTGGCGATGATCGGCGAGGAGGCGCTGGTGCCGCCGTAGACCTGCCAGCCCTTGCGGCCCTGGTATGAGGTTGAGTCGTACACGGCGACACCGGTGTTGGGGTCGGCGACGGCCGAGACATCGGCGTTGGCCTTGCCCGAGCACTGCGTCACACTCGTCTGCCATGACGGCTTGGCGTTCAGGGTCGAGCAGCCGCTGCCGGCGCCGCTCCACGCGCTCTCGGTCCAGCCGCGGGTGGTCCCGGTGGCCTTCTGGAGGCTCGTTCCGCCGACGGCGATGACGCTGTCGAAGGAGGCCGGCGACTGGACGCCGTAGCCGCTGTCACCGGTGGAGGCCGTGATCGCGATGCCGGGGTGGTCGTAGGCTGCCATCGGCGCGGAGTCCGTGCCGCCGTAGCTGTTGCTGATGGCCGAAACGCCCTGGCCCGCTGCGTAGTTTACCGCGACGCCGAGGTTGCTGAACGAGGCTGAGCTGGCCTCGACGAGCAGGATTTTGCAGTCGGGGCAGGCCGCAGAGACCATGTCGAGGTCGAGGCTGATCTCGGTGGCCCACCCGGCGTTCACGCGTGGGTAGTTCGACCCGCCGGTCTGGTTGACCTTGCGGAAGCACCCGTTGGCGGTGGTGCAGGCTGGGAGACCGTACTGCGAGCGGTACACGCCGAGGTCTGCCTCCGCCGTCGGGTCGTCGTAGGCGTCGACGATCGCGACGGTGCGGCCACCGCTGTTGCTGCTCGTCAGGCCGTACGCCGACCGGATGTCCGTCGGGCCGTACCCGCTCGGGGTGGCGGTGACCTGGGGTCTCCCGCTGGCGTCGAGGACGACTTCGGCGTGGCAGCCCGCCGATCCGGGCTGCGGGACTGCGCAGACATGCTCAGCCCGGAGTGCGGTGCCCGTCGATGATGGCTGGGCCATCGCGGACGTCGTGCCGACCATGAGCACGATGGCGCTGGTCACGGCAACGAAGGACAATGCCAAGCGTTTCACAGATCCTCCAAGTTGGGATGTGGACGCTCGGCGCAGCGTCGATGTGGTCACCGCCTCGCCCCTACGAGGCCTCCCTGCCTACCGGTTTGTGCGGCGTGACTCGGACGGTACCTGCGGGCGGGTAAAGAGTTGGCCAGTTTTTGGGAAGACTTCGCCCGCCAATGAGCCTGCAGGAGTTCGGTGGTTGAAATGGCCGGCCGGGCCGGAAGGGTCCGCTTGACGATTCCCGCTGACTGTTACGAGGCTGTTTGACAAATAGCCTCCGTTCCGGTGTGTCAGGCGCGGGACTACGCCGGGGTCGACAAGGATCGGGTGGTGGGGTTCAACTTCATCCGGGCGGATCGTGAGCTGGGTGAGTTTCGACGCGCATACCGCAGTGACGGCCACGGCAGCGCGGCGTACGACCCGGCGGTGATCCTGGCGGTGCTGCTGTACGGGGTACTGCACCGGGCACTGCTCGTCACAGGTGATCGAGCGACGCTGCCGCGAGGACGCTGCCTCCCGGGTGGTCGCGGGCGACCTGGGACCGGACCATGTCACGATCGCCCGGTTCCGGGCCCGTCATTCGGCGGCGCTGGCCACGGTGCTCGTGCAGTCGCTGCGGCTGTGCGCCGAGGCCGGGATGGTGAGCATGGGGATGATCGCGATCGGCTCACCCGTCAGCGTGCCGCGTTGGCAGCCGGCGCCCACCCTCGAGCCGGTCGCACCCGCGTCAACTGACTGCTCCCTGTCTGGCTGGAGGAGCGTAGTCGCACTGTGTCGCGCAAGACCCTCGTCTCCGACAAGGCTGTTCCGCGTCTGCTGCCCACCTCGGTCGCCGTCATGTCGATCAATGCCGTGACCGACCAGGAGATCTCCAAGGCCCTTGTGACGCTCGCCCGCAACTGGCTCGCAGAGTCCTCCGTCCGGCGCTTCCGCGGATCGCTCTCCTCGTTCTTCGCCTGGGCCGTCCGGGAACGGATGATCCTCACCAACCCGGTGCTGCAGACTCGCGCGCAAGTCACGCCAACCCCATGTCGAGGTGTACCCGTTCAGCGAGCAGGAGCTCGAGAAGCTCCACGAGGCCGCCGCACTCAAAGATCAGCGGCTTGGCTCCGTCGTCCTCATCGCCGGCTGGACCGGCCTGCGCTGGTCCGAGCCGCGCGCCATCCACTGTCGCGACTTCGTCGAGATCTCGCTTCCAATGCTCATCGTCCAGCGCGCTGCACCCAGAGGATGTCGACGTCAAGGGCGCCAAATCCGGCAAGTCGCGCCGGGTACCCATCGCCGACAAGATCCTGCCCCGCGTCCGCGACCTGGCTGCCGGCCGCCAGCCCGACGACCTGCTCTTCGTCGCCTCCGGCGGCCACCGACTCCATGCCACCGCGATCAAGGGAGCCATCGACTGGAAGGTCACCGGCAAGGGACGGCGGATCCACGACCTGAGGCGCACGCCGGCCTGTCTCTGGCTGGCTCGCGGAGTCGACCCTGGGACTGTTCAGGCGTGGATGGGCACGAGTCGATCGGCATGACGAACCGCTCCCTGCACTTCCTCGGAACGGGCGCCGATGTGGCAGGTCTCGCGAGGCTCAATGCGAGCCCGGGGGGCACCCGGGGGGCGCGTGGCGAAGGGGCGGGCCAATGACAAACATGAAACCCCGCCGGACGTTGCGCATACGCGCTGGTCATCAGACGGGGTTTGCTTGGAGTGGAGCTGAGGGGAGCCGTCGTCGCTCGTTCCTCGCTCCTCCCGAATCCCCCCATACACATCCAGAGACGTCAGAAGGACCGGACGAAAAGCGTGTCCGGTCCTTCTGACGTCTGTGGAGCTGAGGGGATTCGAACCCCTGACCTTCTCATTGCGAACGAGACGCGCTACCAACTGCGCCACAGCCCCAGGTGCGCGTGAACTCTAACACCCCGCGAGACGGCATACGTAATCGGGGCGCGCCGAGTGCCGGCCCCTGCGCACGCCCCCGCGCGGGCCCTGCGCGGACCCCGCGCGGGCCCCCCGACACGCCGCCCCGCGCGCTCCGCGCGGGCTCCGCAGGGGCCAGCCGAGGGCGCCCCCGTGACAGCCGCCGAGCGGCGCAGCAGCAGACCCGGCTACACCCAGCTGGGGAACCACATGCGCGCCTGCCACTCGCTCAACGGGATGACATCGGCGACATAGATGGGCAGGAAGAACGCGAACAGGGCCATCGAAAGCAGCACGAACCCGCCCATGACTCCGAGCCCGATCCGTCTTCGCGTCACGGACACCTCGCGGCCGCCGACGATGAGGCCGAGCACGTAGACGCAGGCGAGCACGACCCACGGGACGAACGCGACCTCGTAGAACGAGTAGATCGTCCGGTTGCCGAGGAAGAACCACGGCAGGTAGCCCGCGAAGAGCCCGCACAGGATCGCACCGGCGCGCCAGTCTCGGCGCAGCGCCCACATGAACAGCAGCACGAAGATCGCGATCGTCGCGCCCCACCAGATCGACACAGTGCCGATCGAGGTGATCGCCTTGCTGCACTGGTCGACGAGGCAGCCATCCGCGCCCTTCTTGGGACCCTGGTAGTAGAACGACGTCGGCCGCCCCTGGATGAGCCAGGACCACGGGTTCGTCTGGTAAGGATGCGAGGAGGTGATCGCCTGCGTCGAGGCGTACATCTGCTGGTGGTAGGCCCAGAGGGAACGCCACCAGTCCGGCAGCCAGGACGTCTGCTCCGGTCGGTCGGCCGCCCAGGTCCGGAACGAGCCACCGCTGGTCAGGATCCAGCCCGTCCAGCTTGCGACGTACGTGACGAACGCAGCGCCGACCACCTGGACTGCGGCATACAGCCCGTCCTTGACGACCCACGCGACGTGCCAGCCGGGCACTCCGGCAGCCCTCCGCGCGCCGCGGTCCCACAGCACGGTGAGCAGGCCGAACGCGACGAGGAAGTAGAGACCAGACCACTTCACGCCGGCCGACAGCCCGAGCATGACCCCGGCAACCCAGCGCCACGGGCGGGCGCCCAGCCATGGGCCAAGCCACGGGATCTGTGCACGCGGGCGGTCGCCCACCTTGCGGGCGAGGATCTCGCGCGCCTTGTCGCGGTCGATGAGCAGCGCCCCGAACGCTGCGAGTCCGAAGAACATGACGAAGATGTCGAGCAGCCCGGTGCGCGAGTGGACGAAGTGGTGACCCTCGAAGGCCAGCAGCGCTGCGGCGACAGTGCCGAGCAGGTCGGACCGGAACAGGCGGCGCGCGATCCGGCCGAGCATGAAGATCGAGATCGTGCCGGCGAGGGCCACGGCGAACCGCCACCCGAGCGAGTTGAGGATGCCGAACGGCACTTCGCCGAGACCGATGAGCCACTTGCCGACAGGCGGATGGACGACGAAGTCGCCCTGTGTGCCGTAGATGAACGGGTCGTTCGCCGTGAAGTGCTGGTCGACCTGATTGGCGCTCTGGAGGAGATCGTCGTTCTTCATCTCGAAGCCGAACAGGATCATCGACCAGCCCTGCTTGACGTAGTACGTCTCGTCGAAGACCAGCTCGTGCGGTGCACCGACATGCCAGAAGCGCATGAAGCCACCGACGATGGTGAAGAACAGCGGCCCCGCCCAGCCAAGCCAGGCGATCCGCCCTGCCACACGCCGGCTGAGCCGGAAGTCGTCGGCAGGGTCCCCGAGCAGGCGCGCGCGCACCTGCCGGGCCGAGTTCATGGGCGCCATCGTATGCAGTGGGACTGGGTGAGATGACGACGCACCGCGAGTGGGTGGGGATTTCCGTGGCGCGCGCGATCGACGTACGCCGGTGGCACCGGCCATCGGGTATGCCACGTATCCCTGGTGTCGGGCTATGCCCGCGATGCGGGTCGGTCAGAAGGGTGGCGGGTCGTGGGTCGCCGGCGCCAGACCTGGTGACTGGCCGGGTGACTGGCCGTCCGGTGGGCCGAGCGGGGTGGTGGGGTCGGGTTCGGGGTCTGGGTGGGGGTCGGTGGGTCGGTGGCCCTCGAGCCAGTCCTTGGGGTGCGTGAGGTAGGTGCGGCCGGCGGCGGTGCGCCACCTGAGCACGGCGCGCACGGCGCCCTCGTCCTCCTGCTCGTGC
>NZ_JBSGGK010000029.1:0-30579 GCF_053603855.1 Monashia sp. NPDC004114 | reverse complement strand
TGCTGGTCGTGCTGGTCGTGCTGGTCGTGCTGGTCGTGCTGGTCGTGCTGGTCGTGCTGGTCGTGCTGGTCGTGCTGGTCGTGCTGGTCGTGCTGGTCGTGCTGGTTGGTGGGGTTGGTCGGGTGTCGGGGTCGCGGTGGGCGGTCCACCAGCCGGCGGCGCCCACTCGACCCGAGAGGGAACTGCGCGAGCGCGCGGGGCAGGTGGGGCGCGTGGGACGGGGCGCCCACTCGACGGGAGAGAGGCTCCCGGGAGCGTCAGGGGTGCTGGACGGCATACGACCGGATGGGGCGCGTGGGACGGGGCGCCCACTCGACCCGAGAGGGAACTGCGCGAGCGCGCGGGACGGGGTGGGGCGCGTGGGACGGGGCGCCTACTCGACGGGAGAGAGGCTCCCGGGAGCGTCAGGGGTGCTGGACGGCATACCGCGCGGGATGGGGGCGCGTGGGACGGGGCGCCCACTCGACCCGAGAGGGAACTGCGCGAGCGCGCGGGACGCGATGGCGGCGCGTGGGACGGGGCGCCCACTCGACGGGAGAGAGGGTCCCGCGAGCGCCAGGGGTGCTGGGCGGCCTACCGCGCGAGGTGGGGCGAACGGGGCTGGACGCTCACTCGATCCAGAGGTCGCCTCAGATGTTGACGCCTCGGGCACGCAGGATCGAGTATCCGACGAACGCGACCGTGTCGAGGATCGCGTGGCACACCACGAGCGGCATGACGCGGCGCGTCCGAACGAACACCAGGCCGAGGACGAGCCCCATCACGATGTTCCCGGCGAACCCGCCGAAGCCCTGGTAGAGGTGGTACGACCCGCGGATCAGTGCGGACAGCCCGATGACCAGCGGCCACGACCAGCCGATCTGGCGCCACCGGGTGAAGAGGCAGCCGACCATGATGACCTCTTCTAGCACCGCGTTCTCGATCGCCGCGAGCACCAGTACCGGCCCTGACCACCACACGGCCTGGAGGTTGGCGGCCGAAACCTGCGTGTTGATGCCGATCGCCTTGGCCAGGAAGTAGAAGGCGAGACCGGGGATCCCGATGAGGGCGGCGAGGCCGACGCCACGCAGCAGGTCACGTCCCGGCTCGCGGCGGTCGAACCCGATGAAGCGACCCGCGCGCACGTCGACCGCGGGCTGGCGAATGCTGTTCAGCAGGTACAGGGCCAGGGCCACCGCGACGAGCGGCAGCACGATCCCAGCGAGCTGGTAGGCCAGGTCGAGCCACGGGCGACCCGGCGTGGCCGACTGGTTCATCGCCGTCGTCTGCTGCCTGAGGGGGACGGGGCGGGTCAGCTTCTCGATGATGCTGAGAATCGCGTAGACGGCCGACGAGCCCAGGCTCACTCCGAGGACGAGGATCGTCTCGTTGCGCAGCCGGCGCCCCTCGCCAGGCTCGACCGCCGGCAGAGGGTCGCGGTCGGACGGCGCGAGCAGGCCGGCATACCAGCCGCGGACCCCCGCCACGCTCGTCGACATGCCGCCACTGTAACCACCCCCGTCGCCAGGACGCGCCGGTTCCGCATCGCGCCCTCCGAGGTATGCCGTCCGCCTGAGCTGTGCGGGCCAGGCCGCCGGCATGCCGGCGGGTTGCTTCGGCCGCCGCGGCCGGGATGCCCGCGTACGCTCGGGTGATGTCGTTGCTCGCCGAGTGGACCCAGCGTCACCACAGCGCCGACGGCTCAGACTTCCCGGTGTACGTGCGTGGCAGCGGTCCCGGCATCGTCGTCATCCACGAGAGCCCCGGGCTCACCCCGGAGGTCATCGACTTCGGCGACGAGCTCGTCGACGAGGGCTTCACCGTCGCCATGCCGCATCTGTTCGGCTCCTCCCATGCGCCGCCCCGAACGTGGGAAGGCGGTCGCGTCGTCCCGAGGCTTTGTGTCACAAGGGAGTTCACGATGTTCGCGACGGGTCGCACGGCCCCGCTCGCGGGATGGCTTCGGTCCCTTGCACATTGGCTGCACGACACGGCAGGTGGTGTCGGCATCGGCGCGATCGGCATGTGCGTGACGGGAGGTTTCGCGCTCGCGATGATGGTCGACCCCGTCGTCATCGCGCCGGTGGTCGCGCAGCCGGCGACGCCCCTACCACTCGGGCGCACTCGCGCCGGGGACGTCAACCTCTCGCCGGAGGACCTCGCGAGGGTACGCGCCAGGGTTGCGAACGGGTGCCCCGTCCTCGGCGTCCGATACCAGCACGACTGGGTGACCGGGACGCGGTTCGACACCCTCAAGCGCGAGCTCGGCGACGGCTTCATCGCGGTCGAGCTCGAGGGGCACGGTCACTCCACCCTGACCGACCATCGGCACCCGGAGGCGGTCGAGCGCGTGGTCGGGTTCTTCCGGGAGCGGCTGCTCGACGCACCGGAGCACCCTGCAGACCAAGACCTGCTCGCGCCCTGACACAGGTCTCCCCAGCCACCCGAACGCGGACGCAGCGCTCCCGGGCCCGACGAACGGCATCAAGCCAAGCACAGCACAACGGAAACCGCTTGGCGCTCAAGGCCGCTGACGGCATACCGTCGAGGGCATGGCCATGTCGACCCTCCGCACAGCACTGCGCTCCCGACTCACCGTCGCCCTGCGTGAGCGCGACCGCGCCGGTGCAGCGACGATGCGGTCCGCCATCGGGGCGCTCGAGAACGCCGAGGCGGTCCCCACCACCGGGGACCTGGCGTCGACGACCTCGAGCCACGTGGCCGGCGCCGCCGTCGGGCTGGGTGCGGCCGAGGCGGAGAGGCGGCTGCTGACCGACGCCGACGAGCGGGCCATCGTCGGGGACGAGATCGACGCATTGCGGGCAGCCGCGGACGAGTACACCCGCGCCGGAGCAGCCGATCGCGCAGCCGAGGCGCGTGCTGCGGCGCAGCTGCTGGACGACGTCCTCGCCGGCACCGGACCCCAGGCCTGACAAGGCCCTCAGAGGCGCCGAACTCCAGGCTCAGCGAGCCGATTCACCGCCCACATCGCGACCCCTCAATCCACAGGCGGTGGGGGAAAAGCTGTGCACTTCGCGGTCCTCGGTGTGGAGAAGAGGGGTCGTCGTGTGGACGACACGCCGTGCGTCTGTGGACGCAGAAAAACTTTCTTCAAAGCCCTTGCGCGAGTCTTCTCAGGCCGATAGAAATTCTCTCACGCACTCCCCCCGGGGAGAGCGGGACAGTTCAGAGGCAAAGGTCCATCTGGTGGGGCAACCCGCCACGGGAGCCGGGTGACGAGGCGACCGGGACCGGAGAAGAAGAGCAGTCGATCGGGAGCGTCACATCGACCGATCACCTAGAGGGGCCCTTTGAGACTCATACTCCCAAAGGGCCCTTCGCCTTTGCTGGCAAGGCTTTTGGTGAGACCCGACCTCAGGCGCGCGTCACCTGAGCGGGCCGCCACGGTTTGAGCCATGGCGTCTCCGGCCAGCCCTCTCGGCCGGCGACGAGCTCGTACATCGTTGCGCCGTCGATGGACTCGCGGACGATGTCGGCATGCCCGGCGTGGCGCGCGAGCTCCTCGACGAGGTGCATCGCCACCCATCGGACCGACCAGGCATCGAGATCCTTGGGGAACCACGGCGCGTCACGGGGCACGGGCACCGGCGCGTCGAGATCGGCGGCTCTCAGCACCTCTCGCGTGCGGTCACCCTGAGCCCACAGCGCCGAGAGGAGCGCGTCGAGTGTGTCGGTGTCGGTGACGACGAAGTCCTGTCCGTACTCGGCCGCGCGCTCCGCAACCGGCCGCGGGTCCGGGGCCGGCCCGGCGGGCGCCGCGGCCATCCGGTCGGTCCAGCCGCGCTCGCATGTCGTGACGTGCTTGATGAGGCCACCGATGGTGAGCGTGCCTGCGGTGGGGGCGAGTCGGATCTGCTCCTCGGTCAGGCCGAACGCCACGGACCCGAAGGCGTCGCGCTGCTGGTCGATGTAGGCGATGAGGCTGTCTCGCTCGTCGGTGACGGGTGGGACCTGGGCGGGCATGGCTGCTCCTTGGTTCGATGTTCGGCGAAGCTGGGGAAAGTGAGGCAGGGATGAAAGGGAGCTGTCAGTCGTTGCGGTGGGCCCACAGGTCGCGGAGCAGCGCGATCTCGGCGCCGTGGTGGATCAGCTCGCGGTTGATGTGCATGACGAGCTCCGCGTGGGAGAACTCGGCGAAAGGGCCCTCGGCCGGTCCGCACGGGTCGGCCAGCCCCGTCTCACCCCAGCTCTTGACGCCCGCGATCCAGGCGGCATACGCCTCGTCGAGCTGGGCGAGGGCCTCGTCGGCGGTGCCGGCGTAGGCGAACGTGTCGTAGTCGACGGCCGGGCCGTCGAAGTGGCTGTGCACCCGCATCGCGAGGACGCCGACGATGATGTGCGCCAAGCGCCACGCGATGGTCGTCACGGGCGCGGGCTCCGGCTGGGGGTACTCGAAGTCGACGGTGAAATCGCCTGAGCCACCAACGGTTTGGGTGCCTCCCTCACCGCGAGGGTGCACAGTCCACGCTCCCGGCGTCGGTCGCCAGAAGTACTCGTCGTCGGTGAGGCCGTCGAGCCGGGGCCGGAGCTGGTTGGTCCAGTGCCAGTCGATCTGGTCGACGAGGATGGAGCTCCACGGAAGCGTTCTCGAGGTCGTCGCTGCTGTCGTCATGTCCTCAGCCTGGCATCGATATAGGACAGGATCTGTCCGCAGCCTCTGGCACAGTTGGTGACATGTCATCACCGGTCGACGGCGCGCCCGCCGGCACCACCGCGCGCGTGCTGCGTCTGCTCGACCTGCTGCAGAGCCGGCCCGTGTGGAGCGGCACCGAGCTCGCCGAGCGCCTCGGCGTCACGACGCGCAGCGTGCGCCGCGACGTCGAACGGCTGAGAGATCTCGGCTATCCCGTCAACGCCGCCCACGGCGCGGGCGGGGGCTACCAGCTCGGCGCGGGGCGGCGGCTGCCGCCGTTGCTGCTCGACGACGAGGAGGCCGTCGCCGTCGCGGTGTGCCTTCGCCTCGCGGCGGGCGGGACCGTCGAGGGCCTCGGGGAGGCGGCCGTGCGCACCCTCGCCAAGCTCGACCAGGTCTTGCCGGGGCGGCTGCGCAGCCAGGTCGAGGCGATCCACCAGTCGACCGTCACGCTCGAGTCCAACGGCCCCATCGTCGACGCACGCACGCTGCTCGTGCTGGCCAGGGCCTGCCGCGAGACCGAGCGCGTCCACTTCGCGTATGCCGGCCCGCGGGGATCAGGGGAGCGCCGGGTCGAGCCCTACCGCCTGGTCGCGACAGGGCGCCGGTGGTACCTGCTCGCCTTCGACCTCGACCGCGACGACTGGCGCACCTTCCGCCTCGACCGGATGACCGATGCCGAGACGCGCGGGTGGCGCTTCCGCCCGCGCGAAGCGCCAGATGCCGCCGAGTTCGTCAGCAGGGCGATCAGCCAGTCTGCCTACGAACACGTCGCCCAGGTCCGAGTGCATGCGCGAAAAGCATTGGTGGAAAAGATGATTCCACCATCGGTCGGCACCGTCACCGCAGACGGCCGAGATCGTTGCATCGTCGAGGCGGGCGGGAACGACCTCGACGCCATGGCGATGCACATCGGTGGTCTCCCGTGGGAGCTCACGGTGCTCGGACCCCCCGAGCTGCGCGACGCCATGGCCCGCCAGGCGCAGCGGCTGGCCCGCGCTGTCAGGATGAAGCCATGACCGGCACCCTCGTCCTCGCGGCCACCCCCATCGGCGACCCGCGCGACGCCGCCCCTCGGCTCGCCGAGGAGCTGGCCTCCGCCGATGTCGTCGCCGCCGAGGACACACGGCGGCTCAAGCGCCTCCTGGCCGAGCTGGGCGTCACGCCCCGAGGACACGTGCTCAGCTACCACGAGCACAACGAGGCCTCCCGGACCGTCGAGCTCGCCGAGCGGCTCCGGGCGGGCGACCGGGTCGTCGTCGTCACCGACGCCGGTATGCCGTCCGTCTCCGATCCCGGGTACCGCCTCGTCGCCGCTGCGGTCGACTCCGACATCCGCGTCACGTGTGTCCCCGGCCCGAGCGCGGTCCTCATGGCGCTGGCGGTGTCGGGGCTGCCCGTCGACCGGTTCTGTTTCGAGGGCTTCCTGCCGCGCAAGTCCGGGGAACGGTCGCGCGGCCTCGCCGAGCTCGCCGACGAGCGGCGGACGATGGTCTTCTTCGAGGCGCCCCACCGCCTCGCCGAGACGCTGGGCGCGATGGCCACAGCCTTCGGCGCCGAGCGCCGCGCGGCGGTGTGCCGCGAGCTCACCAAGACCTACGAGGAGGTCCGGCGTGGCACCCTCGCGGACCTCACCCGGTGGGCCGCTGACGGCGTCAAGGGCGAGATCACGGTCGTCGTGGCGGGCGCCGAGCGGACGGTCGCGTCTCTCGAGGACGCCGTTGCCGGCATACGGGAGCGGGTCGACGCGGGGGAGCGGCTCAAGGACGTCGCGGCCGACGTCTCGGCGCGAACGGGCCTGTCGAGAAAGGCGCTCTACGACGCGGCGGTCGCCGCGCGCTGACGCCCCCTGGCTGTGGGACGGGCTTGTCACATCAGCAGATCGCGACAAGGCTGGCTGGGTATGCGCGCTCGCGAGCCCCGCCCGCGGGGCGATCGCCAGCACCTCGCGTCAACGCACACTGAACTCTGAGCGAAGGAGAACCGATGGGCACCGTCCGCACCGCAACCACGCACTGGGAGGGCTCGCTCTTCGAAGGGTCCGGCCAGGTCAGCCTCGAGAGCTCGGGCATCGGCACCTACGACGTCAACTGGGCCTCGCGGGCGGAGCAGGCCAACGGCAGGACGAGCCCTGAGGAGCTCATCGCCGCGGCCCACTCGTCGTGCTTCTCGATGGCCTTCTCCAACGGCCTCGCCAAGGCCGGGACGCCGCCGACGACCCTCGACACGACGGCGGAGGTGACGTTCGTGCCGGGCACCGGCATCACCGAGATCAAGCTCAGCGTCGTCGGTGAGGTGCCGGGGATCTCGGCAGAGGACTTCCAGGCCGCCGCCGAGGACGCGAAGGTCAACTGCCCGGTGAGCCAGGCCCTCAAGGCGGTGCCGATCTCCCTCGAGGCCCGCCTCGCCTGACATGGCGCGCACCCGGTCCCGACGGACCGCCACCACCGTCGCTCGTGGGCTCAGCTCGCCCTCCGGCGGCCCTTCGTGGCGGTCCGTCGGCGCGACTCGACGGCAAGCCGAAGTGCGCGGGCGACCCGCTCGGCCTCGAACATGACCTCCTCCCAGCTGAACCGCAGCACGGCCCAGCCGCGCGCTCCAAGGTCGGTGTAGCGGCGACAGTCCCGTCGAAGCGCCGCTCTCGTGCCGTGGTGCTCGAAGCTCTCGGCCTCGATGACGAGCCGCAGCGCGACGTCGGCGAGATCGACCCTGGCGAAGTAGCTCGAGTCCCGGATCTCGAACTGAGTCACCACACTGAGGCCCGCGACTCCGATGCAGATCGCGCGGAGCACCGACTCGAACGGGTTCGCAGCCCCACGGTCCGCATGTCTGAGGACACGCATCACGTTTCGGAACGACCTCGGTGGCAGTCGCTTGGCCGCCTCAGCGACCTCCAGCGGGCTTAGTCCGGCCCTCCACGCCGAGTCGACCACCGCGAGTGCGTCGTCGAACGGCAGGTCGAGGCAGCAGTCGATGACGGTTCGGACCGGGCTGGTGACCCACGCCTCGACAACCTCGTCGTCGCCGAGCGACCGCCAGTGACGCCGTATGCCGCCGCGTGCCGCGTCGCGGAGCTTGCGCCCGCGCGGGAAGGTGAGGTGCGGCTCGCCCGGCTCCTGCTTGACCGGCCAGCCCCAGTGCAGCGCCGCCGTCGTGTGGGATGCGGTCGCATGGAGGCCGACGGCCAGCGCCCGCGCTTCGCCCACGCTGGGCAGGAC
This sequence comes from Monashia sp. NPDC004114, assembly GCF_053603855.1. NCBI lineage: Bacteria > Bacillati > Actinomycetota > Actinomycetes > Micrococcales > Intrasporangiaceae > Intrasporangium > Monashia sp. NPDC004114. The sequence goes on along the minus strand of NZ_JBSGGK010000029.1, from coordinate 22,728 downwards.
GTAGCGTCCCTTGCCGGCGCGGGTGATCGCGCCCGCCGCAATGGCGGCGCGGATCGAGCGCTTCGACGCCCCGGTGCGCAGCTGACGCCACGTGCACGCGCCGCCGTGCTGTGCAACGACGGTCGCCACCTCCATGCCAGGAGACTGCCCGGAGGGCCGACATCCGGGTTGGCGTCATCCACAGGGCCGACGGACCGCCACGAACTACGCCCCCACGCCTGGGTATGCCGGGTGGCGGGGTTCGTGGCGGTCGGTCGGGACCGGGGGTGGTCAGGAATGCTCGACGGTGGCCTTGAGCGCATCGAGCATCGACTGCCAGTTCTGCGAGAACTGCTCCGCCTGCTCCGCTGACTCGTTGCCATCCTGGTCGAGCGTGACCCGCGTCCCGCCGTCGACGGCGTCGACCTCGTAGCTGACCGTGTGGTAGTTCTCCGGGCGGTCCTGCTGGCCCATGAGCGGGCTGTAGTGCGTGACCGAGAGCCGGCGCGGTGCATCGAACTCGAGCACCTCGCCCTTGTCCTGGTACGCGTGGCCGTCGTACTCGCCCTGCCACGTGATCGGCGAGCCCACCTCCCACGTGGTGGTGACGGTGGTGCCGACCATCCAGTCCGTGATCCGGGCCGGGTCGGTGAGTGCGCTCCACGCCTCCTGCGGCGATGCGTCGACGGTGACCTCTGCATGTGCGACGTGTCCAGACATGTCTATGTCATACCCGCCGGCGCGGCCGGTGGGGAACTCCCGCGCGGCCGGCGTCCGCGACTGCCTAGGATTCTGCGCATGACTCATGTGCTGTCCGCCGTCGCCTGGCCGTACACCAACGGCCCACGCCATATCGGCCACGTGGCCGGGTTCGGCGTGCCCTCCGACGTCTTCAGCAGGTACATGCGCATGGCAGGGCACGACGTCCTCATGGTGTCGGGGACCGACGAGCACGGCACCCCGATCCTCGTGCTCGCCGAGGAGGAGGGGCTCTCCCCCCAGGAGCTCGTCGACAAGTACAACGCGGTGATCGCCCAGGACCTCACCGACCTGGGCCTCTCCTACGACATGTTCACCCGCACCACGACGCGCAACCACTACGCCGTCGTGCAGGAGATGTTCCGCCAGGTCCACGCCAACGGCTACATGATCGAGCAGACGACCAAGGGTGCGATCAGCCCCTCGACCGGCCGCACCCTGCCCGACCGCTACATCGAGGGCACCTGCCCGATCTGCGGCTTCAAGGAGGCCCGTGGCGACCAGTGCGACAACTGCGGCAACCAGCTCGACGCCCAGGAGCTGATCGACCCGCGCAGCAAGATCAACGGCGAGGTGCCTGAGTTCGTCGAGACGCAGCACTTCTTCCTGGACCTGCCCGCACTCGCCACCGCGCTCGGGAAGTGGCTCGACGAGCGCGAGGCGTCGGGTCGCTGGCGCCCCAACGTCATCAAGTTCAGCAAGAACCTCCTCAAGGACGTCCGCCCGCGCGCGATGACCCGTGACATCGACTGGGGCATCCCGGTGCCGCTGCCCGGGTGGGAGGACAACCCGAACAAGCGCCTCTATGTGTGGTTCGACGCCGTGATCGGGTACCTCTCCGCGTCCATCGAGTGGGCTCGCCGGCTCGGCGACCCCGAGCGCTGGCGCGAGTGGTGGAACGAGCCGGACGCGCTCTCGTACTACTTCCAGGGCAAGGACAACATCACCTTCCACGCCCAGATCTGGCCCGCGGAGCTGCTCGGCTACGCAGGCAAGGGCGACAAGGGCGGCGAGCCGGGCGAGTACGGCGTGCTCGACCTGCCGACCGAGGTCGTCGCGAGCGAGTTCCTCACCCTCGAGGGGCGGCAGTTCTCCACCAGCCGCAAGCACGTCATCTACGTCCAGGACATCGTGGCGCGCTACGGCGCCGACCCGATCCGCTACTTCATCTGCGCGGCCGGCCCCGAGAGCCAGGACGCCGACTTCACGTGGTCCGAGTTCGTGCAGCGCAACAACAGCGAGCTCGTCGCCGGGTGGGGCAACCTCGTCCAGCGCACCGCCGCGATGATCGCGAAGAGCTTCGGCGAGATCCCCCAGAGGTATGCCGTGGAGCCCGTCGACGACGAGCTGCTCGCGACCGTGCGGGGCGGGTTCGCCACCGTCGGCGGGCTGCTCGAGCGGCACCGCCAGAAGGCGGCGCTGGCCGAGGTCATGAGGATCGTGGGGGAGGCCAACGCCTACGTGTCACGGACCGAGCCGTTCAGGCTCAAGAGCGACGACGAGCGCGAGCGCCTCGCGACGATCCTGAACACGCTCGCGCAGGCCGTGAGCGACATCAACACGATGATCTCGCCGTTCCTCCCGCACGCCGCCAACCGGGTCCACGCGGTCCTCGGTGGCGAGGGCGACTTCATGCCGATGCCCCGACTCGAGGTCGTCACGGACCTCGACGACTCGTCGCGCTCGTACCCGGTCATCACCGGCGACTACTCCGCGACCCCGCGGTGGGAGTCGCGGCCGGTCGTGCCCGGCACGCCGGTCAGCCGGCCGAGCGGGGTCTTCACCAAGCTCGACCCGGAGCAGGTCATCGCCGACGAGCACAGCAGGCTCGGCGAGGACGCCACCGCGTGAGCCCGCACTCGTCGGGCTCGAGGGGCCTGCCGGGGTCGGCTCCGGACCCGCTGCCGATCGACGTCGTCGACAACCACGTGCATCTGGACATCACCCGTGAGGGCGACGAGCCGCTCGACGTGGGCGAGGCGATCGCCCGCGCCGTCTCGGTCGGGGTGACGCGTCTCGTCCAGGTCGGCTGCGACCTCGACGGCATCGAGTTCACCATCGAGGCGGTCGAGCGCCATCCGGAGCTCCTTGGCGGAATCGCCTTGCACCCCAACGAAGTTCCCAAGCTCGCTGCCGACGGGACGTTGCCTGCGGCATACGACCTCGTCGAGCGGCATGCCGCGCACGAGCGGATCCGCGCCATCGGCGAGACCGGCCTCGACTACTACCGCACCGGGCCCGAGGGGGTCGCTGTCCAGCAGGACGGCTTCCGCTGGCACATCGACCTCGCGAAGCGGCTCGGCAAGGCCCTTCAGATCCACGACCGCGACGCCCACGCCGACGTGCTCCGGATCCTCGACGAGGAGGGAGCGCCCGACCACACGGTGCTGCACTGCTTCTCTGGCGACCTCGCCATGGCACGCGAGTGCGTCGAGCGGGGGTACTACCTCAGCTTCGCCGGGACGGTGACCTTCAAGAACGCCCGCGACCTGCGGGACGCGCTGACGGCCACGCCCCTCGACCAGCTGCTGGTCGAGACCGACGCGCCCTACCTTGCGCCGGCCCCGCACCGGGGCGCCACGAACGCGTCGTTCCTCGTCCCGGTGACCGTCCGCGCGATGGCCGGCGTGCTCAACATCGACGTACCGACCCTGTGCCGGGCGGTGTCCCAGAACAGCGAGCGCGTGTACGGGTCGTGGGCTCCGGCGACCCCCCAGGCAGGGGTCAGACAAACCGCCTAGCGCATCCCAAAGCGGATGTCTCGATGACATGCTTCTCGTTATCGAAATTTGACCTCCTGGACGTCTGTCAGTCAGGCTGGACGACTGTTGGCCGGTTGCTGCCCCGCATCGACCTCGTCCCAAAGGCGTGAGGAGGATGGATCGAGAGCGCGTAGCACCCGGGTTCTATGACCATCGGAGTGCTTTGATTTCGCGCAACATCAAGATCCTGGCGGCGACTGGCGCCGCCGTCGTCCTCACCGGGGGTGCGGTCGGCGCAGCACAGCTCGACAAGGCGGTGAACCTGTCCGTCGACGGACAGACCACCGCCACTCATGTCTTCGGCAGCACTGTCGGGGACCTCCTCGACAGCCAGGGGATCACCGTGAAGCAGGGCGACGTGGTCGTCCCCGCGGTGGCATCCTCGCTCAGCGACGGAGAGACCGTCACGGTCAAGTACGCCCGCACGCTGAACCTCACCGTCGACGGCAAGACCCGCTCGGTCCGCACCACCGAGACCACCGTGGACGGCGCCCTCCTGGCGCTCGGCCTGCGTGGCGACGGTGCGCGCCTGTCGGTCTCGCGTTCGCAGACCATCGGCCGTCAGGGCCTGTCGGTGACGATCGTCACGCCCAAGGCCGTCTCGGTGACGGTCGACGGCAAGACGACGAGCCGCACGGTCGTCGCTGCCACCACCGGCGAGGCGCTCAAGCAGTTCGGGGTCCGCCTCGGGACGGCCGACAAGGTCAGCCCGGCCGTGGCCACCCCGCTCGTCGCCGGCGCCAAGATCGTCGTGCAGCGCGTCCAGACCAAGGACGCCACGCAGACCAGCCGCATCGCCTACGGGACGACCAAGCGTCCCACGGCCGACCTCTACACCGGCCAGACCAAGGTGCTGCGCGCTGGCGTCTACGGCTCGCGCACCGTCGTGGTGCGGTCCACGATCGTCAACGGCAAGGTCACCTCGACCAAGACGGTCTCCTCGAAGGTGACCAAGGCGCCCGTCAATCGCATCCTGGCCGTCGGCACGAAGCAGCGTCCGGCACCCGCGCCCTCGACGAGCGGCTCGACCTCAGGCGGCGGCCTCAACCTGGCCCGCGCCGCGATGTGGGACCGTGTCGCCTCGTGCGAGTCCGGTGGCAACTGGCACATCAACACCGGCAACGGCTACTACGGCGGCCTGCAGTTCTCGCGCTCGACCTGGCTCGCCTACGGCGGTGGCCAGTTCGCCGCTCGCGCCGACCTCGCCAGCCGGGAACAGCAGATCACCGTGGCCAACCGGGTGTACGCCGACAACGGCCTCGCCCAGTGGAGCTGCAAGGGCTGAGCGCCTGGCCCCGCTTGACCCGCTGGTCCCCGATCAGCGGCCCGACGAAGCCCTCGACCCATCACGGGTCGGGGGCTTCGTCGCTGTGGCTGCGCTTGACCGCGGCATCGCGCCCCTAGGGTGATCACATGAGCAAGAAGGACCTCGCTGCGCGGGTGGACGACGCCGCGCTGCTCGGGCCTGCGCAGGTGCGCGCGCTCGCCGAGCGGCTCGAGATCCGGCCCACCAAGCAGTGGGGACAGAACTTCGTCGTCGACCCCAACACCGTGCGCAAGATCGTGCGGGTCGCCGGCGTGGGTCCCGACGACGCGGTCGTCGAGGTCGGTCCGGGCCTCGGGTCGCTGACCCTTGCCCTGCTGCCGGTCGTGCGCCACGTGACGGCGGTCGAGGTCGACCCGCGCCTGGCTGGTGCGCTCGAGGACACCGTGCAGACTCTCCAGCCGGGCAACTCCGGCAAGCTCACCCTGCTCGCAGCGGACGCCCTCACCGTGACCAAGCTGCCCAAGCCCCAGCCGACAGCCCTGGTGGCGAACCTGCCCTACAACATCTCCGTGCCCGTCGTGCTCTCCTTCCTCAAGCACTTCCCGACCATCGAGCGCGTGCTGGTCATGGTCCAGCTCGAGGTGGCCGAGCGGCTCGCCGCCAAGCCGGGAAGCAAGATCTACGGAGTCCCGAGCCTCAAGGCCGCCTGGTACGCCGACGTCGAGCTCGCCGGGCGGGTCGGGCGCAACGTGTTCTGGCCGGCGCCGAACGTCGACTCGGGTCTGGTCTCGCTCCGCAGGCGCAAGCCGCCGCGCACGACGGCCTCACGGGAGCAGGTCTTCCGGTGCATCGACGCGGCGTTCCTGCAGCGTCGCAAGTCGCTGCGTGGAGCGCTCGCAGCCTGGGCGGGGTCCCCTGCCGAGGCCGAGGCCGCCCTCGTCGCGGCCGGCGTCGACCCCCGGACGCGTGGCGAGCAGCTCGACATCGAGGCGTTCGCACGGATCGCCGAGGCGCGCGACTCGGCGAAACCGGACCATCCGTCCTGACGACCACGTGCCGGACCATAGGGTGGGCGCATGACCGTCGCCCCGACCTTGCCCGGCGCGGTGACCGTACGGGTCCCGGCCAAGGTCAACCTCGAGCTGCGCGTCGGGCCGCGCCGGCCTGACGGGTACCACGCGCTCGCGACCGTCTACCAGGCCGTGTCGCTCCACGACGAGGTGTCGGTGGCGCGCTGGGACGAGTGGCAGGTCGTGCCGGCCGGCACGTACGCCGACCGCATCCCCGTCGACGGCGACAACCTGGCCGTTCGGGCAGCCCGGCTCGTCGCGGACCGCTGGGCGGTCGAGGAGGCCTTGTCGATCCGGATCGACAAGGACATCCCGGTCGCGGGAGGCATGGCCGGGGGGTCGGCGGATGCCGCGGCGACGCTGCTGGCCTGCGACCACCTCTGGGGCCTGGGCCTGGACCGTGAGGAGCTCGCCGAGCTCGCGGCTGCCCTCGGCAGCGACGTGCCGTTCTCCCTCACGGGCGGCAACGCCATGGGCTCGGGCCGCGGTGAGCAGCTCGCGCCCGTGCTGGCGCGCGGCACGTTCCACTGGGTCTTCGCGATCAGCGACCAGGGTCTGTCCACGCCGGAGGTGTATGCCGAGTGCGACCGGCTGCGCGAACGTGACGGCGTCGACGTGCCCGAGCCCCGCGTGAGCGCGGAGCTGATGGCGGCCCTGCGGTCCGGGGACGCCGCTGCGCTGGGAGCGGCGCTGCACAACGACCTCGAGCCGGCGGCATACTCGCTGCGGCCGCAGCTGCGGGAGCTGCGTGACGCCGGGGTCGAGTTCGGCGCCCTCGGTGGGATCGTCAGCGGCTCGGGGCCCACCGTCGCCTTCCTCACCGAGAGCCACGAGGCGGCCCTCGACCTGTCGGTGTCGCTGGCCGCGTCGGACCTGTGTCGCGACCTGCGCCGGGCCCGGGGTCCGGTCCACGGCGCCCAGGTCGTCACCGCCCCGCGCGCCGACTGAGCTCAGGCCGCGGCGCGCACGTGGGTGGGAAACGCCCCGCCTGGCCTCCAGATGGGGGCCGCGGCGCGCACGTGGGTGGGAAACGGGCCCGCCTGGCCTCCAGATGGGGGCCGCGGCGCGCACGTGGGTGGGGCCGGGTCGCCTCGGATGGCCACCACAAGGCCGCCAGGGCGAGTAGGGGATGAGGCTTGCGAGCGCATAGGGTCGGTGGGCGATGGCCAACCTCATCTCCCTCGAACGCGTGTCGCTCGTCTTCGGCACCACCCACGTCCTCGACGACGTGAGCCTCGGCGTCCTCACCGGGGACCGCATCGGCATCGTCGGCGTCAACGGCGGCGGCAAGTCGACCCTGCTGCGGGTCATGGCCGGCCTCCAGGAGGCCGACTCGGGTCGCGTCACCAAGCAAGGCGGCGCGGACGGCATCCGGGTCGGCATGCTCGCGCAGGACGACGCGCTCGACCCCGAGTGGACGGTCCGCGAGGCGGTGCTCGGTGACCGGCCCGAGCATGTGTGGGCCGGAGACCCGCGGATCCGCGACGTGCTCACCGGGCTGCTCGGGGGCATCGAGGCACAGGGCGTCGGCGGGCTCGAGACAAGGATCGGCCCGAAGTCGGGTGGCGAGCGCCGCCGCCTCGCCCTCGCACGTCTGCTCGTCGACGATCCCGAGGTGCTCCTGCTCGACGAGCCCACGAACCATCTCGACGTCGAAGGCGTCGCGTGGCTGGCCGACCACCTGTCGACGAAGCGGCCGCGCCCGGGCAACGCGACCGTCGCGATCACCCACGACCGGTGGTTCCTCGACGCGTACGCCACGCTGACGTGGGAGGTCGAGGGCGGGTCTGTCGCCGCCTTCGACGGAGGGTATGCCGCATATGTCCTCGCGAAGGCCGAGCGGGACCGCCTCGCGGGCGTCGTCGCCGACCGGCGAGCGAATCTCATGCGCAAGGAGCTCGCGTGGCTGCGCCGGGGAGCGCCGGCGCGCACGAGCAAGCCGAAGTTCCGCATCGACGCGGCGAACGCGCTGATCGCCAACGAGCCGCCGCCACGAGACACCATCGAGCTGGCGTCATTCGCCACCACGCGCCTCGGCAAGGACGTCCTGGACCTCGAGGACGCGACCGTGGTGCTCGGCGAGCCGCCGCACGAGCGCACCCTTCTCGACCGGGTCACCTGGCGGCTGGCGCCGGGGGAGCGGGTCGGGATCGTCGGGGTCAACGGTGCCGGCAAGTCGACTCTGCTGCGCGCCCTGACCGGCGAGACGCCGCTGACGAGCGGGCGGCGCAAGGTCGGGAAGACGGTCGCCATCGCGCACCTGACCCAGGAGGTGCGCGAGCTGGACCGCTTCGAGCAATGGCGCGTCATCGAGGCGATCGAGGACGTTCGGCAGTGGACCACGTTGGGCGGCAAGGAGATCAGCGCCGGCCAGCTCGCCACGCGGCTCGGCTTCTCAGGCGGGCGCCAGCAGTCGCGCGTCGGCGACCTGAGCGGTGGAGAGCGACGCCGCCTCCAGCTGACGCGGCTGCTGCTGACCGAGCCGAACGTGCTCATCCTCGACGAGCCGACCAACGACCTGGACATCGAGACCCTCACCTCGCTGGAGGACGTCCTCGACGGCTGGGCCGGCACGCTCATCGTCGTCTCGCACGACCGGTACCTGCTCGAGCGCGCCTGCGACCATCAGCTGGCCCTGCTCGGCGACGGCCGCGTGCGGGACCTGCCCGGAGGTGTCGACGAGTACCTCCGCCTCCGCGAAGCGGCACGGGCGCGCGCCGCCAGCGGTGCGGCGACCGGTGCGGCGATGGGTGTGGCCGGCGGGGCGACCGCGGGCGCACCCGTGGGCGCGACCGGGGGCCGCAGCGGTGGCTCGCCGGACGGCATACCCGGGAAAGCGGGGGCGCCGGCGAACGCGGCGCAGGCGCGTGAGGCCCGCAAGGTCATGGCGCGCGTGGAGAAGCAGCTGTCGCGCCTGGCTGACCGCGAGGCCAAGGTTCACGGCGAGATGGTCTCTGCCGCAACCGATCCCGTGGCGCTGGCCCAGCTCAACTCCAGTCTGCAGGCGATCGTCACAGAGCGTGAGGAGCTCGAGCTCGAGTGGCTCGAGGCCGCCGAGATCGTCGGCTGACCCCGCAACACACCGAGCAGTCGCAAACTTCGACGGAAATAACCGGATGCTCTGGCGGCTGTTCGGTGTGTTGCGGCGGGTCTTGAAAGTATCTTGATATCAAGATACTTTCGACGCATGGAGATGACCCTGCACCACGTCCAGGTGTCCGGTCCGGCTGGCTGCGAGGACGCCATGCGCGCGTTCTACGTCGGCGTCCTCGGCATGGTCGAGATCGACAAGCCCGAGCGCCTGCGGGCCCGCGGCGGGGCCTGGTTCCGCGCGGGCTCGGCCGAGATCCACGTCGGCATCGAGGACCCCTTCGTGCCCGCGCGCAAGGCGCACCCGGGGATCGCCGTCGGCGACGTGGACAGCCTGGCTCGCCGTGTCGAGGAGGCGAGTGGACCGGTGGCGTGGGACGACAACATCCCGGGCCTGCGCCGCTTCCACACGAGCGACCCGGTGGGGAACCGGCTGGAGTTCCAGCAGGCCGCCGGGTGAGCCCGATCCCTCAGCCCGCGGAGTCGCCGCGGGACTCCAACGGCACGAGCATCCGGCGCAGCAGCGTCGCCAGCTGGGTCTGCTCGGCGGTCGACAGCTCCGACAGCAGCGACTTCTCCTGCTCGATGAGGTCGGCCATCGCAGCGTCCACGATGTCCCGGCCTGCGGGGCTGAGCCGGACGAGGACGCCCCGGCGGTCACCCGGGTCGGGACGGCGCTCGACGAAGCCGTTGCGCGCGAGCCGGTCCACGCGGTTGGTCATCGTGCCCGACGTGACCAGTGTCTGCTGCACCAGCTGGCCCGGTGACAGCTCGTACGGCTCGCCGGCCCGGCGCAGGGCGGACAGCACGTCGAACGCCCAGCCCTCCAGGAGGTGCTCCGAGAAGGCCGAGCCGCGCGCGAGGTCGAGGCGTCGAGCGAGGCGCGAGACCCGCGACAGCACCTCGAGCGGCGACACGTCGAGGTCGGGTCGCTCACGGCGCCAGGCCGCGACGATCCCATCGACGTCGTCGCCGGGCTGTACCGGCCTCCGCTCGGCGCTCATGTCCCAACTGTAGTCGCCGTCAAGACTCTTGACATCGAAGGAAAGCGAGCAAGACATGCCCGACCCCACCGCCACCCCCGCTACCCCCCGGACAGGCGACGCGGCCTGGGACCCGCGCCAGTACGCCCTTTTCGCCGGGCAGCGCGGCCGACCGTTCGCGGACCTGTTGAGCCGGATCGACGCGCCCTCGCCGCGGGTCGTCGTCGACCTCGGGTGCGGTCCTGGCGACCTCACCATCGGGCTCGGCCAACGGTGGCCCGACGCGAGAGTCATCGGCGTCGACCCCTCGCCCGAGATGCTCGCCAAGGCCCGAGCGGCCGAGACCGGCGGTCGGGTCGAGTGGGTCGAGGCCGCCGCAGAGGACTGGGACCCCGCCACGCTGGGAGCGCCCATCGACGTGTTCGTCACGAACGCCACCCTCCAGTGGGTCCCGACCCACCTGCGGCTGATCCCCACCTGGGTCGCCGCGCTCGCCCCCGGCGGCACGTTCGCGATGCAGGTCCCGGCGAACTTCGACGCCCCCTCGCACCGGCTCATGCGCGAGGTCGCGGCACGCCACCCGCGCGCCGACGACCTGCGGCCCGGGCTCGACCGTGCCGTCGCCGTCGCCCTTCCGGAGACGTATGCCGCCCTGCTGCTCGACCTCACCCCGGACGTCGACGTGTGGCAGACGACGTACCAACACGTCCTGGCCTCCGACACGGTGCGGCACCCTGTGCTCGAGTGGGTGCGCGGGACCGGCCTGCGGCCCGTGCTGGGAGTGCTCACCGACGAGCAGGAGCGCGAGGCGTTCCTCGACGACTACGAGCGGGAGCTCGAGACGGCATACCCGCGGCGCTCCTTCGGGGTGCTCTTCGGCTTCACCCGGACCTTCGCCGTGGCGCGCACCGGCTCGGCGTGAGCCCCGGCGCGGCGTCGCCCGTCGGTAACGGGATGGTCAGGGTCCGGTCAGTAAAGGGTCAGGAACCGGTCATGGCTTCGAAAGTTCTCGGGAGCTGGCGCCGATTCGCGACAATTCGCAAAACGTTGACATGAAATGGGTAGTGGCACGTCTTCTTGGCGACGGCTTCGCATGGAGCCTCCCGCTTGGTCAGGGGAGGGAGTAGCTCCCCCGGGTCCGTCACGAGTGGTGCCGTCGGGTTTCGTCCTTCCGCGTGGTTTCGTGGAGGGGATCATCGGAAGGGCGAAACCTGCCGCTCGCGCTCGGTCGGATTCGACGTGCCCTGTCGTGCCTTGGCAGACTTGGTCCGCACTCGGGGCCATCTGGAAGGGTGAACCTTGTCGGCAGACACCACCATGTGGTCGAGCGAGTCGTGGTCATCGGCTGCTGACCTCTACCTCCTCGGACGCAGCCGAGAAGGCTCCGCCGAGGCGTTCGGCGAGCTCTGGCGACGTCACCTCCCCGCTGCGTATGCCGTCGCCCACCGGCATCGTGGACGTGCCGCTTCCGAGGACATCGTCGCCGAGGCCGCGACCCGCGTCTTCGCGCTGATCCGCGACGGCCGTGGTCCCGACGAGCACTTCCGCGCCTACTTCCTCTCGACCGTGCGCACGGTCGCCGTCGACATGGCCCGCCGGGACCTCAAGGCCGTCCCGACCGACGACGCCGACCTGGAGTCCCTGGTCCAGCCGGTTGCCGACATCGGAGCCGGCGGCGAGCTCGGTGCGGACCTCGGCGGCGACGAGGGTGTCGACCTCGTCCGCGAGGCGTTCCGCGGTCTGCCCGAGCGCGACCAGCGCGTCCTGTGGCACACGACCGTCGAGGGTGCGGCGCCCCGCGTCGTCGCCCCGGCCCTCGGCATGACAGCGAACGCCGTGAGCGTCCGCGCGATGCGCGCCCGCGACTCGCTGCGGGCGCGCTACCTCGACGTCCGTGCCGAGCGTGGCCTTCCAGATGCCGACTCCGACGAGTGTCGCTGGACGATCGAGCACCTCGGTGCGCTCGTGCGCGGCCGCCTGCCGAAGCGCCAGACCGAGCGCGCGCAGGCCCATGTCGACTCGTGCGCCCATGCGGCTGCGATCGCGGCCGACCTGCGCGCCGTCCATGACGAGTTCCCGTCGCTCGTCGTCCCGCTCCTCGTCGCCGTCGGTGTGAGCACGCCCGGCTTCCTCAGCGCGGGCGCGCTCGCCGGCCTCACGAGTGCCGCCGGTGTGGCGGGTGCAGGCGCCACCGGTGTCGGAGCCGCGGGTGCCGGCATGGCCGGTGGCGGTGCGGCCGGGGCCGCCAAGACTGCCGGAGCCGCAGCGGCAACCGGCGGAGCGGCAACGGGCGGAGCGGCCACGGGTGGAGCGGCAACCGGTGGAACGGCGGCCGCGGGAGCGCCATCGACGGGTGCAGCTGCCGCAGGCGGAACAAGCGGCGCTCTGGCCGCGGGCGCCCCGGCGGACCGCCTCGGCCAGGCCGCAAGCCGCGTAACCACCGTCGCCGCTGGGATCGCCATCGGCATCGGGCTGGCGAGCGTCACCGGCGCTCCAGCGAGCAGCCCGACCGCGACCGCGTCGGCGCACACGCCGACCTCCGGGCCGACCAGCACTGCCCAGGCCTCCCCCAGCGCTGCTGGCCTCAGCGGGACGCCGACGGCCGCTCCGTCCGTCCCGGTGCCGAGCGCCGCAGTCACGCCGTCGGCGAACGCTGCGGAGGCCGCGACGACCCGCGGTCCGGTCGTGCAACCGCCGCCACCGAGCCCGACCGCGGCGCCGGCCGTCCGGCAAGCCCCGACAGACTCACCGACATCGCCGACGCACTCGGCCGGCCCCACAGCCGCCGGAGCGGCTCCGGCAGTCGATGCGCGGCTCGTCCGCTCCGGCACGCTGAGCCGGTTCTCCCTGCGGGTCCGCTCCCAGGTGTCGGGCGACCTCACGGTCCGGGTGTCCAACGCCAGCGGATCGGGAGGGCTCGTTGCGGGGAACGCCAGCTGGACCTGCTCGACGACGTCGGCGTGGAGCGTCACCTGCCGTGGCCAGAGCGGTCAGGTGCTGCTCGAGCAGTCCGGCGCCGGCCGGATCACCCCGGTGCTCGTGCGCGTGACCGACGCGAGCGGCGCCACCTTCACCAGCCTCGTCACCCCATCCTGAAGGGGCTCGGGCCGCGCGTCAGTCTGCGTTCGCGGCGAGGGTCCGCCGTCGGGCTCGGGTGAAGGACTGGGGTTGAGCGGCCAGGACCTCACCGGCGGGGGACGGTCACCAGACGAGGAGAGCGGTCGAGGCCGGAGAGGCCGTTCCAGGCCAGGTTGACCAGGTGCGCAGCGACCTGGTCCTTCTTGAACTTGCGCCGGTCGAGCCACCACTGCCCCGTGAGGGCGACCATGCCCACGAGCATCTGGGCGTGGATAGGCGCCGACTTCGGGTCGAGGCCACGCTGCTTGAACTCAGCGGCCAGCAGGTGCTCGACGTGGGTCGCCACGTCACCGAGCACGCTCGCGAACGATCCCGTGGACTGGCCGGGGGGCGAGTCGCGCACGAGGATCCGGAAGCCGTCGGGGTCGCGCTCGACATAGTCGAGCAGCGCGAGCGTCGCCCGCTCGAGCAGGATCCGGGCGCCCTCGCCCACGTCGAGGGCTTCGTTGATCCCCCCGAGCAGGGTCTGGATCTCGCGGTCGACCACGACGGCATACAGCCCCTCCTTGCCGCCGAAGTGCTCGTAGACGACCGGCTTGGACACGTTCGCCTTGGAGGCCACCTCCTCGACGGTGGTCGCCTCGAACCCCTTCTCAGCGAAGAGCTTGCGCCCGACGGTGATGAGCTGTTCGCGGCGCTCGGGACCCGTCATGCGCGGGCGCGGCCGGGCTCGCTCCGTGCGGTCGGGTCGGTCGGTTCGGTCGGCGCTCACGCCGCCATTGTGCCCGGGAGCCCGCGCGCCCGCCTGCACGAAGGGACACTCGGACTGCACTAGCCTGTGGGGGTCTCGCCCCGCGCGCCGCGACGGGGGACGATCCCCGGTTGGTCTGTCGGCAGGGCCCGCCTGACTTTGAATCAGGACTAGCGACGCAGGTTCGACTCCTGCCCGGGGAGCGCAAAACGGCCTCTCACCTGCGCAAACAGGTGAGGGGCCTGCCGCTTACGAGGGCGAAGTCGGTCGAAGGTGTACCCATCGGTATTCCATCTCCTCCGAAGAGCCTTCATGGCCGAAGGCGACATCGCAGCCGTGGTCCTGCGTCTCGGTCATCGAGGGCAGCGGCGCCCAGTGGTGTCCCCGCCCTCGGCCCGGCCGGTCGACAGTCACCGTCACTTGGGTCTGACAACCAATTGGAGTGCGCGTGAGTCATCGTCGCTTGGTGTCCTTTGGAAGAGGTCCGAATAGCCGTGCTCGCGGCATCGCTGCCTTGCTGGTCCTGGCTGCCGCCATGGTCCTGGGGCCATCGCGGCCGGCGACGGCCTACAACCCGGTGGGCGCCAAGAACTATGCGAACACGTATGCGCTGTCTCGGAACCTGTCATATCCGAACTTCGCTGGGACGGATTGCGCGAACTTCGTGTCCCAGGCGGTTCACGCCGGCGGCTACAGCTTCGTCGGTAGCAGCAACCCGAGCAGCTTGTACGAGTGGTGGATCCACGGCAACTGGTATGGCACCTGGGACTACGCCACGACCTGGTCCGTGGCCCCGAGGCTCCGGTACTTCTTCATCTACGACTATCCGGGTGGGATCTCCTACGGCACCGCCCCCGGCAGCTCGACGAACTACTGGACCCCCGACCAGATCGTCACGGGGGACGTGCTGTTCTACGACTGGGGCACGGGGGAGGGCATCAGCCACACGGCGATCCAGGTCGGGTGGGGCACCGACCCCGAGAAGCCCTCGTACAGCGGCAACTACGTCGACGCACACGCGAACGACCACTACCACGCGTTCTGGTCGCTGCGCCCGTACAACCTGGACTGGCCCACGACCACCGGCTACTTCATGCACATCGCAGCGAACAACTACTGACAGGTGACCAGATGAGTCCCAACAAGGCCCTGACCGCGGGCGCGCTGGTGATCCTGATCGGCGCCGGAGCCGCCGTCTATATCCAGTCCTCCGCGCACGGCACGGGAGTCACCGCTGTTGCGCAGGACAGCGCCAACGCGGCGCAGGAGGCCCACGTCCAGGCCGTCGCTCGTCGGGTCATCATCAACGAGCGCCAGATCGGCCTACCCGACGCGGTGTTGGGCGCCGACTCGGGCAGGCTCAGCCCAAACAGCAGGCCCCTGAACAAATCCGTCATCGTGGCGCGACCCGTCCCGCCAGCGGCCGCCGCGGCGGCCGCCGCGGCGGCGCGGACCCGGGCCAACTTCGCCACTGATCTCGCTCACGCCAATCCCGACCTGGTAGCGCGCGAGCATCTCGCGCTCAAGAACGTGTCCGCAGCGCTAGCGGACCCGCGGCAGCGTCTGCTCGGCTCCGGCACCTCACAGATCTCCTTCGCCCGGACCGAGATCTCGGGCGACCAGGCCACCGTCGAGGGGACCATGACTGCCTGGTCCCGGTTCCAGGTCGAGGGCTATGACGGCAAGTGGTCGGAGGCATGCCCAGCCGGTGACGAGCAGTTCACGATGCAGCTCGAGCAGGTGGGCGGGACATGGTTCGTGGTCAGCTACGTGGCCCATCGACTCGACGGGTCCGGGCCATAGCCCGCATACTGCCGGCACGGCCGGCGCTGGTGGCGCTGGTGGCGCTGGTGACCGCTTCCGGCTGCACCGCGCCAGCGGCGGGCCTCGACAACACCGGACCCGACTGGATCGCAGCACGAGTGCGCGAGCTGTCGGGCCGCCCGGCTGACCGCGCGTGCGACTTGACCACGAAACAGACGGTCGAGTTCGGGGTACAGGCCATCATGACCGCGAGCGGGTCTGGGTACATCTTCCAACCCTCGAGCCTCGGGTCGCTGACCCTGAAGTACGGCGACGGTCACCACCAGGCCTCCGCCCGTGCAGGCAGTCGCTGGTACCAGTCCGATTCCGGGATCCACAAGTGGCGGCTCGCGCCGCCTCCAGGCACCGGAGGCATCCCGGGCCAGCTTGGCGCGCCGGGCACCGACCCGACCCTGATCGCGGACATCTACCGCGCGCTGGCGGACCTCACGCCCGAGAGCAAGCCACGCATCGCCACGGTGCTGTTGGGCGACGGAACCAGAGGCCGTCTGTATGACGTCACGCTGGGCACGGACCAGATCGCCGGGCACTCGCCGGTCAACGCATCGCTGTGGAGGGCCTACAAGATGTACGGGCTCACATCTGTCGCGGTGTCCGTGACGGAACCTCCACCCGGTGAACCGGTCGTCATCGACCTCAAGCTTCCGGTCGTCGACCTGGCGAGCGTCCGTGTCGGACCAAAGGACAACGCGAGCTCACTCCGCGTGGACATCCAGGCATCGTGCAGCTGGATCACCAGATCACCAAGCCGGGAGACCCCACCCCACATCGCGGGAGGCACCTCGGCATGACAACCAACCCCGGCTCGGCATCGAGCCCGCGGTCGACCTGGCGGCGACGGACTGCCCTCGTCGTCCCGGGGTTGCTCGTGACCAGTGTGCCGGCATACCCGTTCCGGTCAACCCTGTTCCCGAGCGCACCGGACCTCGCCAGGCAGGCTTGCGACGACTACTTCCATGCAGGGATCGGCGACCCCTACGTCATCACTAGCGACGCAGGTTCGACTCCTGCCCAGGGAGCAGGTGCCCAGGGAGCAGGTGTGCTGGGCATCGCCGATGCCCGACCCACGGATCTCAACTACCGAATCCAGCCCTGGCTGGAGCGCGTCGCGGGAATCGCCGGGATCGCCTACGGGATCCGGCCGGGGCTGGATCCCGTAGGTCGCGGGACGGCCGGGCGTTGTGAAGGGCGTCACGTCACCGCCTGTGGGTGGACAAGCGGCACCGATCGCCGCGAGTAGAGTGGCTGCGGCGCACCCCGACGCGTTCGGGGTCGTACGCCCCCGAGGCCCCCGAACCATAAGGAGCTGCGCCCCGTGAGCGATCCGCGGCCGACCGCCGTGATCGTCCTTGCCGCCGGTGAGGGCACACGCATGAAGTCCACGACCCCGAAGGTTCTGCACACGATCGGCGGCCGCAGCCTGGTGGCTCACGCGATCCGCGCGGCCCGGGGCACCGGCCCGCAGCACCTCGCCGTGGTCGTGCGACACCAGCGGGACCGGGTCGCCGAGCACGTGGCGGCGATCGACGAGGACGCCGTCATCGCCGACCAGGACGAGGTTGCCGGCACCGGCCGGGCCGTCGAGTGCGGGCTCGAGGCGCTGCCCAGCGGGCTGACCGGCACCATCGTGGTCACCTATGGCGACGTGCCGCTGCTGACATCGGAGACCCTCAACGACCTCGTTGCGGAGCACGTCTCGACCGCCAGCGCGGTCACCCTCATCACCGCCAGGCTCGAGGACCCCACCGGCTACGGCCGGGTCCTGCGCGACGCCGACGGACTCGTCGAGGCGATCGTCGAGCAGAAGGACGCAACCGCCGAGCAGATCGCGATCCATGAGGTCAACAGCGGCCTCTACGCCTTCGACGCCGACGTCCTGCGCGAGGCGCTCGCCGAGGTCGGCACCGACAACGCCCAGGGCGAGAAATACCTCACCGACGTGGTGGCCATCGCCAGACGGCGGGGCCTGGCCGTTCACGCCCACCTCGTCACCGACCTGTGGCAGACCGAGGGCGTCAACGACAAGGTGCAGCTGGCCCGGCTCGGCGCCGAGCTCAACCGCCGCACGGTCGAGCAGGCGATGCGCGAGGGAGCCATCGTCATCGACCCGGCCACGACGTGGGTCGATGCCGACGTGACCATCGGGCCCGACACCGTCGTCCACCCGAACACCCAGATCCTCGGCGCGACCACGATCGGCAGCGAGTGCGTGATCGGTCCCGACACGACGCTCAAGGACGTCGAGATCGGGGACGGCGCGAGTGTCGTGCGGACCCAGGCCGAGCTTGCCGAGATCGGGCCCGGAGCGACGGTGGGCCCGTTCTCCTTCCTCCGTCCCGGCACGCGCCTGGGCAGGTCCGGCAAGATCGGCGGGTTCGTCGAGACCAAGAACGCCCGGATCGGGGACCGTGCGAAGGTGCCCCACCTGACCTACTGCGGCGACGCCACCATCGGCGAAGGCGCGAACATCGGGGCCGGCACGATCTTCGCCAACTACGACGGCCTGACCAAGGGCCACACGACGGTCGGGGCCCACAGCTTCGTCGGGAGCAACGCGGTCATCGTCGCCCCCCGGTCGATCGGCGACGGCGCATACGTCGCGGCCGGCTCCGCGGTGGTCAGCGACGTGTCGCCGGGCCAGCTGGCGGTCACCCGTGCCCAGCAACGCAACATCGACGGCTGGGTGGCCCGACGCCGGGCAGGCACGAAGACGGACGCCGCCGCCCGTGCGGCGCTCGCGGCCGAGGCCGAGGCGGCGCTCGCACACGAGGAAGGCGCAGTCGTCGACAACGACGAGCTCACCACCGATACGAAGGACGCCCACCGATGAGCGGGATCAACAGGACCACGGAGAAGCACATGATGCTCTTCTCCGGCCGGGCGCACCCCCAGCTCGCGCAGGAGGTCGCCGACCAGCTGGGCACCAGTCTCGTCCCGACGAGCGCGTACGACTTCGCCAACGGCGAGATCTACGTCCGCTACGAGGAGTCGGTGCGCGGGTCGGACGCCTTCGTCATCCAGAGCCACACGTCGCCGATCAACGAGTGGATCATGGAGCAGCTCATCATGATCGACGCACTGAAGCGCGCATCGGCCAAGCGGATCACGGTCGTGCTGCCCTTCTACGGCTACGCCCGCCAGGACAAGAAGCACCGAGGTCGCGAGCCGATCTCTGCCCGCCTCATCGCCGACCTGTTCAAGACGGCAGGGGCCAACCGGCTCATGGCGATCGACCTGCACACCGCGCAGATCCAGGGCTTCTTCGACGGGCCGGTCGACCACCTCATGGCGCTGCCGATCCTCTCGGACCATGTCGGCCAGAAGTATGGCGATCTCGACCTGGCCGTCGTGTCACCCGACGCCGGACGCATCAAGGTCGCCGAGGACTGGTCCGCTCGACTCGGCGGCGTACCGCTGGCCTTCATCCACAAGACCCGCGACATCAATCGCCCCAACGAGGTCGTGGCCAACCGCGTCGTCGGGGAGATCAAGGGCCGCGTCTGCATCCTTGTCGACGACATGATCGACACGGCCGGCACCATCACCAAGGCCGCCGACGCTCTGTTGGCGGACGGCGCGAAGTCGGTCGTCATCGCAGCGACGCATGCCATCCTGTCGGGCCCGGCCGTCGACCGTCTCAAGGCCTCGCGGGTCGAGGAGGTCGTCGTCACGAACACCCTCCCGATCCCCGACGACCGTCGTTTCGACAAGCTCACCGTCCTGTCGATCGCGCCGCTCGTGTCGATGGCGATCAAGGAGGTCTTCGAAGACGGCTCGGTGACGAGCCTCTTCGACGGCAAGGCCTGACGGCCGGCATCGTCCCGCAGTGATCTGATGGCCAACCTTGGGCGTCGAAGGCGCCCTGCTCAGGCGCGGGCGGCCTTGCGGGCTCGGTATGCCGCTGTATGGGCCTTCGCGGCGCAGCCGCCGTCGCAGTAGCGCCGGGAGCGGTTCTTCGACAGGTCGACGACCACGTCGTCGCAGTCCTCGGCCTCGCAGACCCGCAGGCGGTCCAGGCCGTCGGCCCGCACGACGTCGATCATGGCGAAGGCGAACTCGACTGCCATGCGCTGGTCGAGCGGGGCATCCAGCGGGGTCGCATGAACGTGCCAGCCGATGTCGTCGTGGTTGACGAGCCGGGGCACCGCGCCAGCCTCGGCGAGCATCGCGTTGACCGTCTCGACGACTTCGGGCTCGGACGACTCCCAGAACCGCCGCAGCCTCGGGCGCAGCGCCCGTACGGCCTCGAGCTCGGCGGCGTCGCGGTCGAAGCGACCGGTCCACGGCTTTCCTTCGAAGAAGTCCCGGAGGTCATCCAGGGTCGTCAGGGTGTCCGTCGAGGTATCTCCCGGGACGCTGCCCGGCATCGTGTTGACGAGCTCGGCCCCCCACTGGAGGGCTTCCTCAGCGTCATGAGTGAACACGCTATTGACTCCTGACATGATCTGTGGCTACCGTCATGAGTGTAATCAATTTTGGTCCTGACATGTTCCGTCAGGCGGATGAGGCGGTGACGAGAGATGACGGCTGAGACCACGGCGGACCTGGCGATCAGCACGACCGGCTCGACCGGCGCGACCAGCACGACCAGCACGACCGCCTCGACCGGCGCGACCAGCACCGGCACGACCGGCCAGGCAGCGACGGGCCTGTCGTCCGTGGCGGTCCGCCGCCCGGTGCTCGGCCTCGGAGTCGCCCTCGCCTCAGCTGCGGCCTTCGCGACCTCGGGGGCCTTCGCCAAGCCGCTGCTGCTGGCGGGGTGGGCGCCCGGAGCCGTGGTGACGCTGCGGATCACCGTGGCCGCGGCCGTGCTCCTGGTCCCGACCGTGCTCTCGCTCCGCGGGCGTTGGGGACTGTTGCGCAGCAACGCCCTCGTTGTCGTCGGCTACGGCCTCACGGGCGTCGCCGGGTGTCAGCTCGCCTACTTCAACGCCGTGAGCCACCTGTCGGTCGGGGTCGCCCTCCTGCTCGAGTACCTCGCGCCCGTGCTCATCGTCGGCTGGCTCTGGATCCGGCACCGGCAGGCGCCCGGCCGGCTTACCCTGCTCGGCATCGGGCTTGCGGTCGTCGGCCTGCTCCTGGTCCTCGACGTCCTCGGCGGAGCCACCGTCAACCTCGTCGGCGCCATGTGGGGCCTGTCGGCCGCGGTCTGCCTCGTCCTCTACTTCCTGCTCGCGGACCATGTCCACGCGGGCATCCCGCCGATCGCGCTGGCCGGGTCGGGCCTCGTCGTCGGCGCCGTCGTGCTCTGGCTGGCGGGCCTGACCGGGGTCCTCGACATGTCGCGCGGCGCACCGGAGGTGCTCCTTCGCGGCACGACCGTCCCATGGTGGGTGCCGATCCTCGTCATCGCGATCCTCGCTGCGGCGTTCGCGTATGTCGCCGGGATCGCGGCAGTCCGGATGCTCGGGGCGAAGGTCGCCTCCTTCGTGGCGCTGACCGAGGTGCTCTTCGCAGTGCTGTTCGCGTGGCTCGTGCTCGCCGAGCTGCCCATGCCGGTGCAGCTGCTCGGCGGCGCCCTCATCGTGGCCGGAGTCATCGCGGTGCGCACCGACGAGACGAGATCGCCTGCCTGAGGCTGTCCCGTCGGGGCCTGCCTACGCTGCACGTATGCGTGATGCAGCTCGCCGCAGCCTCCTCGCGGCGGTCTTGATGGGCGCCGCCGTGGCCGGCTGCACCCCGGCCGCCGTCCCCTCGAACCCATCGAGCCCTCCGAGTCCTCCGAGGGTCACGAGCAACACCACCCGGGTGACCACCTCCAGCCCAGTGAACGCGTCCGGCCGGCCGGTCCCAAGCACACCGTCAGGGAACGCGACGGAGACGGCGCCCGTCCACCTCACCGCCGCCGGCGACTTCGGCGCCGCTCCCGCGACCACCGGCAGGGTCCTCGACGCCGTGCGCCGGGCCCGCCCCGATGCTCTTCTGGCGCTCGGTGACCTCTCGTACGGCCGGCCGGGCCAGGAGGAACAATGGTGTCGGTTCGTGCGCGCTCACGTCGGTGACGGCATACCGGTCGAGCTGCTGGCGGGCAACCACGAGAGCGACGGCCTCAACGGACGGATCGACGCGTTCGCGGCGTGCCTGCCCAACCAGCTGCGTGGGCTGAGCGGGACGTACGGAAGACAGTGGTACGTCGACCTGCCGGCGGCCACACCGGTCGTCCGCGTCGTCATGATCTCGCCAGGCCTGACCTTCCCCGACGGCACGTGGGACTACACGAGAGGCACGGAGCACTACGCCTGGACAGCCGCGGCGATCGAGGGTGCGCGCCAGGCCGGGATCCCGTTCGTCGTCGTCGGCATGCACGAGCCGTGCCTGTCCGTCGGCCGCTACTCGTGCTCGGTCGGCACGGACCTGCTCGACCTGCTCGTGTCGCAGCGCGTCGACCTCGTGCTCACGGGGCACGAGCACCTCTACCAGCGCAGCATGCAGCTGGCTGTGGGGCCCGGCTGTGCCGAGGTGCCGGTAGGGCGGTTCGACCCCGCGTGCGTCGTGCGCCCGAGCGGGCCGGGGGAGGAGGTCGTCGCCGGCGCCGGCACCGTCTTCGTCAGCGTGGGGACCGGCGGCATACCGCTGCGTGACGTGAACCCTTCCGACCCGGAGGCCGGCTACTTCGCAGCAACCTCAGGGGCGAACCGCGACCCCACCTACGGCCACCTCGACCTCACCGTGTCAGCGACCGTGCTCCGGATGCGGTTCGTCGCCGACGCCGCAGGCACCTTCACCGACGAGGTGACGATGACGCGCACGGCGGGCTAGCTCCGGCGGTATGTCGCCCCCTGTGGACAACCCAGGTGTTTGCGCCGGTTTGCTGTGGGTAGCGGCGGGTGGCTGTCGGTGGTCGAACGTATGTTCGGGTCATGAGCCAGACAGCCCGCCACCCGAGGCGCCGACGGGGTCCGCGCCACGGGGCCACCGCGCCGGTGCGGCAGCCCGGTGCGGCGGTGCAGCAGCCCGGTGCGTCGGCAGGGGCCGGGCTGGTGGGCGGGGCTGGGGTGGTGGTGGGGTCTGGCGCTGTGATGGACCCAATGGACCCGGTGATGGACCCGGTGATGGACCCGGTGATGGACCCGGTGACCCGGCTGGCGTTGCTGGCCTCGTCCGAGCCGGGGGCGGGTGCGGAGCTGGAGGGTCTGCGGGGTCTGCCGGGGCTGGCGGCGCGTCT
>NZ_JBSGGK010000028.1:0-53714 GCF_053603855.1 Monashia sp. NPDC004114 | reverse complement strand
GCGAGCTCCTGCTGGTTGCAACCAGCAGGAGCTCGCGGTTTCCGGGTGTGTGGCGGACTCAGGGGCCGGAGCTCGTCAGTGGGCGAAGTGGCGGGTGCCGGTGAAGTACATCGTCACGCCCGCGGCGCGGGCCGCCTCGATGACCTCCTCGTCGCGGATCGACCCACCCGGGGCCACGACGGCCTTGACGCCCGCGTCGAGCAGGATCTGCAGGCCGTCCGCGAACGGGAAGAACGCGTCCGAGGCCGCCACCGACCCGCGGGCGCGATCCTCCCCCGCACGACGCACGGCCAGGAAGCAGGAGTCGACCCGGTTGACCTGGCCCATGCCGACACCGACGGCCGCGCCGTCCTTGGCGAGCAGGATCGCGTTGGACTTGACGGCGCGGATCGCGCGCCAGGCGAACTGCAGGTCCGCGAGGGTCGCCGCGTCGGCCACCTCACCTGCGACGAGGCGCCAGCGTGCGGCGTCGTCACCGCCCGTGACGGTGCCCTCGGTGTCATGCACCACGGCATCCACGCGGTCGACGGACTGCACGAGCAGGCCACCGCTGACCGCGCGCGTCTCGATGGGGTCGGCCGCAGCGGCCATCCCGGCGGGGAGCCGCAGAATCCGGAGGTTCTTCTTGGCCGTGAGGATCTCGAGCGCCTCGGGCTCGTAGTCCGGCGCGATGATGACCTCGGTGAAGACCGGCTTCGCGGCTTCGGCCATCGCCTTCGTCACGGTCCGGTTGGCGGCGATGATCCCGCCGTAGGCGCTGACCGGGTCGGTCGCGTGCGCCCGCTCGTAGGCCTGCTCGATCGTGTCCCCGACGGCGATGCCGCACGGGTTCGCGTGCTTGATGATCGCCACGGTCGGCTGGTCACCGTGGTCGTGTGCAGCGCGCACTGCGGCGTCGGTGTCGACGTAGTTGTTGTACGACATCTCCTTGCCGTGCAGCTGCTCGGCCGAGGCGACGCCCGGGCGCCAGTGGCGGTAGAGCGCGGCCCGCTGGTGCGGGTTCTCGCCGTAGCGCAGCGCGGCCGACCGGTCGAACGTCGCGCCCGTCCACGCGGGGAAACCCGTGCCGTCGGTCGTGTCGGCCACGACGTTGCCCATCCAGTTCGCCACGGCGTTGTCGTAGGTCGCGGTGTGCACGAACGCCTCGGCCGCGAGGCGCTTGCGCTCTGCCAGCGTGAAGCCACCGGCGTCGACCGCCGCCACGACCTGGCCGTATGCCGCCGGGCTCGTCACGATCGCGACGCTCGCGTGGTTCTTGGCGGAGGCGCGCACCATCGAGGGGCCACCGATGTCGATCTGCTCGATGCACTCGTCCTCGCTCGCGCCGGACTGCACGGTCTCCCGGAAGGGGTAGAGGTTGACGACAACGAGGTCGAACGGCTCGACCTCGAGCTCGGCGAGCTGGCGGAGGTGGTCGGGGTTGCGGGTGTCCGCGAGGATGCCGGCGTGGACCCGCGGGTGGAGCGTCTTGACGCGACCGTCGAGGCACTCGGGGAAGCCGGTCAGCTCCTCGACCTGCGTCACCGGCACCCCCGCAGCGGCGATGGTCTTCGCTGTCGAGCCGGTCGAGACGATCGTCACGCCCGCGGCGCCGAGCGCCTTGGCGAGGTCGTCGAGGCCGGTCTTGTCGTAGACGGAGACGAGGGCGCGCTTGATCGGGCGGCGTCCATCGGACATGGCAGCTCCTGCAGCAGTCGGTTCAGGTCGGTCCGTTCCAGGAGCACCCAGGCGGGCGATGCTCCGACGTTCACTCCCTGGTGGTAGACCCACCCGCGCCAGTCGTGTGCGGCCAGCCTACCGGCGGACCACTGGATGGCCCGAATCGAGCGTGACCCGCGGGTGTGACGACGGTGTCATGTGCGCACCGTGGACGACGCGCTCGCTCGACGGGAGAAAGCCGGGTCGGGTGGTCACTGAGCGCAGGCGCCTGGTCAGCCGATCCGGACGTGCCGGCCCTCGACGGCGAAACCCTCGGCGGCCAGGCGCTGGACCGTCTCGACGAGCAGGTCGCGCTCCTGCACCTTGATTCGCTCGTGCAGGGTCTCCTCGGTGTCGTCCGCCTCGACCCGGACGGCCCGCTGCTCGATGATCGGCCCGGTGTCGACCCCCGCATCGACGACGTGGCAGGTGGTGCCGGTGACTTTGACGCCGTAGGCCAGGGCGTCGCGGACACCGTGCGCGCCAGGAAAGCTCGGCAGCAGGGCCGGATGGGTGTTGATGAACCGATGCTGGGCCAGCGCGGTCGGCCCCAGCAGGCGCATGAAGCCGGCCGTGACGACGAAGCTCGGCGCCGCCGCTGCAAGCTCCTCAGCGAGCGCGACGTCCCACTCGGCACGGTCGGCGAAGTCCGCCGGCCGGCATACGAACGTCGGTATGCCGGCCGCCGCCGCCCGCTCGATCCCCGCACACGGTCGGTCGGCACCGACCGCCTCGATGCTCACGCCGTAGTCCGGGTCCGCAGTGGCGTCGATCAGCGCCTGAAGGAGCGTGCCGGAGCCGGAGACGAGGACGACGATGCCGACCGAGTCGGCATCGGGTGGCACGTCACGCGAGTCGGCCAGTGGATCAACACGGTCAGGGTCGGTGGGGGTCGCCTGGCTCGTCACGCGCGGCAGTCTAGCGACCGGACCGTGCCCCACCCGTGCGTCGCCCCGGACGCCCATGGGCGAGGATGGTGGCCATGACTGACCCCGACATGCAGCGAGAGCTGGCCTTCGCTCGAGAGAAGGCCAAGCTCACGCTGCCGGTGGCTGTGCTCGTGCTGCTCGCCCTGGTGGCGATGTACCTGCCGCTGCCGAAACGGTTCGTGGCGTTGATCCCGCTCGTCATCGCGGTCGTGCTCACCATCCGGTTGCTGCGTTTCCTGACGATGCGGGCGGGGCGGGAGAAGATCTGGCCCGCGCTGACCCTCGTCATCATCGGCATGCTCATCTCGTCCCTGCTGTTCCAGCTCGCCTTCTACCGCACGGTCAGCGCCTACGAGGAGTGCCGGGCGGGCGCGCAGACGGCGGTGGCGCAGGGCGACTGCGAGAAGCTCAAGGAGCCCGGCCCGCTGAGCCTGGTCGTCCGCTGAGGCTGGCCGTCCGGCACCCGCGCGGCCGCTGCGCCAAGCACGAAACCGAGTTTCGTGCGTCCCGCGCACTTGAGTCCACCACCCCGCCGAGTGGCCCCGCATTCACCCGGGTTTGGCTGTGACCACGTGGCCACTCGAGTCAACCACCCCGTCGAGTGGCCTCGCATTCACCCGGGTTTGGCTGTGACCACGAGGCCACTCGAGTCAACCACCCCCTCGAGTGGCCACGCATTCACCCGGGTTTGGCTGTGACCACGAGCCTCAGGTCACCGGCAGCCGGTCCGGGTCGTCGCCGGACCCGCTGGCCGTGCCGTCAGTCCCGTCAGGGGGACCCGGTTTGACCGGCTTCCGGTCGTCCGGCCCGTCGGCCTCGGCCGAGCGTTCTCGACGCGAGCGCACCACGTCGGCGAGCAGGAGCCCAGCAAGCCAGAGCAGCGCGCCGCCCACGACCTCGAGTGCGAGGGCGGCGGCGAAGGGCCAGATCCGCGGACCGATGTCCGACAGCCGGTCCGTGCCGACGGCCCCGTTGCCCAGCGCCGTCAGGGTGATGATCACCGCCACGGCGAGCGCCGCTGCGGCAACGGTCGCCGACATCCGCGCGCGCACGTTGCCGAAGAACTCCAGCTCAGCGTCGACCCGGCGGCCCAGGTAGGCGCCGACGGCGACGGGGGCGAGCGCGACGGCATACATCACGGAGGGGTACGCATCCGACTCCGGCAGCGCGCCGAACACGGGGATGAGCGGCAGCAGGCCGGGGTGTGCCACCGCCGGTGAGATCGTCGAGCCGACGGCGATCTGAAAGCCGGGGCCGGCAATGAACGACAGCGCCCACGTCGCGGCGTTGCCGAGCAGCGCAATCTGCCCGGCGGCCAGGATCGCGCTCTCGGCGAGGTTGCCGGAGTACTGCTCCTGCACGGCGGACACGGACCCCCAGCTCACCACGATGCGCCCGAGCGCCACGGCGGCCCCGAGCGCCAGCAGGAGGCCCGCGCCGCGCCATCCGATGCGCCACACGGACGGCAGCCAGGTCGGCCCGCGGCGGAACCACCGCTTCACGAAAGCCGGCGCGGTGTCACTGTCCGGCCGCACGAGGACGAAACCGAGCGCCACCACTGGCACGACCAGCGCGCCGAGGACCGCGGCCACCCCCGGTGTAGCCGGGCCGCCGAGGGTGAACAGCGCCACCACCGCTGCGACGAGCCCGTAGCCGATGACGAAACCCGGCACGAGCTCGCGGCCGGCGACGCGGCTCCAGTGGTCGGCGCCGACGCGCAGGCGCTGCGTCGCAGCGAGGCGGCGCGCCCAGCGGTACGCGATGTAGACGAAGACCAGCAGGAGCAGCAGCGGCGTCAGCGAGATGGACAGGCTGCCGATGCCGACGGACTGCCCGTGGCCGAGGAACCAGATCGCGGTCCCGACCGAGACGGCCGAGAACCAGCCGAGCGAGCTCTCCGACGAGGCCACCCACCCGGCCAGCGCGGGCAGCACGACGACCGACCACGTACCGATGGCGGCCAGCACACCGGCCCGCAGGGCAGCCGGCATCGCCGACGAGAGGCTCGTCGATGTGGCCAGTGCTCTCACCCCGTGGCTTGTCGTGGATCGTGACCTGGGCGCTGGTATGCCGGTCGGTTCGTCCATGGTCACAAGGACCCGGACCTGGGGCGAGCCCCCACGCCGGTGGGGCGTGAACCGGTGTCGTTGCTTTCGTCGGGATGCCGTCCGGCCGGGGACGCGCGACGGGCGGCCACCCGCACCGGGTGACCGCCCGCGACGAACCGCGGGTGGCAGGTCAGGCCACGACGTGCTGCTGCATGATCTCGCGCATGAGCTGCGCCGTCTCGGACGGCGTCTTGCCGACCTTGACCCCGGCGGCCTCGAGGGCCTCCTTCTTGGCCTGCGCCGTGCCCGACGACCCGGACACGATCGCGCCCGCGTGGCCCATCGTCTTGCCCTCGGGGGCGGTGAAGCCCGCGACATAGCCGACGACCGGCTTGGTGACATGCTCCTTGATGTATGCCGCGGCGCGCTCTTCCGCGTCGCCGCCGATCTCGCCGATCATGACGATCGCGTCGGTGTCGGGGTCGTTCTGGAACGCCTCGAGGCAGTCGATGTGGGTCGTGCCGATGATCGGGTCGCCACCGATGCCAACGGCGGAGCTGAAACCGAAGTCACGCAGCTCGTACATCATCTGGTACGTCAGCGTGCCCGACTTGGAGACCAGCCCGATCCGACCAGTGCCCGAGATGTCGGCCGGGATGATGCCGGCGTTGGAGACGCCCGGCGTGATCAGGCCGGGGCAGTTCGGGCCGACGATCCGCGTCGTGCCCTTCGCCTTGGCGTAGTTGAAGAACTCCGCCGTGTCCTTCACGGCCACGCCCTCGGTGATGACGACGGCGAGCGGAATGGCCGCGTCGATCGCCTCGACCGCGGCGGCCTTGGTGAACTGCGCCGGGACGAAGATGACGCTGACGTTCGCGCCCGTCGCCGCGATCGCCTCCTGCACGGTGCCGTAGACCGGGACGGTCACGCCGCCCTCGAAGTCGACGGTGGTGCCGGCCTTGCGCGGGTTGACCCCGCCGACGATGTCGGTGCCGGACTTGAGCATCCGCTGCGTGTGCTTCATGCCCTCGGAGCCGGTCATGCCCTGGACGATGACCTTCGAGTCAGCGTTGAGGAAGATTGCCATGGCTTGTTGCGCCTCTTTCAGTTCTCGTACGTGACCCGGTCAGTTGGCTGCTGCGAGCTCGGCGGCGCGGCGCGCGGCGCCGTCCATCGTCGGCTCGATGGTGACGAGCGGGTGGTTGCGCTCGGCGAGGATGCGGCGGCCCTCCTCGACGTTGTTGCCGTCGAGTCGCACCACGAGCGGCTTGGTCTCCTCGTCCCCGAGCGCGTCGAGAGCGCCGACGATGCCGCGGGCGACCTCGTCGCACGCGGTGATGCCACCGAAGACGTTGACGAAGACGCTCTTGACCTGCGCGTCACCGAGGATGATGTGCAGGCCGTTGGCCATCACCTCGGCGCTGGCACCGCCGCCGATGTCGAGGAAGTTGGCGGGCTTCTGGCCGCCGAACTCCTCACCGGCATAGGCGACGACGTCGAGGGTGCTCATCACGAGGCCCGCGCCGTTGCCTATGATGCCGACGGACCCGTCGAGCTTGACGTAGTTGAGGCCCTTGTCCTTGGCGGCCGCCTCGAGCGGGTCGGCGGCGGCCTTGTCCTCGAGGGCGGCGTGGTCGGGGTGGCGGAAGTCGGCGTTGCCGTCGAGGGTCACCTTGCCGTCGAGCGCGATGATCGAGCCGTCCTCGGTCTTGACGAGCGGGTTGACCTCGACCAGCGTGGCGTCCTCGTCGCGGTACACCTTCCAGAGCGTCTTGATGACGTCGGCGATCTTCGGCTTGTCCGCGTCGTCGAAGCCTGCGGCGTCGACGATCTCCTGGGCCTTCGCGTCGTCGATGCCGACGTTCGGGTCGACCGCGATCCGGGCCAGCGCATCGGGCCGCTCGACCGCGAGCTGCTCGATCTCCATGCCGCCCTCCTTGGAGCACATGGCGAGATAGCTGCGGTTGGCGCGGTCGAGCAGGAGCGAGAAGTAGTACTCCTCGGCGATCCGGGCGCCCGCGGCGACCATGACGGTGTGGACGGTGTGGCCCTTGATGTCCATCCCGAGGATCGCCTGCGCGTGCTGCTGCGCCTCGTCGGGGCTCTTGGCGACCTTGACGCCGCCGGCCTTGCCACGGCCGCCCGTCTTGACCTGGGCCTTGACGACCGTCACACCACCGGACGCCTGGCCGATCCGCTCGGCTGCGGCACGGGCCTCCTCCGGCGTCGTGGCGATGGCGCCGGCCAGCACGGGCACGCCGTGCGCTTCGAACATGTCGCGGGCTTGGTACTCGAAGAGATCCACGGGTGGGGTCCGTCCTCGTCGTCGAAACGGGTCGTCGACTGCGCCCGCTGGACGTGCCGGGGCCCCGCGCTGGTGCTCGGTCGGTCCCTGCGCGTGAGGCGCAACCGATTCAGGCTGTCCCTGGGACTCTAGTGCCCCGGACCAGCAGCGACCGCATCGGGCGGCCGGACCGGACGAAGATCACACACCGAGGGTCCCTTCCCCAAACTCGAGTGGCCGCTCCGTCACCCAGGCCCCACCTCGAGTGGCCGCCCCGTCACACCTCGAGCGGCCGCTCCGTCACCCAGGCCCCACCTCGAGTGGCCGCCCCGTCACACCTCGAGTGGCCGCCCCGTCACACCTCGAGTGGCCGCCCCGTCACAACTCGAGTGGCCGCTCCGTCACCCAGGCCCCACCTCGAGTGGCCGCCCCGTCACACCTCGAGTGGCCGCTCCGTCACCCAGGCCCCACCAGGCACGGAACGGGTGGGACGGCGTGGCCACTCGACTCGGACTTTGCTGTGACAGGTGGGGCTGGGAGGCCACTCGACGGGGGTGATGAGAGCGGGCGGCATACCGCGCGGATCGGCCAGCCGCGCGAAGCGGTCAGGCGGGGTG
This sequence comes from Monashia sp. NPDC004114, assembly GCF_053603855.1. NCBI lineage: Bacteria > Bacillati > Actinomycetota > Actinomycetes > Micrococcales > Intrasporangiaceae > Intrasporangium > Monashia sp. NPDC004114. The sequence goes on along the minus strand of NZ_JBSGGK010000028.1, from coordinate 46,138 downwards.
GACGTTCTCGCGCACCCACTCGACGATCTCGGTCGTCGTCGCACCCGGAGTGAAGACCTTTGCGACACCGAGCGCCTCGAGCTCGGGGATGTCGTCGTCGGGGATGATGCCGCCGCCGAAGACGATGATGTCGCTCGCGTCGCGCTGGCCGAGCAGCTCGACCACTCGGGCGAACAGCGTCATGTGTGCGCCGGAGAGCACGGACAGGCCGACGACGTCGGCGTCCTCCTGGATGGCGGCCTCGACGATCTGCTCCGGTGTCTGGTGCAGCCCGGTGTAGATGACCTCCATACCAGCATCGCGCAGAGCTCGGGCGACCACCTTGGCCCCACGGTCGTGACCGTCGAGGCCCGGCTTGGCCACGACGACGCGGATGACGTCTCCCGCAACTGCGCCTACTGATCCCGGGGTCTCGCTCATGCCCGGAACTCTAGCCAGCGGTGTGCCGGTGCAGCGCCCAATAGTGACCCATCGCCCACTACTCGGGGTAACGTCGAAGAATGGCAGGGGCAGCACGCGCGGCGCGGACGCCGCGCCCGAGCGTGACCGAGGCGAGCGAGCCGAGTCCGCCACAGGGGCTGCTCGCCACCCTCGGTGAGGTCGCCAGCGCGCTGCTCACGCCGACCGGCCTCGCAGGAGCGGCAGTCGAGGCGACATGGATCGGTCTGCACCTGGGCCTGTACCCCCTCGGCCTGCTCGATGTCGGCACAAGCGACCGCCGGCAGGGGTACCGGCTCGGCCATCTCCCGCCCGGCCGACGAGGTCTCGCGGTGCGCAACGTCGAGGCGGCGGAGACCCCGATCCTGCTCGTGCACGGCATGGTCGACAACCGCTCGATCTTCACCGTGCTGCGCCGCGGCCTCGTGCGCCGCGGGTTCGGCCGCATCGACACGATCAACTACTCGATCTTCACCGACGACATCCGGGCCGCTGCCGCACGGCTCGGCGCCGAGGTGGAGCGGATCGTCGAAGAGACCGGCTACGAGCGGATCCACGTGATCGGCCACTCCATGGGCGGACTCATCGCGCGCTACTACGTGACCCGCCTCGGCGGCGACGCCCACGTGCACACGCTCGTGACCCTCGGCACGCCGCACCAGGGCAGCTACCTCGCCTACGTCTGGGACAACGGCCTGACCCGTCAGCTGCGCCCCGGCAGCGCCCTCTACGACGAGCTCGCGCAGCCGGTCAAGGACTGCCAGACCCGCTTCATCGTCTACTGGTCCGACCTCGACCAGGTCGTCCTCCCGCCGCGGAACGCCGCCCTGCACCACGACGACCTCAACGTCCACAACATCGCGCTCCACGGCGTGGGGCACATGAGCCTGCCGATCACGAGCAGCGTCGTCCACGGCATCTCCACCGCGCTGGCCCACCTCGACACGAGCGGCGCGACGGTGACCCCGGGTGTCAGCACGTTGCGCACCCGACGCACTAGCACGACGTCGGCCTGAAGGCGGCGCACCGAACGGGCGTGTCGGCCGTTCCGTGCGAAACGGTCTCGATCATCTCGAATCGCCACCAAAACCTCGGTGCACAACCTTGTTGCACCGACTCTGGATGCCCTAGTGTCAGGCGCAGTCGCGAACCCCTCCCGCGACGTCGGGGCTCTGGGATTCGTGGCAGGTTTTTGAGTAACGAAACGGTCACGTTACCCTTGGGCCCTCGCTGACTGGAACCGTTAGGTGTTTGCTCCGTGCCCAGAGGACGTTACGTAGGCCGCCACAGGCCGGCTATGAAGCCAACGCGGGGTCGACACATTGTCGTCCCCGTTGCTCTGCTCTCTTCCACTGTCGCCGGCGGCCTCGTCATCCGTGGTTCCGGCGCGAGCGCGCTCAGCCCCGAGGCTGCAGCGATGAAGAACGTGTCGAACACGGTCGCCGGGCTGGGACTTGCGGCGGACCCCGACGCGGTGGCCGCCGCGGCGTCCAACCGGGCCGGCGCCCGCTCGTCCCGTGACATGGCGCGTGAGGCGATGACGCTCATCGTCGACGCGACGAGCACTGGTCAGGACGCAGCGGCCGAGGCTCAGAACGCCGCCGAAGAGGCAGCGGCAGCCAAGGCCGCGTCGGACAAGGCGAGGGCGGCCGCAGCCGCCAAGGCCAAGGCGGCCGCCAAGGCGCGCGCGATCGCCAAGGCTCACCGTTGGGTCGCCCCGGTCGCCAACTACACCCTGACCTCCGGCTTCGGCTGGCGCTGGGGCAAGCTGCACCCCGCCCAGGACCTCGCCTGCCCCACCGGCAGCACGGTGCGGGCCTTGTCCAGCGGCACCGTCATCTTCGCCGGGTGGTCCACCGAGGGCTACGGCTACATGGTCAAGATTCGCTACTGGGACGGCACGGTCTCGTGGATGGCGCACAACAGCCGCCTCCTCGTCTCGGTCGGCGAAGCGGTCTCCCCGGGCGAGCGGGTCGCCTACAGCGGCAGCACCGGCAACTCGACCGGCCCGCACGTGCACCTCGAGATCCACCCCGACGGCGGCTCCGCGGTGCCGCCCCGTCCGTGGCTCGCCAACCGAGGCGTGTACCTCTGACCTGACAGCAGACTTCGCGAGCCCGCCCCCCGCCCGGGGGCGGGCTTCGTCGTTCTCGGCCGCTTCCGTGCGATCCCGCCCGTCGCGCGCGCCCGCGCCACCACTTGAGGGCCGCGGCGCCCGAGTGGGTGGTCACGGGCCGGCATACCCCTCCACTTGGGGGCCGCGGCGCCGATTGGGTGGTCACCGGCCGGCATACCCCTCCACTTGGGGGCCGCGGCGCCCGAGTGGGTGGTCACGGGCCGGCATACCCCTCCACTTGGGGGCCGCGGCGCCCGAGCGGGCCCGGGAGGTATGCCGCCCGTGGCGCAGGTGGGTCAGGAACGTGCGGTCAGAGCTTGACGAGAGGGGCGTAGCGCAGCAGCAGGCGCTTCGTGCCGGTCTCGTCGCCGAAGTCGACGTGAGCCATCGACTTGTCCCCCTCACCCTCGACCCGCACGACCGTGCCGAGGCCGAAGGCGTCGTGGCTCACGCGGTCGCCCGACTGGAGCGAGATGACCGGGCGCTTGCCCGGGCTGCGGACCCCTGGGCGTGCCGCGAGCGTCGCAACGGCCGGCTGCCCGGAGCCGCGGGCACCCGAGAACGAGGGCCCGAGCCGCTGCCAGTCGAGCAGGTCGGCCGGGATCTCGTCGAGGAAGCGCGATGGCGGGTTGTACTGCGGCGCACCCCAGGCCGAGCGCACCGCGGCGCGTGAGAGGTAGAGCCGCTCGCGGGCGCGCGTGATGCCGACGTAGGCGAGGCGCCGCTCCTCCTCGAGCTCCTTCGGGTCTGCCAGGGCTCGCAGGTGCGGGAACGTGCCGTCCTCCATCCCGGTGAGGAACACCACCGGGAACTCCAGGCCCTTGGCCGTGTGCAGCGTCATGAGGGTGACGACGCCCTGGGCCTGCGCGTCGGGCTCGTCCGGCACCTCGTCGGCATCGGCCACGAGGGAGACCTGCTCGAGGAACTCCTCGAGATCCGTTGCGGGGGCGACGTCCTCGGGCTCGGTGCCGTCCGGGGCGGGCACGATGCCGGCGGCGAGGTCGTCGGCGTCACGCGCCTTGCGCTCGTCGAACTCCTGCGCGACGGCGACGAGCTCGGCGAGGTTCTCGATCCGGGTCTCGTCCTGCGGGTCGTGGCTTGCGCGCAGCTCGGCGAGGTACCCGCTCTGTTCGAGCACGGCTTCCAGGAGGGTCGCGATGCCCCCACCGCCCTCCCGGACGATGCGCAGCCGCTCGAGCATGTCGGTGAAGGACTGGATCGCGGCGACCGACCGCGTCGCGATGCCCGGGGCGTCCTGCGCCTGCCCGAGGGCGGCGACGAACGGGATGCGCTCGCGCTCGGCGAGGGCCGCGACGCACGCCTCGGCCCGGTCGCCGATGCCGCGCTTGGGCACGTTGAGGATGCGGCGCAGGTTGACCGTGTCGGTCGGGTTGGAGATCACTCGCAGGTAGGCCAGTGCATCCTTGATCTCCCGGCGCTCGTAGAAGCGGGTGCCGCCGACGACCTTGTAGGGCAGGCCGACTCGGACGAGGACCTCCTCGATGGCCCGGCTCTGGGCGTTGGTGCGGTAGAACACGGCGACATCGCCCGGGCGGGTGAGCCCTTCCGCCGCGAGGTCGTCGATCTGCTTGGCCACGAAGGCCGCCTCGTCGTGCTCGTTGTCGGCGACGTAGCCGACGATGAGCGGGCCGTCGCCAGAGTCGGTCCAGAGGTTCTTCGGACGACGGTCCTCGTTGCGGGCGATGACCGCGTTGGCGGCGCGCAGGATCCGTGAGGTGGAGCGGTAGTTCTGCTCGAGCAGGATCGTCTTCGCGTCAGGGTAGTCCTGCTCGAACTCGAGGATGTTGCGGATGGTCGCGCCACGGAAGGCATAGATCGACTGGTCCGAGTCGCCGACGACGCAGAGCTCGGCCGGCGGGACGGCGTACGAGCCCTCGGGGCCCTTGACCTCGCCGACCAGCTCCTTGATCAGCTGGTACTGCGCCTGGTTGGTGTCCTGGTACTCGTCGACGAGGACGTGCCGGAACCGCCGCCGGTAGTACTCCGCGACGTCCGGGAAGGCCTGGAGCATGTGGACGGTCATCATGATGATGTCGTCGAAGTCGAGGGCGTTGGCCTGACGGAGCCGGCGTTGGTACTGCGTGTAGGCCTGCGAGACGGTGCGCTCGTAGTGGTTGCCCTCGCTGACCCTGGACGCGTAGGTCTCCTCGTCGACGAGGTCGTTCTTGAGGTTGCTGACCTGCGCGGTGAAGCTGCGCGGCTGGTACCGCTTCGGGTCGAGGTCGAGGTCTCGCAGGACCAGCGCCATGAGCCGCTGGCTGTCGGCGGCGTCATAGATGGAGAAGGTCGACTTCATGCCGACCTTGGCCGCCTCGCGGCGCAGGATGCGCACGCAGGCGGAGTGGAACGTCATCACCCACATGGCTCGGGCCCGTGGCCCGACGAGGGCCTCGACCCGCTCGCGCATCTCGGCGGCGGCCTTGTTGGTGAAGGTGATGGCCAGGACCTGCCCCGGCTGCACGCCGCGGTCACCGAGCAGCCACGCGATGCGGTGGGTCAGCACCCGAGTCTTGCCCGATCCGGCCCCCGCGACGATGAGCAGCGGGCTTCCCTCGTGGACCACGGCCTCGCGCTGCTGGGGGTTGAGTCCTTTGAGCAGGGTCGCCGGGTCGAGGTCGGTCGCCGCCTCCTGAGGGGTCTGGATGCCGGCCTGCGCGGCGGCCTCGGCCCAGGTCGGGACCCCCTTGTCGGTGACCGCGCCCGCGCGCCCGGACTTGCGGGAACCGGCGCCCTCGCCGGGCTCGAGTCCGGGGATGGGAAGGTCGTCGAAGAGGGTGCTCATGATGACCACCAGCCTACGTCGGACCGCCAACACTCCCTGACTGCGACGCACAGCCCTTGCCGGGCGAGATGGACGAACCGCGCTCATCCACAAGGGGCAGGATGTCGCCGTGACCGACTTCGTGATCCGCGACGCCGCCGAGGGCGACGTCCCCGACCTGATCAGGCTCGTCCGTGAGCTGGCGACCTACGAGAACGAGCCCGACTCGGCGACGGCGACACCCGAGCTCTTCCGGGAGGCGCTGTTCCCCTCCTCGGGCGACCCGACGGCATACGCCCTGGTCGCCGAGCGCGACGGCACCGCAGTCGGCATGGCCCTCTGGTTCCGGAGCTTCTCGACGTGGACGGGCCGGGCGGGGATCTGGCTCGAAGACCTGTTCGTCGAGCCCGAGCAGCGCGGCCACGGGCTGGGCAGAGCCCTGCTCGCGCGACTGGCGCAGATCTGCGTCGAGCGAGGGTGGACCCGGCTCGAGTGGGCAGTGCTCGACTGGAACACGCCCTCGATCGAGTTCTACCGCGCGCACGGCGCCCACGAGCTCCGGGAGTGGAAGACCTTCCGCCTCGACGGCGCCGCCCTCGCCACGGTCGCCGGATCCTGACGGGAAAGGCGCCTGCCAGGTCGCGCCACAGGCCGCGCCACAGGCCGCCGCCGGTCGTAGGGTGACGGCATGACCCAAGCGACCAGTGTCGTGGTCACCGCGCCCGGTGACCGGAGTGTGCTCGAGCTGCGCAGCCACGACGTGCCGGACCCGGGTGACGGGGAGGTACAGATCGAGGTCGCCGCGAGCGGCGTCAACTTCATCGACGTCTACAAGCGCCAGGGCGTCTATCCGATCCCGACCCCGTTCGTGCTCGGCGAAGAGGGCGCCGGCACGGTGACGGCGACCGGTCCGGGGGTGTCCGGCGTCGCTGTCGGTGACCGCGTCGCCTGGTCCCAGTCGTCGGGCAGCGAGTCGACGGTCGTCAACAAGCCCGCCTCCGCGGTGGTCCCTGTGCCCGACAGTCTCGACCTCGAGGTCGCCGCCGCCGCGATGCTCCAGGGCCTCACGGCCCACTACCTCGTCAACAGCACGTATGCCGTCAGGGCGGGTGACGTGGCACTGGTCCACGCCGCGGCGGGCGGGGTCGGGCAGCTCCTCGTGCAGCTGATCACGGCCAAGGGAGCGACGGTGGTGGCGACCGCGGGCACCGACGAGAAGTGCCGGATCGCAGGTGATCTCGGCGCCCAGCACCTCATCAACTACTCGGAGGTCGACGACCTGGCGAGAGCGGTCCGGGCCGCAGCCGGGCGAGGCGTCGATGTCGTCTACGACGGCGTGGGCAAGTCCACCTTCGACGCGTCGCTCGCGTCGCTGCGCCCGCGCGGCATGATGGTCCTCTTCGGCGGGGCCAGCGGACAGGTGCCGCCGTTCGACATCCAGCGGCTGAACTCCGGCGGCTCGCTCTTCCTCACCCGCCCGACGCTCGGGCACTACACGGCCGACCGCGCCGAGTACGAGTGGCGAGCCCGTGAGGTGCTCGGCGCGATCGCCGACGGGTCTCTCAAGCTCGAGATCGGTGGCCGTTACGCCTTCGCCGACGCGGCGCAGGCGTACGAGGCGCTCGAGGGTCGCAAGACCACCGGCAAGCTGATCCTGGTGCCGAACGCATGAGCCGGACTCTGTTGCGGCACCGGCGAATCTGGACCGGCTCGCCGACCGAGCCATGGACGCACGCAGTGCTCGTCGGCGATGGGCGCATCGTCGCGATCGGTGCTGACGCCGTCGATGCGGGCGGGACGGTCGTCGACCTGCCCGGCGAGGTCGTCATGCCCGGGCTCCATGACGCACACATCCACACCGAGTGGGTCGCCCGAGACCTGTCGGCGGTCGACCTGCGGGAGGCACTCTCCCTCGACGAGACGCTCGCCCTCGTCAAGGCCCACGCGGCAACCCTCCCCGAGGGCGAGTGGCTGCACAGCGGGCGGTGGAACCACAACCGCTGGGACGTGCCCGTGCAGCCCGACCGTCACTCGCTCGACACCGTCAGCGGTGGACGCATCGCTGCCCTGTCGAGCGTCGACGGGCACACGATCTGGGCCAACTCCCTTGCGCTGCAACGGGCGGGCATCACGAGGGACACACCCGACCCGGTCGGCGGCGAGATCGTCCGCGACCCCGAGGGAGAGCCCACCGGGATCCTTCGGGAGTCCGCCCAGGAGCTGCTCGACGTGATCCCGCAGGAGCTGAGCCCGCTGCGTCCGTGGCTCGAGCAGAACCAGCACCGACTGCTGTCGGTCGGTCTCACCAGCATCACGGACATCGACGGCGAGGACGTCCGGGCTGCGTACGCCGCCATTCACGAGGACGGCGCGCTCCGCATCCGCGTGAACAAGTGCACGCGTGATCCCGACCTCGAGCAGGCCATCGCCGAAGGACGCCGCTCCGGGCAGGGCGATGACCTGCTGCGGGTCGGTCCGGTCAAGTTCTTCAGCGACGGCGCGCTCGGTTCGCACACGGCCCACATGACCGAGCCCTTCATCGGGCACGAGGGCTGCGGCATCGCCGCGATGCCCTACGAGGTGCTGCTCGAGCGCACCCTCATGGCCGTCCGGGCCGGGCTCGACGTCTGCACGCATGCCATCGGCGACGAGGCGAACCGCTTGGTGCTCAACGCTTTCCAGGCGGTGCGCGCCGAGGGACACACTGGCCCGCTCCGCATCGAGCACGCCCAGCACGTCCTGCCGGTCGACATCCCCCGCTTCCGCTCGCTCGACGTCATCGCGTCGATGCAGCCGAGCCACTGCACGGCCGACCTCGAGCTCGCGGACGCGATCATCGGCCCGCGGCGCCTGGCGTCCTACGCATGGCGCAGCTTCCTCGATGCCGGCGTGCGCCTGGCGTTCGGCTCGGACGCGCCGGTCGAGGACCCGAACCCCTTCTACGGCCTGCACGCCGCGGTCACCCGGCAACGCGCAGACGGCCACCCCATCGGCGGGTGGCGGCCAGAGGAGCGGATCACGCTCGACGAGGCCGTCCACGCCCACACGGTCGGCTCGCACGAGGCGGTCGGGCGCGGCGACGTGGGACGCCTGGTCCCGGGCCAGCTGGCTGACTTCGTGGCCCTCGACCGCGACCTCTGGGCGCTGCAGGAGTCCCACCCAGCGGAGATCCGCGGCGCGCAGGTGCTCCAGACGTGGGTCGGCGGGGGGCTGGTCTTCGAGCGGCTGACCTGACCTGGAGATCGGCGGCCCCGCGCCAGGAGCCGGAAGGCCGCACAAGGTCCATCCTTGACGTAGGAGGGGACCGTGCGCGAGACCGATGCCGACTTCGCCACCTACGTGCGAGCCTGGGAGCTCGCGCTGACGCGGGCGGCATACCTCGTCTGCGGTGACCCCGCCGCTGCCGAGGGCGCCGTCCACCGCGCCTTCGTCGCGCTCGCCCTGCACTGGGACCATGTGCGACGTGACGACCCGAGTGCATTCGTGCGGCGAGCGCTCTACCGCGAGGCGCTCGCGGAGGCACACGCCGGCGAACGTATGCCGCACCGCGCAGCTCGCAGGGAGGCCGTCCGCCACGCCCCGGCTGGGCCAGGGTCGCACGCGGTGGTGTGGCGCCTCCCGGCGCGGCAGCGAGCCGTTGCCGTGCTCCGCCTAGTCGACCAGCGCAGCGAGGCCGACACGGCCGACATCCTCGGGCTGGACGACGGCACCGTCCGACGTGAGCTGCGCGCGGCCGTCCTTACGGCACAAGCGGAACAGCAGGCGGCCGGCGGGCCCCCCGCACTGTCGCGCCTGCTCTGGTCCATCGGCGCCGAGGTCAGGGAGGTCGACCACGCCGACCGAGCGTGGCGCGCTGCCCGGGCCCGGCAGACCCAGGTGCGCCGCCGGGTGGGCGCCGCCGTGGCCGTCGCGGCGCTCGTGCTGGCCGCGGCCACGGCGGTTGGCGGGTCACGCAGCAGCTCGCCCCCGGTCGAGTCGCGACTTCTGACATCACTGCCGGCCGAGGTGCCGCTCTGGCGTCTATCGGGCGACGGCAGCGCGTACGTCGAGGCTCCGCCCGCGGGCACCGAGCACTCGGTCGCGCGGCTCGACGCCGGGCTGCCCGAGGTGATCGACCCGGATCAGGGGGTGCGCCGTGCCAGCGAGGTCGGCTTCGGGGTGCCGAGCGTCTTCGCCGACGCGGTCTACCTGCGCGGTCTCTCACCCGGGCGCTGGGAGCCGGTGCTCGTGTGGCGCACCGGCGACCAGCTCGACGTCGACACCCTGCAGCTGACCGACGTCGTCACCCCGACCGGGGAGCGGCGCTCGCCCCTCGGCGTCCACGCCTTCTCCAACGACCGCACCGCGATCGCCTTCCCTCAGCCGGGGCGGGTCGTCGTGCTGCGGACCGCGACCGGCACGATCGAGTCGATCCCGGTCCCATCGCCGACCCTCGACCGGGTCTGGTGGTTCGGGGGGTGGCTCATGGCCGGATCGGAGAAGGAGACGTGGCAGATCGGCGGCACCGACGACCGGCACGCGACGCGACAGCCTGAGGCGTACGGTCTCGTCGAGTACCGCACGGACAACGGCACGCCCGTGCTCGACGACCACGTGCCGTACCAGCGGCCGCTGCTCGTCGGGTGGCCGCGCACCAGACCCTACGGCCCGACGGTCTCGAGCGCCGCCCACGTCGCGTCGGCCTTCAGCATCGACGGCGTGGCCGGCCGCGGCATCGACGCGGTGCGGCCGAAGCAGGTCATCGTTGCCATCGACGGGACCGGGCAACAACACCTGCTCGTTCTCGGTGAGGAGCGGCCGAGGGCGAGCGGCTGCTGTCCCGTGCTCGGCTGGACCGTCGACCTCGACCTGGTCTATGCCGACACCGGCGCGGACGGCACCTGGCTGATGGCCTGGAACGTCCAGAGCGGGCAGGTGCGCCGGCTATCGCACTGGCTCACGTCGGACACCGTGCCGCCCGTCATGGCCCTCGGCGTGAGGTTCACCGCCGGCTGAGCCTGGGTCAGGGTGTCGTCGGGACCACGGCGAGCAGCAGCGTGGCGAACCACGTCAACGCCGCGACGACCAGAAGGAAGATCCCGATGACGGCCATGTTGCCGGCGCCGTCGGCGTGGGATGTCTGTCGCCGTCGGCGGCCGACCAGCACGAGCGTCAGGCCCGCCACAAGCCAGACCAGTCCGATGAGAAGCCCGGCGAGAACGCCTGCGTTCCAACGCATCTCGTCGACACCCTCAGCCGGGTCGGGTCACCAGAGGGCGGCGACCAGCGTCGCCGCCACGCCGCCGAGGCCCGCGATGTCCAGATAGGTGCCGGAGTCCTGGCCGCGCTTGGAGCGCGCCGAGCCGATCTCCGCCGCGACCACGACCACGAGCGCGAGGACGAGCTTGACGCCGATCTTGGCGTTGTTGACGGCGAAGTCGTCCGTAGAGCTCGACTCGGCGAGGCCGACGAGGAGCAGCCCGGTGACAATCTGGGCACGGGCACCCCACACGACGACGGGGGTCACCGTGCGACCGGCCCGGATCGCGATCCACCCACCGACGACGGCGGCCATGCCGAGCAGGTGGAGGGCGAGCAGGATCTTGTGCAGGAGGTCCATGGCGGTCATCCTACGGAGCGCCGTGCGCGAGCTCGTCGAGGGCTGCCAGGCCGCGCCACGACCGCGTCATCGGCACCGTTGCGAGCTCGTCCGGGCCGAACCAGCGGGAGTCCGACGTGGTGCCCCCGACGTCGTGGATCACCGGTTCGCTCGGATCGGGACAGGTGGCGCGGTAGACGATGCGGACGGCGTGGAAGTCCTCGAGCGTCCCCGACGGCGCCCGGCCCACCCAGTGCTGCGACTGGATCGTCAGGAGATCGCCGAGCTCGATCCGCTGGCCGGTCTCTTCCCAGACTTCACGATGAACCCCGGAGACCGGGTCCTCGCCCTCGTCGAGCCCGCCACCGGGCAGCCCCCACGAGCCGGGCACGGCCGTCTGCGAGTTGAACTGCGTCAGCAGCACCCCGCGCTCGCTCGTCACGATGGCGTATGCCGCGACACGCTGGTAGGGCTCCCCCACCTCGTCGTCGCCGACATCCGCGTCTCTGGGGACCGCCCGCTCGGGCGACGTTGCGACGCGAAGGGGCGTGACGGCATACGCCAGCTCCAGCGACCCGTCGTCCAGAACCCTTGCGGACAAAGGCGACTCGGCCGCCAGGCCGCCGGAGGCCAAGATCTGCTCGGGATGGGACCCGTGAGCCAGCACCTGGTCGGCGATGCGCTCCCCCGCGGAGTCCACTCCCACGACGCGGATTCCGCCCGGCACGTTGGTCCTGACCATTCCCGACATCCTAGGCACGCGGACATTAGCCTGCTCGTGTGGCTGACGAGGCACCTGCCGACACCGAGCGGCGCGTCCATCCTTGGCGCTACCTGCGCCTCGTGCTCATCGGGCTGCTCATCGGCATCCCGGCAGCTCTCGTGGGCGCAGCCTTCCTCTCCCTCGTCCATGTGCTCGAGGACCTGCTGTGGACCGACCTGCCGAAGGCCATGGGTGTCAGCCGGCCCCCGTGGTACCTCGTCGTCGGCCTGCCGGTCGTCGGCGCACTGCTGGTGCTCGTCGCGCGCCGCCTGCTGCCCGGCGACGGCGGGCACGAACCGCTCGAGGGCATCGGCGCCTCGCCGACGCCGCTGGCCCATGTGCCAGGCATCGCCCTTGCGGCCGTCGCGACGCTGGCGTTCGGCGCGGTGCTGGGCCCGGAGGCGCCGCTCATCGCGCTCGGTTCGGCCACCGGCATCGCGGTCGGACGGATCGCGCGGCTCGGATCGCGCGAGCGCCAGGTGGTCTCGACCGCCGGGTCGTACTCCGCCATCTCGGCGCTCTTCGGCGGGCCGATCGTCGCGAGCTTCATGCTCATGGAGGCCGGCCTCGGTTTCGGCGCCCGCCTCGTGCCGGTGCTCCTGCCCGGCTTCGTAGCCGCGGCAGCCGGGTACATCGTCTTCCTCGGCGTCAACGACTGGCCTGGCCTGGGCTCTGCCTCGATCGCCGTCGGTGACCTGCCGACGTACGCGACCGTGAGCATCGGCGACATCGTCATCGCGGTCGTCGCCGGGATCGTCGCTGCGGTGGTGGTCCGTGCCGCACGCCGAAGTGGGGAGGTCGTGCTCGCACTGCGCCCGCGCGGCACGACACTGGTCCTCGTCGGCGGCGCCGTGGTCACGGGTCTGCTCGCTCTGCTGGCGCAGGGCCTCGGCGCGACGAGCGACGACGTGCTCTTCTCTGGCCAGAGCGCGATCCCTGACCTGCTTGCGCTCGGGACCGACGGCTCGGCAGCGCTCCTCGTCGTCCTGCTCGTCGCCAAGGGCCTGGCGTTCGCGGTCTGCCTCGGCTGCGGCTTCCGCGGCGGACCGATCTTCCCGGCGATCTTCCTCGGCGTGGCGGTCGCGGCTCTCGCCGTCGCCTGGTTCGGCATGTCGCCGACGGCCGCACTCGCCATCGGCACGGCTGCCGGCATGACCGCGATGAGCTCGTTCCTGTTCACGTCGGTGCTCTTCGCCGCCCTGCTCACCGGCACGGCCGGGCACGACGCGATCCCCCTCGCCGTGTTCGCGGCGGCCAGCGCCTGGCTCACGCTTCAGGGGCTCAAGCGATGGCTTCCCGACCGCCGAGCCCCCGCCCCGGTCGCGTGAGCAGCCGTCAGATCGTGAAGGGTTCACGTCGCCCTGACAGCGACAAGCCTCCACGGCCCCCGGGCCCACGCGGGGTCAGCGGCGCGCGAGCTCCTGGGCGCGTTCGTACTCGGCCACCGCGCGCCCCGCGACCTGCGACCACTCCTGCCGGGGCGGGTTAGCGACGTTCCAGGCACGCATCCGGGCCACCTCCTCGGGCTCGGCGGCGAGCCTCGCGATCGACGACGCCATCTCCGAGTCGCTCGACACGACAAGGCCGTTCACGCCGTGGCTGACGAACTCGCCGACCCCCGAGCCCTGCCGTCCGATGACGGGCAGGCCGACCGTGCGCGCCTCGAGGGCCGCGATCCCGAACGACTCGAGGCGCGCGGGCGACAGGTAGACGTCGGAGGCGGCATACCTGCGCCGAAGCTCGTCGCGGGACACCCGCCCGGGCATCGACACCCAGTCGAGCCGGTGCTCGCGCACGAGACGCTCCACCCGGCCACGGTCGGGGCCCTCACCGAGGATGGTCAGGCTCAGCGAGCCCGGCCCGGCAAGGGCCGCGGCCCGCTCGACCAGCTCCACGAGCGCCGAGGGGCGCTTGCGGGCGGCCAGGCGGGTAGCCGTGACGAGACGCAACGGCCCGGGGCTCCGCTCCGGCATCGGCGCGACCCAGCGCGCGACGTCGATCCCGTTGGGCAGCACGCTGACCGAGACTGATGCTCCGACGAGACGCCGGAGCGGTTCTGCCGCGACGTCCGAGACGGCAGACATGGCCACCCCACGCGCGGCCCATCTGCGCACGAAGCGCGCCGCGTCGAAGACCGGCGCGACTCCCGCGAGCATGCAGTGCCACGTCATCGCCGTCGGCAGCCCGAGCCCCACCGTGACCCGCGTGCTGTCCCACGCGAAGGGCGACACCACGCCCGTCTGCACGTGCGCGACGTCGAAGCCACCCTCGACGAGGCGGCGGCGCAGCTCCTTCGGCGCCCACGGGTTCACCGGGAGCTCCCACGGCATCCGGGCCGCGAGCCGGTGCACGGGGATCCCGTCGACCACGGTGACCTCGCCGTGCATCTCGCCGCCCGGGCCGCGTGTCGCCGTGAACGCCTCCACCTCGTGCCCGAGTGCGAGGAGCTCGCGGGCAAGGTCATGCGTCTGCACCTCGATGCCGCCCAGGCGGGGCAGGTAACAGTCGGAGAGCAGGGCCACCTTCACGGGGCACACTCTGTCATGCGCCAAGATGGGTGCCTGGAGCCGGCGTCCCGCGCCGGAGTGCCACATCCGTCACACCGTCACCCTCGGAGATCCGGAACATCCGCCATGTCCACGACCCCACGCACGCTCCTGGCCTTCCACGCCCATCCAGACGACGAGGCGCTCCTGACCTCGGGCACGATGGCGCGCGCAGCTGCCGAGGGCCATCGCGTCGTCGTCGTCGTGGCGACCGACGGCGCGCTCGGCCTGGCGGCCCAGGAGTATGCTGCTGACGGTGGCCTCGCGACGCGCCGGATGGCCGAGCTGCGCGCCAGCGCGCACGCGCTGGGGGTCGCCCGGGTCGAGCACCTGGGCTACGCCGACAGCGGGCTCGGGCCCGAGCTCGCCCCGGACCCACCCGGCGCCACGCGTTTTGTGCGTGCCGACGTCGAGGAGGCCGCCGGGCGGCTGGCCGCGATCCTGCGCGAGGAGCAGGTGGACGTGCTGCTCAGCTACGAGCCGAACGGCGGCTATGGCCACCCGGACCACAAGCAGGTGCACCGCGTCGGCCGCCGGGCGGCCGAGATCGCCGGCACGCCAAGGCTGCTCGAGGCGACGGTCCCGCGTGACACCATCACCAAGGCGATCGACCTCGCCGCGAAGATCTACCGGTTCCCGCCGGAGTTCGACCGGGCGAGCTTCGACCGGGCCTTCTCGGCACGCCGTGAGATCACCCACCGGGTCAGTGTGCGCCGCTACGTCAAGGCCAAGCGGGCCTCGATGCGCGCGCATGCCTCGCAGGCCAGTGCCGACGGCGGCGCCGACCGCACGCTCGCGGCCTTCCTGCGCATCCCCAGACCGCTCTATGACCTGGTGTTCGGGCGGGAGTGGTACGTCGACCCGGCCGCAGCGCCCGGCGACCCGATCCGGCGGGACGTCTTCGACGGCCTCGGCTGAGCCTCGCTCCGGGCGCCCGGCTCAGCCGGGCGCCGGGCCCCGCTCGAACACGATGGCCATCGGCGTCTGCTCCGAGCCCTGCCCCAGCGGGTTGTCCGCGAACATCGCCTCGTAGCGCTCCTTGGGACCCGGCGCGTCCTGGCCGAGCACGTTGCGGCCGATGTCGTTCGCGTCCATGACCACGGTGCCCCCGAAGGTGTCCCGGTATGCCGCCGGCACCCGTTCGCGGATCGCCGCGCTGAGGCGCGCCGCGACCTCGTCAGGGTCCTTCGGACCGAGCTTGGCCGAGACGTTGGCCGGGTACACCGAGTACTCGGTCGGGCCGTCGATCGCCCGGATGTCACCGCCCACGAGGTCGTAGAACAGGCCCCGGCGGCCGACCAGCTTGCCGATCGCGCCGCCTGCGGACGCGAAGAGCACGCGCGGCAGGCCGGCCTCCTCGATGGCCAGCTGCATCGTGAAGGGCGAGCCCAGGCCGATGCCTGCAGGTGTGCGCGTGACGTACCGGCTCAGGATCCTGGCCGGCCTGCCCACCTTGATGTCCCAGATGAAGAACGACCGGCCCTGGGTGATCGCGACGATCTTCTCGGAGATGAAGAAGTACCAGCGGCCCGTCGTCGCGGCAGCGTGGTCGCCGCCGGCCTGCGGCAGCCCGGCGAAGAACCTCTCGACGTAGCCCAGGGTCTTGCCGACGAGGTCGTCCTCACGGGCGTAGAGGTCCGTGCGCAGCGGGTAGCGGCGCACCTGCTGGCCGTCGGCGGTCGTCAGGTCCAGCTGCTTACGGGCGTTCGGCTCGAAGTCGGTCTTGACGTGGACCGGTGCGTCGACCTCGTCGGGGCGCTCGTCGAAGAACTCCTGCAGCCAGAGCTCGACGTTGAGGATGCGCCAGATCGTCGAGGAGTCCATCGTGTTCGTCCCCTTGATCCACCCCTCGAAGGCCTCCAGCACCGCGGTCTGGTCGAAGTAGGGGCGGTTGGCGAACGACTCGCTGAGGAACTCGCCGTAGATGTGGTTCTTGAGACGCAGGAACCAGTCTCGCTGGGGAGTCGTCGCCCCGACCTTGTCACGGCGCTCGACCACCGCGTCGGGCAGGACACCGCGCATCGCGTCGCGCAGCACCCGCTTGCCGACGCCGTCCTTGACGAGGGCGTCGTCATCGAGCGAGGCCACGAACCGGGTCAGGTCACGGTCGACGAAGGGCAGCCGCACCGTCACCCCGAACCGTCGGGCGTTCTTGTCGGTGTATCGCAGCCGGGCCGGCAGGGAACCGGTGAAGATGTCCTGCATCAGCCGGGCGTGCAGGTCGGTGCGCTCGACGTCGTACGTGTCGCCGACGTGCTTTGCGGCGAACGACGAGGCCAGCAGCGAGGTGACCGGCACGTCCTTGCGGCCTCGGAGCCGGGCGCCGATGACCGGCCGGCCCCTGCGGTAGAGCACGTCGATCGAGCGGCCGAGCTCGGTCGCGGCCTGCATCGCGCTCTGGTTGCGCAGCTCGCGGAGGCGGACCAGGTGGTGCGGGCCGAACCCGGCCAGCGTCTCGTCGCCGCCGTGGCCGTCGAGAACGACTCCGTCGAGGTCGGCGGCGGCGCGCAGGACGCGGTACTGCGTGTACGGGCCCGTCGAGCCGGTCGGCTCCTCCTGCGTGCGCACGAAGTCGTGCAGGTCGGCCTTGAACTCCGACGGGGTCGGCTCGATGCGGTGTGCATCGACCCGGTCACCGAGGGTGGCCAGCACCACGTCGAGCTGCTCGCGCTCGGGAGCCACGGTCTCCGGGTACACGGCCGACCACGTGTCCTGCACCAGGGCGCCGGACCGTCCTGGCTGGTGCGTCCCGTTCTCTCGGGCCAGCCCGTCGACGAGAACGGCGATGGCCGCGGCGTCGAGGCCGCCGGAGAGGGCCGTCGCGATCCGCCCGCTGGCGCCGGAGCGGCGCCGCACGGCGTCGGTGAGATGCCGGCGGAACTCCTGCGCGACCGGGGCGGAGTACGCCCGCGGCCGGGCCCGGCCCGCCTCGAGCTCGTCGCGCAGCCGGCTGAACGACCGGCGGTCGATCCCGCGGCCGGTGAGCGTGACGACCTCGCCAGCAGCGACGCGCTCGATCCCCTCGAAGAAGGTCTCGGGCCCGTCGTCGTGCACGCGGTGGCGCAGGTAGCGGTAGATGACGAGGTCGTTCGGGCGCTTCTCGTACAGCCCGCTGTCGAGGATGCCCCGGATCTCGCTCGCGAACAGCCAGCCCGTCGTCTCGTCGGATCCCGCTGACCCGCCTGACCCAGCAGGCTCCGTGGACCCGGCCACCCGGCATACGTAGAGCGGGCGGATGCCGAAGGGGTCTCGGGCCAGCGTGAACGCACGCGTGTCGCGGTCCCACACGGCCACGGCATACGCGCCGTCGAGACGGTCGAACCCGTCCGGGCCCCACTCCGTGAACGCGGCGAGCACAAGCTCCGCGTCCGCGCCGGTGGGCAGGTCGTGCCCGAGCGTTTCGAGGTCGGAGCGCAGCTCGGACCGGTTGTAGAGCTCACCGTCGAGGGCCAGCGTGAAACGGCCGCCGCGGCTCGTGGCCAGCAGCGGCCCACTGCCGCGGCGCCCGGCCGGACGACCGGCCAGTCCCTCCGCGTCGCCCTGGTAGCGCTGGGTCGGCACCGACCCCGGGTGCTGCGCGACCAGGCGTTCGAGCAGGGTCTCGTCGGCTGGGACACCCAGGTGTCCGGCGATTCCGCACATGGGCGCAACCCTAGCGACTCCGGCTGGATCCGCTTTCACGCCCGCAGACAGGTGAACCGTCAGGGTGCCGGACGCCGTCTTCGGTGGGGGACGTCCGGCGGCCCCGACGGTCCGCCCGGCGCCCGCGACCACCATCAGCGGCACGAGACATCACAAGGAGCAGACCCATGCACCGACCTTCCCGCACGGCCACGTTCGTCCTCGGCGCTCTGGCCGCAGCCAGCGTGCTCGCCACCACCGCTGCCGTCGCCGCGACGAGCGACGACCTCCTTCGGGCGCCGATCCAGGGCAGCCTCCCCACGGACCCGAAGCCGTTCTTCGGCTCGAACCCGGGTGGCGCGCCCTGGCAGATCACCTCGGGTGAGGCCAAGGTCCAGGCCGACGGCACCCTCAAGGTCTCGATCGTCGGCCTCGTCATCCCGGGCGTCGGCACCGGACCTGTGGTGACGGTCTCGGCGAGCGTCGCCTGCAACAACGTCAAGGCCGCGACGACGGGAACCGTACCGCTCAGCTCTGCGGGCAACGCCGAGATCAAGGCCACGCTCAACGTGCCGGCACGCTGCCTCGGGCCCGCCGTGCTCATCCACCCCAACGGCAACGCGGCCACGTACATCGCCATGACGGGTCGCTGAGGCCCGCACGCTGCTGAGACGGATGGGACGGAGCGGCCACTCGACCGGATGACGGATGGGACGGAGCGGCCACTCGACCGGATGACGCTGGGACGGCGCAGCCACTCGACCGGATGACGCTGGGACGGAGCGGCCACTCGACCGGATGACGCTGGGACGGAGCGGCCACTCGACCGGCATGACCGTCGAGTGGCCCGCCCGTCACTCCGGTCACGCTGGTCACACCGCGCGCGCTCTTCAGCGCGGTGCGCTCACTCCCACTCGATGGTGCCTGGCGGCTTGCTCGTCACGTCGAGGACCACCCGGTTGACCTCCTCGACCTCGTTGGTGATGCGGGTCGAGATCGTCGCGAGCACGTCGTAGGGCACGCGCGCCCAGTCGGCGGTCATCGCGTCCTCCGAGGCCACGGGCCGCAGGACGACCGGGTGGCCGTATGTGCGGCCGTCACCCTGGACGCCGACCGAGCGGACGTCGGCGAGGAGCACGACCGGGCACTGCCAGATGTCGCGGTCGAGGGCCGCCCGGGTCAGCTCCTCGCGCGCGATCGCGTCGGCTCGGCGCAGCACCGCGAGCCGGTCGGCCGTGACCTCGCCGATGATCCGGATGCCCAGGCCCGGCCCCGGGAACGGCTGGCGCCAGACGATGACCTCCGGCACCCCGAGCTCGAGGCCGACCTGGCGCACCTCGTCCTTGAACAGGCTGCGCAGCGGCTCGACGAGCTGGAACTTGAGGTCCTCCGGCAGCCCGCCGACGTTGTGGTGGCTCTTGATGTTCGCGGCTCCCTCGCCGCCACCGGACTCGACGACGTCGGGGTAGAGCGTGCCCTGGACGAGCCACTTGACGGGGTGTTCCTCGTCGCCGCGGTCCAGGACGACGTCGCGGGCGGCCTGCTCGAAGACCCGGATGAACTGCTCGCCGATGATCTTGCGCTTGGTCTCCGGGTCGGTCACGCCGGCGAGCGCCTCGAGGAACCGGTCGCGCGCGTCGACGACGACGAGGTCGACGCCGGTGGCCTCGACGAAGTCCTTCTCGACCTGCTCCGCCTCGCCCTCGCGCAGCAGCCCGTGGTCGACGAACACACAGGTCAGCTGGTCGCCGACCGCCTTCTGCACCAAGGCCGCAGCGACCGAGGAGTCGACGCCTCCCGACAGCGCGCAGAGCACACGGTCGCTGCCGACCTGCTCGCGGATCGCGTCGACGAGGTCGTGGACGACGTGCCCCGGCGTCCAGTCGGGCGCGATCCGGGCGCCCTTCCAGAGGAAGTTCTCGAGGACCCGCTGGCCTTGCTCGGAGTGCAGCACCTCCGGGTGCCACTGAACGCCGTAGAGGCGCCGCTCGTCGTCCTCGAAGGCCGCGACGGGCGTGCCGATGGTCGAGGCGGTCACCGTGAAGCCGGCGGGCGCGTCGCTGACGGCGTCGCCGTGCGACATCCAGACGACCTGCTCGTCGGGCTGGCCGTCGAAGAGCGTGGAGTCGGGGCGGGAGATCGAGGCGTCGGTCTTGCCGTACTCGCGCGCCCCGGTGCGCTCGACGGTGCCGCCCAGGGCCTGGGCCATCGACTGGAAGCCGTAGCACATCCCGAAGACCGGCACGCCGGCATCGAGCAGGGACGGGTCGAGCCGCGGCGCGCCCTCCTCGTAGACCGAGCTCGGCCCACCGGACAGGATCACGGCGGCAGGGCGCTTGGCGAGCATGTCGGCGACCGACATCGAGTGCGGCACGACCTCGCTGTAGACCTGCGCCTCCCGGACGCGGCGCGCGATCAGCTGGGCGTACTGCGCCCCGAAGTCGACGACGAGGACCGGGTGGTCCTGCAGGCTCGTCGGAGCATCGGTCGCAGCGCCTGGCTCAGTGCCAGGCTGGGGGTCCGTCTGTGGGTCGGGCTGCGTGTCGGGCAGGTCGGGCGGCACGGCGTCGGTCACGCACAAACTCTATCGGCCAGGGTCGAGCGCGCGTCCGGCGCGGGCGCCGGCTCCACCGAGGCGGTATGCCGTCCGCCGCGCTCAGGCGCTCGCGCCCGGTCCCGAGGGGGCCGGGCCGCCGGCAGCGCTCGCTGAGTCGCCGGTGCCGCCGTCCCCAGCCACGTAGGCCCGGGACAGCATCGCGTGGACCTCGCGGCTGTTGCGCTGCTCGGCGACCCACGGCACGACGGGCACGAAGCCGGCCAGCAGGTTGAGCACGATCCGCTTGATCCCCCAGGCGGCCTTGATACCGAGGTTCGCGACCGAGGCGGCATACGCCATGTAGATCAGCCCGTGGATCGGGCTCCAGTACTTCGTGAGCACGTTCTCCTGGTGGAAGCCGTACTTCATCACCATCTCGAGGATGAGCACGAACAGGGCGATGCCGGCGATGATGGCGAGCACCCGGTAGATCGCCAGGGCCGACCTGATCTGCTCGGGCTTGGCCAGGTTGGTCGGGTACGTCGGGCTCACGCGCTCACACCTTCTTTCGGGGCAGCCGACGGCGTCTGCGCCTGCTGCTCGGCTCGGAACATCTTCCACCACATCCAGATCGCGAACAGTCCGAAGACCCACCACTGCACGGCGTATGCCGCGTTGCGCAGGTTGAGGGACGCGTCGAGCTCCGGAGGTGGCACTCGGGACAGGCCGGCAGCCTGGACGGGCGCGCCGCTGCTCGCCGTCGAGCCCGCGCTCTCCGCGGAGGCGAGGACGACGACGTTGTAGAGGTCACCCGGCCACTCGTTGACGAGCTCGGCCAGGTCGATGGCGCGCCGCTGCGGCTCCGGCAGCGCACCACCGGGCCGCGGCGACTCGCCCGGGCCGAGGGTGCCGGTCACCGTGACGACCCCCGGCGGGGTCGGCGGCAGGGCGCTCGCGGCCGGCGTGCCGTCGACGAAGCCGCGCAGCACCGCCACGGTGCCGCCGGCGGTCTGCAGCGGCGTCACCACCCACGACCCCACCCGGCCGTCGAGCCTGCGGTCCACGACCACGAAGGTGCGGTCGGCGGCATACGTGCCCGTGACGGTGACGGGACGGTTCGAGTACTCCGCCGCGAACGCCGCGTGCGGCTTCGTCACGTCCTGCAGCGGCGCCCGCTGGAGACTGGCGGCGGCCGCGACGGCGTCCTTGCGGCCCTCGTCGCGGGCGACGCCGAGCTGCCACAGGCCGAGGAACACGCATGCCGTGACGATGACCAGCAGGAGGGCAAGCATGCCGACCCAGCGCGGGGTGAGCAGGCTGCGGAACACGCCCCAAGGGTAGGTCACCTGCTCGGGAGCCTCGAGACCGCCCGGGTGACCTGTCCAGCAAGGCGTGGCAGACTCCACGCCCATGGTGAGCAGGACGAACCGGGCGCGCCACGTGGTTCTCGTGCGCGTCGTCGCACTGGTCGGCGCGGTCGGCGCGATGTCGGTGGTCCTCGCCGGGTGCGGCGTCACCGACATCCCGAGCCCGCGAAGGACGGTCACCGTCTACGTCGACCCGACGGGGAGCCCGTCCTCGCCGGCGCAGCCGACCACGGTCCCGACGTCCTTGGCCCAGAGCCCGGCGCCGACCAGCCAGGTGCCCATCAGCCTCGCGGCCGGTCGCCAGCGCGGCGCACCCCACTCCTTCGCCGAGGCCCAGCAGCGCATCGCGGGCGCGCGCGTCGCGGGCGGGACGGCAGCGGCGTTCCAGAGCCCGAGCGGGAACATCTCGTGCGTCGCCGGTCGCGGCCCGAGCCAGCTCGCTGCATGCGAGGTCGAGAAGGGACGGATCACGCCGCCTATCCCCTCGATCTGCCCCACGGACGGACCGCAGGACATCGGCCGGATCGAGCTGTCCGACAAGGGCGCCCGGCCGGTGTGCAACTCCGACACCATCCGGCAGGGCGGCGCGCCCACGCTGGACTACGGCTCGCGCACGGACCCTGCGCTCGGCTCGGTCGCCTGTCTCAGCGAGGAGACCGGCATGACGTGTGTCGACGCGGCCTCGCACCATGGCTTCTTCCTGGCGCGAGACACCTTCGTCACGTTCTGACCGAATCTCTGGTCCCCGACCATCGCCCCGATGGTCTCGAATTGGTAACGGCTCCGGAACAGAGGGTTATCTCACTGGTCACGCGCAGTTGACTGTCGATCGTTGCGCCCGGCGGGGGATGTTCGTATGCCCAGGCGAGCGCGGCGTCCAACAGGAATCTCACAACTAGGGGACAACCTCGTGAGGCAGACAATGCACACCGGGCGCAGCAGGCTGACGGGCCTGCTCGCCGCGGGAGCCCTGGTCGCAGGCGCCATCGTGGCGTCACCGGCCCAGGCCGCTCCGAGCGCCGACAACGGCGCGTCGTCCGGCAAGAACGCCAACGCCGGCAACGACAACCTCCGCTCACCCATGGCGGTCAAGCAGGACGCCATGCGCCAGAAGGCGCTGGAGAAGCGGCTCAAGGGCGACAAGTCCGCCCAGGGCAAGGTGGCCAAGCTCGGCCCGGGCCAGTACGTGCCGCTCGAGCGTGAGGGCACCGACAAGATCTTCGTCGTCATCGTCGAGTTCGGGAACGAGCAGTACCCCGGGGGCATCGGCACGACGGTGCCACCGGGCACCTTCCTCGGCCCGCCCAAGGACGGCAGCGCGACGGACGTGACCGGGCCGCTGCACAACGAGATCCCCGCACCCGACCGCGCGGTCGACAACTCGACTCTCTGGCAGGCCGACTACAACAAGGCCCACTACGAGAACATGTACTTCACCCGCATGGCCGACTACTACCAGCGCCAGTCCTCGGGCCGGTACTCGGTCGAGGGCGCGGTGACCGACTGGGTCAAGGTGCCGTACAACGAGGCGCTCTACGGCCGTAACTACTGCGGCAGCATCGTCTGCAACACGTCCAAGGCACTCGTGCGTGACGCTCTCGCCGTCTGGGTCGACAACCAGCTCAAGTCGGGCAAGACGATGGCCGAGATCACGGCATACCTCAAGACGTTCGACCAGCAGGACCGGTACGACATCGACGGCGACGGCAACTTCAACGAGCCCGACGGTGTCATCGACCACTTCCAGATCGTCCACGCCGGTGGCGACGAGGCCGCCGGAGACCCGCACCAGGGCACGGACGCGATCTGGAGCCACCGCTCGTTCGCGAACATCCAGGGTGGCGGACCGCTCGGCGCGGGCGTCAACATCGGCAGCAACACCGGCACCGTCAGCAGCCCGCTCGTGCCGAACAACCCGACCGGCATCTGGGTCGGCGACTACACGATGCAGCCGGAGAACGGCGGCCTCGGCGTCTTCTCCCACGAGTTCGGCCACGACCTCGGTCTGCCCGACCTGTACGACACGTCCGGCAACACCGGTGGCGCGGAGAACAACACCGCGTTCTGGACCCTGATGTCCTCCGGCGCCAACATCGGCGACGGCGGCCCGGACGGGATCGGCGACGCCCCGACCGACCTGGGCGCCTGGGAGCTGTTCCAGCTCGGCTGGCTCCAGCCGCAGGGCAAGCAGGGCCCGTTCTACGACGTCGCGCAGGCCGGCAAGCGGTCCTCGCACACGATCGGCTCGAACGCGCCCGCGACCAAGCAGGCGCAGGCGCTGTTCACCCTGCTGCCCGACAAGGAGGTGCCGCTCGAGCTCGGCGCCCCCTACGAGGGCGAGCACGTGTACTACAGCGACGCGCGCGACGACATCGACACCACGATGACGAAGCAGGTGACTCTGCCGGCGGGCTCGGTCTCGCTCTCGGCCAAGGCTCGCTACAACATCGAGCAGGACTGGGACTACGCCTTCCTTCGCGTGTCGACGGACAACGGCGCCACGTGGACCTACGTCAACACGAACCTGTCGAGCTCAACCGACCCGAACGGGCAGAACCAGGGCCACGGCATCACGGGCGTCAAGGCCGACTGGACCGACCTCACCGCAGACCTGTCCGCGTGGGCCGGCCAGACGGTAACGCTGCAGTTCCGCTACTGGCAGGACGTCGCCCAGGTCGGGCAGCCCGGCGTCAGCACGCCGCCGCCCGGCCTCCAGCTCGACGCGATCGCGATCAGCGGGCAGCCGCTGGACGGCGCCGAGAGCGACGCCGGCTGGACGTTCGACCCGGCTGACGGCAGCGGCTTCCGGGCCAGCTCCGGCACCGTGACGCAGAAGTTCTTCAACGCCTACGTCGCGGAGAACCGGCAGTACGACGGGTACGACACGTCGCTCGCCACGGCATACAACTTCGGCTTCCTCAACAC
Organism: Monashia sp. NPDC004114; assembly: GCF_053603855.1. Taxonomy (NCBI): domain Bacteria; kingdom Bacillati; phylum Actinomycetota; class Actinomycetes; order Micrococcales; family Intrasporangiaceae; genus Intrasporangium; species Monashia sp. NPDC004114. The sequence continues at coordinate 21,466 of NZ_JBSGGK010000028.1, read as the reverse complement.
GACGCCGGACATGGTGGAGAGCTACCCGTACCAGAACGGCCTGCTCGTCAGCTACTGGGACTCCTCGATGGCCGACAACAACGTGGGTGACCACCCGGGCTCGGGCCTGATCCTGCCGGTCGACGCCCACCCGGAGTTCAGCCACTGGAGTGACGGGACGCTGATGCGCAACCGGATCCTCTCCTACGACTCGACCTTCGGGCTCGAGCCGACCGACGCGATCTCGCTGCACAACAACAGCGTCGCCGGGTCGATCGCGAGCAAGCCGGCCGTCCCGGTCTTCGACGACACCAAGTCGTGGTGGACCAACTCCGACGAGCACGGTGCAACCGGCTCCCACGCCGGTCGCTACCAGCCGGGGTGGTACGGCGTCGACGTGCCCAAGACCGGCACGACGATCCGCGTCGTCGGCAGCTCTATGCAGGGCAACTCGCTCAACGTCCTCGTCGCTCCCAAGTGAGCCGGAGGCCGAACCGGTCCCGCGCGTGAGTGCGCGTGAGCACGGATCCGGTCCGGTCAGCAACGCCTGATCACGAAGACCCCGCCGACCGTCCGGTCGGCGGGGTCTTCGGCTGCACATAGGATTGACCCTCACGACCGACGCGGGGCCACCGGTCCGGCGGGCGTCGTGGACGACCTGTTCACCCGACGACCGAGGGGCCGCCGTGGCGCAGCTACTGCTCTTGCACCTGCTTGCTGCCGCGCTCGCGCCCTGGCTGGCGCGCGTGCTGCGCGCCAAGGCCTTCCTCGTCCTCGCGGTGGTGCCGGCGGTCGCGTTCGGCTGGCTGGTCGCCGTGGCCGTCGACGTGCGCGAGGGCCGTCTGCCGACCCAGCGGATCGAGTGGGTGCCGGGCCTCGGCCTCGACCTCGACTTCCGCCTCACCACGCTGTCCTGGGTGCTGGCGCTGCTCATCACGGGGGTCGGCGCGCTCGTGCTGCTCTACTGCGCGTGGTACTTCGCCGACGACGACCCCTCGCTGTGGCGGTTCACCTCGGTGTTCACGGCGTTCGCGGGCGCGATGCTCGGGCTGGTCCTGACCGACAACCTGCTCGTCCTCTACATCTTCTGGGAGCTGACCACGGTCTTCTCCTACCTGTTGATCGGTCACAACCCAGCCAGCTCGACGAACCGCCGCGCCGCCATGCAGGCCCTGCTCGTCACGACCGTCGGCGGCCTGGCGATGCTCATCGGCATCATCGCGATCGGCGTGCACCACACCTACTCCATCTCCGCCCTCGTGGCCTCGCCCCCGCCGCTCGACGCCGTGATGGTGGCCGCCGTCGTGCTGCTGCTCGTCGGGGCGCTGTCGAAGTCGGCGCTCGTGCCGTTCCACTTCTGGCTGCCCGGAGCGATGGCGGCGCCGACCCCGGTGAGCGCGTACCTGCACGCCGCGGCCATGGTCAAGGCGGGCATCTACCTCGTCGCGCTGCTCGCCCCCGTCTTCGCCGGGGCCCCGGCGTGGTTCGCGCTCACCCTCGGGCTGGGCCTGTTCACCATGCTCGTCGGGGGGTGGCGAGCCCTGCGCCAGCACGACATCAAGCTCCTGCTCGCCTACGGGACGGTGAGCCAGCTGGGGTTCATCGTGGCCATCACGGGCCTCGGCACCAAGGAGTCGGCCCTCGCCGCCCTCGCGCTGGTCCTGGCTCACGGCCTGTTCAAGTCGACGCTCTTCCTGACCGTGGGGGTCGTCGACAAGGCGACCGGCACCCGCGACCTGCGCGAGCTGTCGGGCGTCGGGCGGCGCCTGCTGCCGGTGTCGGTGCCCGCCACCCTCGCGGGCCTGTCCATGGCCGGGGTCATCCCGCTGGCAGGCTTCGTCTCGAAGGAGAGCGCGCTCACCGCGGTCTGGGACGAGGTCCAGCACTCTGCCCCCCTCCCGGCGGCATACGGCTGGGTGGCGCTCGTTGCGATCGTCGTCGGCTCCGCGCTCACGACCGCCTACACGGCACGCTTCCTGTGGGGCGCCTTCGCGACGAAGCCGGGGGTCGCCCCGACACGGGTCAAGCCGCCGCACCCGGGATTCGTCCTGGCCCCCCTCCTGCTCGGCGTCGCCTGTCTCGCGCTCGGCCTGCTCGCACCGCTCGAGTCGCCCTGGCTGATGCCGTATGCCGTCCAGTTCCCCGTCGGGTCGGCCCCGGAGCCGCTCGCGCTGTGGCACGGGCTGACCGTGCCGCTGCTGCTCTCGGCGCTGTCGATCCTGCTGGGTCTCGTGCTCTTCCTCGTGCGCGAGGACGTCGCGCGGGCGCAGGCGCGCGTGCCGGCCCTGGTCGACGGCGAGCGCGGCTTCGCGCGGACGATGCGCTGGGTCGACCGGGGCGCCGTCGAGACGACTGCCGTGACCCAGCGCGGGTCGCTGCCGATCTACCTCGCCGCCATCCTCCTCGTCTTCGTCGCACTTCCCGGGGTGGCTGCCTTCGCAAGCCGGGCTATGCCGTCGGTTCGCTTGTGGGACAACGCTGGTCAGGCCGTCGTGGGCGGGATCGTCGTCGCTGCAGCGGTGCTCGTGCTGATCACGCGCCGCCGCCTCACCGCAGTCATGCTCGTCGGCGCGACGGGGTACGGCGTGTCGCTGCTCTTCATCGAGCACGGGGCGCCTGACCTGGCGATCACCCAGATGCTCGTCGAGACGGTCGCCCTCGTCGTCTTCGTGCTCGCGCTTCGCCGGTTGCCGACGAAGTTCACCCGGCACCCGCACTCCCCCTCGCGCACCTGGCGGCTGGCCCTCGGTGCCGCGGTCGGGTGCGCCGTCGGAGCCATCGCCCTGGTGGCTGCGGGCGGCCGCCACTCGATGCCCGTCTCGGAGGGGTACCCCACGCAGGCATACGAGTTCGGGCACGGCAAGAACATCGTCAACGTCACCCTCGTCGACATCCGCGCCTGGGACACCCTCGGGGAGGTGTCGGTCCTCGTCGCCGCGGCGACCGGCGTCGCCAGCCTGATCTTCGTGAGCACCCGCAACACCCGGATCTCCCGGGCCTCGTCGAAGGCCATCCCCGCCACCGACCCGGCGCGCGGCACGTGGCTGCACGGCGGGCGCACCATGCGCAAGGAGAAGCGCTCGGTGATGTTCGAGGTCGTCACGCGCCTCGTGTTCCACATCATGCTCGCGGCGTCTCTCTTCCTGCTCTTCTCGGGGCACAACCAGCCCGGGGGCGGTTTCGCCGGCGGGCTCGTCGCGGGGCTGGCGCTCGTCGTGCGCTACCTCGCGGGCGGCCGCTACGAGCTCGACGAGGCCGCCCCGTTCGACGCCGGCCTCGTCGTCGGCCTCGGGCTGCTCGTCGCCGTCGGGTCCGCGCTCGCGCCGCTCGCCTTCGGGGGCACCATCCTCGAGACGACAACCATCGACTTCACCCTGCCGCCGTGGGGCGAGGTCCACGTCGTCACCTCGGTGTTCTTCGACATCGGCGTCTACCTCATCGTCGTCGGGATGATGCTCGACATCGTGCGTAGCCTCGGCACGGGCATCGACCGGCAGATCCAGGCCGAGTCAGACGGTCCCGTCCCGGGCGAGGACGCCGCAGCGGACGCGGGCCCGACCGGCGGCGAGGTCTCCGAGGGAGGCGGCTCGGACGAGGGCCGCGGCCGCCGCGAGGAGGTGGCGCACCGATGATGCCTCCGACAGCGTTGACGCCGGTGACCGCGCTGACGCCGCTGGCGCAGCAGCCGGCGGTCGCCGCCCTCATCGAGCCGACCCTCGAGCCGAACCTCACGCTCGTCCTCGTCACGGTCGGCCTGGTTGCGGCCGGCACGGCGCTCGTGCTGGACCGCAGCCTCGTGCGCGTGCTGCTCGGGATGGTGCTCATCGGCAACGGCGTCGCCGTCCTCTACCTCGTCGTGAGCGGCCGCGCCGGACGCCCACCCTTCGTCGGCGAGGCCCCGCAGTCGATCAGCGACCCGCTGCCGCAGGCGATGGTCCTCACCGCGATCGTCATCTCGCTGGCGACCATCGGGTTCCTGCTGGCGCTGTCGTACCGCCTGTGGCAGGTCTCGGGGACCGACGACGTGCCCGACGACGCCGAGGACGCCCGGATCCAGCGCCTGGCCATCGAGGACGCGACGTCGTCGACCTACGACCCCTCCGAGATCTCCACGACGACCGCCGACGAGCTCGCCGGCGAGCGCCTCGATGGCGGCTCCGGGGACGGACCCGAGAACGGACCCGAGGACAGCGGCGACGAGGGCTCCGACCGCCAGAGCCTGGGAGGTGAGCGCCGTGGCTGACCTCTCCGTCGCCGACATCGTCCCGATGCCCGTGCTGCTGCCGCTGCTCGGGGCCGCGCTGACGCTCGCCTTCCGGCGGTCACCGCGGCTCCAGCGAGCGACGAGCATCGCGGTGCTCTCGGCGACCGTCCTCGTCGCGGCGGTGCTGGTGCAGCAGACGAATGCACACGGCCCCCAGGTGCTCTGGCTCGGCGCCTGGCAGGAGCCGCTCGGGATCTCCCTCGTCGCCGACCGGCTCAGCTCGCTCATGCTGCTCGTCTCCGGCGTGGTCACACTGCTCGTGCTGCTCTTCGCCATCGGCCAGGGGCAGGCCGACGGCGAGGACGAGACCGAGACACCCTTGACGATCTTCCATCCGACGTATCTCGTGCTCTCGGCCGGCGTGGCCAACGCGTTCCTCGCCGGGGACCTGTTCAACCTCTTCGTCGGCTTCGAGATCCTGCTGTTCGCCTCCTACGTGCTGCTGACGCTCGGCGGCGCCGAGTCGCGGATCCACGCCGGCACCACGTACGTGGTGGTCAGCCTGCTCAGCTCGGCCCTGTTCCTCGTCGGCATCGCCGCCGTGTATGCCGCGACGGGCACCGTGAACCTGGCCCAGCTCTCGATCCGCATCGCCGACCTCACCCCGAGCGTTGCGCTCGTGCTGCAGCTCTGCCTGCTCACGGCGTTCGCGATCAAGGCGGCCGTCTTCCCGATGTCGGCGTGGCTGCCCGACAGCTACCCGACCGCTCCGGCGCCGGTGACCGCGGTCTTCGCCGGCCTGCTCACGAAGGTCGGGGTCTACGCGATCATCCGCGTGCAGACCCTGCTCTTCCCGGAGTCCCCGCTCACCGGGCTGCTCATGTGGGCGGCCCTGCTGACGATGGTCATCGGCATCCTCGGCGCCGTCTCCCAGTCGGGGCTCAAGAGGATCCTGTCGTTCACCCTGGTCAGCCACATCGGCTACATGATCTTCGGGATCGCCCTCGCGACCCAGGACGGCACGGCCGGGGCGATCTTCTACGTCGCGCACCACATCACCATCCAGACCGCGCTGTTCCTCATCGCCGGGCTCGTCGAGCGCGTCGCCGGCACCACCTCCCTCGACCGACTGGGCGGCCTCGCCGTGGCCTCCCCCGTGCTCGCCGTGCTCTTCTTCCTGTCTGCCATGAACCTCTCGGGCATCCCACCCCTGTCCGGCTTTCTCGCCAAGATCGGGCTGCTGCATGCCGGTATCGAGGTGGGCACTCCGCTCGCGTGGGTGCTCGTCGTGGGCGGGATCGTGACGAGCCTGCTGACGCTGTACGCACTGTCCAAGGTGTGGAGCCAGGCGTTCTGGCGTCCGCTCGCCGAGGCCCGGGCAGCCGCCGAGGCGATCGCGGCTCAAGAGGCGGCGGAGGCTGCGGAGGCGTCCGGGACCGCGGGCCCCTACGGCGACACCGGAGAGGCGGAGGGTGCCGCGGCCCGGGGTGGTGCTGTGGCGGTCGCTGTGGCCGTGGACACCTCGCCGCGGGCGCTGCCGCGCACGATGCTCGGGGCCACCGCGGCAATGACGGCCGTCGGCCTTGCCATCACACTCTTCGCCGGGCCGCTCTTCTCGTACACCCAGAAGGCGGCCGCGGACCTCATCGCGCGCACTCCCTACGTCAATGCCGTCCTTCCGCCGGAGGCCCGCAGATGAGCGCGACCCCGACGACCGACGACGTACGCCGCCCGGCAGCGCCCCGCAGGCGCCGCACCTTCCAGCCGCGGGCGATCGCCACGATCGCCCTGGCCTGGGTGCTCATGTGGGACCGCATCACCTGGGGCAACGTCGTCAACGGCATCCTCGTGGGCCTGTTCGTCACGTACGCGTTCCCGCTGCCCTCGATCGAGTTCAACGGCCGCCTCCGCCCGCACCGGCTCGCCTGGCTCATCATCCGGTTCCTCGGTGACCTCGTCGCGGCCACCTGGCAGGTGCTGCGGCTCGCCCTGGGCACCCGGCGCCCCCGCAACGCCGTCATCGAGGTCCAGCTGCGCTCGCGGTCGGACTTCTACCTCACCCTCACAGCCGAGCTCATCGCGCTGGTGCCGGGCTCGGTCGTCATCGACGCCCGACGCTCGACCTCGGTCCTCTACCTGCACCTGCTCGACGTCGAGCGCAAGGGCGCGGTCGAGGCGCAGCGGCGCCACGTCCTCGTGGTCGAGGAGCGCGTCGTGCGGGCCCTCGGCTCACGCGAGGAGATCGAGGCGATCGAGTCCGCCAAGCTCGCCGACGCGGGTCGGGCCACCGGACCCGCAGGACCCATTTCAGGACCACGCGCCCGACCCCCTGGAGATGCCCCATGACCTGGCTCGTCACGTCGGTGGTCATCGCCGCCCTCGCCCTACTCGGCGCAGCCGCCGTCATCGTGCTCGTGCGCCTCTACCGCGGCCCGAGCAACCTCGACCGCATCATCGCCGCCGAGATCCTGCTCGTCATCGTCATCGCTGGAGTCGCCCTCGAGTCGGCCCGGCAGCACACGTCGACGTACCTGCCGCTCCTGATGATCCTCGGGCTCGTCGGCTTCGTGGGCGGCGTCGCCGTCACCCGGTTCCTCTCCCGCGACACGGACGAGGTGGAGGGCGAGGTCCGCGAGAGGAGGCTGCACCCATGAGCTGGACCGCCGTGCTCGACGCTGCCGGGGCTCTGTGCCTGCTGGTCGGCGCCTTCCTCTGCTTCGCGGGAGCGCTGGGCCTGGCCCGGTTCCCCGACACGCTCTCGCGCCTGCATGCCGCGACCAAGCCGCAGACCCTCGGGCTCATCGTGATCCTCGTCGGGCTCGCCCTGACACTGCGCACCTGGGCCGCGGTGACGACCCTCATCCTGCTCGGCGCCACCCAGTTCTTCACCTCACCGGTCTCGGCCCACCTCGTGGGCCGGGCGGCCTACCGCAACGGCCGGGTTGACGAGTCCACCCTCGTGGTCGACGAGCTCTCGGACGCCCTGGAGCGCTCCGGGTCGGACCAGACCAGCTGAGCCGGAAGGCATACCAACGCCGCGTTCGGCGCGAGGGGTTGTGCGGTTTGATCTCAACTCGGCTTCAGTTCTTGCGGTCGCCCGCGGGAGCCGCCGAAAAATGGCATGAGGCACGCCTGGGCCGAACGTAACATCAAACAAGTGATCTCGCTGCCCCACGCCGACCCCGGCACTCCGGACCTCACCGGCCCGACGGCATACCTGCGGTGGCTCGGCAAGGGACAGTGGCGCACGCTCGTCATCGCGATCTGCTTCGGCGTCGTCTGGCTCGTGAGCCAGGCCCTCTTCCCCGCCGCGATGGGCAAGGCGATCGACGACGGCATCATCGGCGGCGACGCCGGGTCGCTCGCGCTCTGGTGCGCGATCCTCGTCGGCCTCGTCCTCGTCAGCGCGGTCTCGGGCGCCTTCCGGCACAAGTACGCCGTCGCCAACTGGCTCCAGGGCGCGTTCCGCTCCGCCCAGCTCGTCGGGCACAAGGCCGCCGACACCGGCGAGGCGCTGACGCGCACCGTGCCGACGGGCGACGTCGTCGCGACGGTGAGCTCGGACGCGATGCGGATCGGCGGGCTCTACGACGTCCTGGCCCGGTTCGCCGGCGCGGTCGTGTCGTACGTCGTCGTCGCGCTCATCCTGCTCAGCGCCTCCGCGCCGCTCGGCCTCGTCGTGCTCATCGGCGTCCCGGTGCTCGTCGCGTGCCTCACGTTCATCGTGCGCCCGCTCCAGCAGCGCCAGCTCGCGCAGCGGGAGGAGTCGGGCAAGCTGATCGGGCTCGGCGCCGACACGGTCGCCGGCCTGCGCGTGCTGCGCGGCATCGGCGGCGAGCAGACCTTTCTGACCAGGTATGCCGCACAGTCACAGTCCGTGCGCCAGGTCGGCAACCGGGTGGCCGGCTACCAGGCGGCGCTCGACGCCGCCCAGGTGCTGCTGCCGGGCGCGTTCGTCCTGGTCGTCGTGTGGCTCGGGGCCAGGTTCGCCATCGAGGGCCAGATCACCCCGGGCCAGCTCGTCGCCTTCTACGGCTACACCGCCTTCCTCGTCATCCCGCTGCGCACCGCGACAGAGATGGTCGACCGCGCGACCCGTGCACACATCGGCGCCCGCAAGCTCATCCGGGTCCTCGCCGTCACCCCCGACCAGCTCGAAGCCATTGCGACGCAAGCGCTTCCGACCCACCCGGCGCGGCTGGTCGACCCCGACAGCGAGGTCAGCATCGAGCCCGGGCTGTTCACCGTCGTCGTGTCGGCCCGGCCCGAGGAGTCGGCTGCGCTCGCGGACCGCCTCGGCCGGTTCGGCCCGCACGACACGGACGCCCGGCTGAACGGCACGCGTCTCGCGGACGCGCCGCTCGCCGAGCTCCGGCGTCGCATCGTGGTCTCGGAGACCGACCCGCGGCTGTTCACCGGCACGTTGCGCGAGGAGCTCGACCCCCGCGGGGAGCACGACGACGCGACGATCCTCGCCGCGCTGGACGTCGCGAGCGGCGAGGACGTCCTGGAGGCGCTGCCCGATGGCCTCGACAACGAGGTCGAGGAGCGCGGACGTGCGTTCTCCGGCGGCCAGCGGCAGCGGCTCTCCCTCACCCGGGCCCTGCTCACCGACGCCGAGACACTCGTGCTCGTCGAGCCGACGAGCGCCGTCGACGCCCACACCGAGGCCCGGATCGCCGACCGTCTCACGACGGCCCGCACCGGGCGAACGACAGTGGTCATGACAGCGAGCCCGCTCATCCTCGACCGCGCCGACCGCGTCGTCTTCCTGCAGGACGGAAAGGCCGTCGCGACCGGCACCCACCAGGAGCTCATGACCGACCGACCCGACTACCGACGAACCGTGATCCGCGGAGAGGAGGACTGATGTCCGCAACACCTGCCACCCTGCCGGCCGAGCACCCCGGGCAGCCGACCCGCACGCTGCCAGTCGCCGACATGGAATCGGTGCGGGCGCACACGCGGGGCCTGCTGGGGCGCCACCGAGGCAGCCTCGCCCTCGTCGTCGGCCTCCACTCGCTCGCCGCCGTCGCCGCGCTCGTCGCGCCGCGCGCCATCGGCCTGCTCGTCGACGAGATCAGCCACGGGCGCTCGCTCGCGGTCGTCAACACACTCGCGATGTGGATCGCCGGCGCGGTCGTCCTCCAGACGATCGTCACGTGGTTCGCCCGGCGGGCGTCCTTCATCATGGGCGAGACGGTCTTCGCCGAGCTGCGTGAGCAGTTCATGGGGCGGGTCGTCGAGCTGCCTCTGTCGACCGTCGAGCGCGCCGGCACGGGCGATCTCGTCTCGCGCACGACGAACGACGTCGAAGCGCTCTCCCACGTGATCCGCTTCGGCATCCCGTCGATCTTCGTCGGCGCAGTGACGACCGTGATCACCGTGGTTGCCGCATTCATCACCGGGTGGCAGGTCGCTCTGGCGATCGTCGTCGGCATCCCGATCCTCTGGATCTCGACGCGCCGCTACCTGCGCTACGCGCCCGCCGGGTACCTGCGCGAGCGCGCGACGTATGCCGTGCTCAACGGGGTCGTCACCGAGTCCGCCGACGGCGCTCGCACCATCGACGCCCTGCGGCTCGGCCGGCGTCGCCGGCGGCGGATGGACGACGCCCTGCGCGACTGCTACGACGCCGAGCTGTACACCTTGAACCTGCGGCTGCGCTGGTTCCCGTCGGTCGAGTTCGCCTTCTTCATGCCGGTCGCGGTGACGCTGCTGTGGGGCGGGTGGCTCATCTCGCGCGACATCGTGACCGCGGGCACCGTGACCGCCGTGGCCCTGTACGTCCAGCAGATGGCGGGACCGCTCGACGAGCTCATCTCCTGGCTCGACGAGATCCAGGTCGGCGCGACCTCGCTCGCGCGGGTCATCGGCATCGCCGACGTGCCTCCGGACCGGGCGGCCACGGGCCAGGAGCCGGCAGACGACCGCCTCGACGTCGAGGACGTGCACTACGCCTACCGCACCGGTCGCGACGTGCTGCGCGGTGTCTCGCTCGACCTCACGCCGGGCGAGCGGCTTGCCATCGTCGGCCCGTCCGGTGCCGGCAAGTCGACCCTCGGCAGGCTCATGGCCGGCATCGACGGGCCGCGGGTCGGTCGGGTCGAGGTCGGCGGCGTGCGTCTCGTCGACCTCGAGCTGCCGCAGCTGCGCGGTCAGGTCGCCCTGGTGACCCAGGAGCACCACGTCTTCGTCGGCTCGCTCGAGGACAACCTGCGCCTGGCCCGGCCGAGCGCGTCCCGCGAGCAGCTGCTCGAGGCACTGGAGGCGGTCGACGCCCGCGTCTGGGCCGAGGAGCTCCCGGATGGGCTCGACACCGTCGTCGGCTCGGGCGGCCAACGGCTCACCGAGCCGCAGGCCCAGCAGCTGGCCCTGGCCCGGCTCGTGCTCGCGGACCCGCACACGCTCGTGCTCGACGAGGCGACCTCGCTGCTCGACCCTCGGGCGGCGCGTCACCTCGAGCGCTCGCTCGCGGCGGTCGTGGAGGGCCGGACGGTTGTCGCGATCGCGCACCGGCTCATGACGGCGCACGACGCCGACCGGGTCTGCGTCGTCGAGGACGGGCTGGTCAGCGAGATCGGCTCGCACGAGCAGCTGCTCGAGGCCGACGGGGCGTATGCCGCTCTCTGGCGCTCCTGGCGGGACGAGCCCCAGCCGGCCCGCTGAGACGACCCGGCCACTCGAGCCCCGTCGAGTGGCCTCGTCGTCCCAGCCACCTCCCGTCGAGTGGCCTCGTCGTCCCAGCCACCTCCCGTCGAGTGGCCTCGTCGTCCCAGCCACCTCCCGTCGAGTGGCCTCGTCGCCTCACGCGTCACGAGTGACGAAGCGGCCACTCGACGGGGTTGGTGGTGTGGGATCGGCGGTGGTGACCGGCGTAACCCTCGGCTGGGTATGTCGTTGTCAGCGTGGTGCCGGGCTCGTTTCTGACCGGTTGCGGCCCGCGCCATGGGTGAGGCCGTCTCTGAGGGGTGACGGTCTCACCCCCGCCGGTCCGCAACCTTCACCAGGTGCGGCCCGCGCCATCGGGTGGGGCCGTTTGTGAGGGGAGACGGCCCCACCCCTGCGGGCTCACACGAGCGGGCCCGCCCCCACGACCGGCTGCGATCCGGCCATCCTGCGGTAGGGCTCGTTCTGGGCCGGGCGCTGGTCCGGCTCGCCGCTGCTCGGCCACAGCGACATCGCCCGTTCGGCCTGCGCCGTGATGGTCAGGCTCGGGTTCACGCCGAGGTTCGCCGAGACCGCTGCCCCGTCCACGACGTGCAGACCGGGATAGCCCCAGACCCGGTGGTAGGGGTCGATGACCCCGGTGTCGGGCGAGTCGGAGATGACCGCGCCACCGAGGAAGTGCGCCGTCATCGGGATGTCGAGGATCTCCCCGATCGACGAACCCGCCCAGGCCCGTTCGCCGGTGGCGCGCTCGAGCCGCGCGGCGATCGCACGGACGGCCACGTTGCCCTGCGGGATGTACGTCGGGTTGGGCTCGCTGTGGCCCTGGGTCGAGGTCAGGTGCCACCCGAACACGCCGCGCTTGCGCCGCACGGTGATCGAGTTGTCGCTGCTCTGCATGACGAGGGCGATGACCGTGCGCTCGCTCCAGCGCCGGGTCGACAGCGACCGGGCGAACACCGCCGGATGCCGCACCGCCCCACCGAGGAACCGTGCCCACCGGGGCACCCGTCCGCCCCCGTTGACCTGCATCACCGCGAGCGCTCCCATGAGGTTCGAACCCTTGCCGTAGCGGACGTTCTCGACATGGGTCGTGTCATCGACATGGAAGCTCGACGTGATCGCCACCCCTCGCGTGAGGTCGACCTCGTGGGGGGTGCGAGCGGTCATGGCTCCGCCGAGCGCCTCGGAGTTGGTCCGGGTCAGCTCCCCGAGCCGGTCGGACAGGTGCGGGAGCCCGTCGGGCTCGGCGGTCGCCTTCATCGCCTGGAGCAGCGCAGCGGTGCCCCACGCGCCCGCGGCGACGATGACCTGGCCCGCCGTGACGGTGCGCGACTGCGCCCGGCGCCGCCCCCAGGCGCCGCTGCGGACGGTCGTGACGGCATACCCCTGCTCCGGCACAGCCGGGTCGACGGGACGCACGGACGTCACGGTCCGCAGCGGCTCGACCGTGACGCCAAGCCGCTCGGCGAGCGCCAGGTAGTTCTTGACGAGGGTGTTCTTCGCCCCGACCCGGCAGCCGACCATGCAGTTGCCGCACTCGGTGCACCCGGTGCGTTGCGGCCCGGCGCCGCCGAAGTACGGGTCCGCCACCCGAACGCCAGGCTTGCCGAAGAAGACGCCGACCGGCGTCTTGGCGAACGTCGCGCCGACGCCGAGGTCGTATGCCGTGTCGCGCATGAGCTGCTCCACCGGGCCTTCGCACGGGTTCGTCACGACCCCGAGCATCCGCTGGGCGGTCGCGTAGTGCGGCGCAAGCTCGGACTGCCAGTCGGTGATGTGGGCCCATTGGCGATCACGGAAGAAGGGCGGTGGCGGCACGTAGAGGGTATTGGCGTAGTTGAGGGAGCCGCCACCGACACCGGCGCCCGCGAGGACGAGGCAGTCAGGCAGCCGGTGGATGCGCTGCACCCCGAAGCAGCCGAGCCGCGGCGCCCACAGGTAGCGCTTCACATCCCAGCTCGTGCGGGCGAAGTCGGCGTCCTCGAATCGGCGGCCCGCCTCGAAGACATGCACGCGGTAGCCCTTCTCGGCCAGCCGCAGCGCCGACACCGATCCGCCGAAGCCGGACCCGATGACGACGACGTCGTGGTCGTACCCCATGGCGGCCAGCCTAGGCGGGCCACTCCCCCGCGACACACGACACGTTCCCGGTTCGAGGTATCCGGGTGGAGGTACGAGGTCGGCGCATCGCGCGACCGATCACCTCGATCCGAATACCTCGATCCGAATACCTCGGCCGCGGTCGGCGCCTGCGAGCTCAGGCCCCAGGCACGCCGGACAGCGCGGTGCGCAGCGCGCGGGAGACCTCTGGGTAGAGCGTCAGCGAGAACGTCTTGGTCATGTGGCCGTGGTCGAAGTAGGTGATGAGGCCTCCGAGCACTGCCGGGCAAGACCCGTCGCGGCAGAGCAGGTCGGTCACCTCGAGCCGAGTGACGTCCTTGCCGACCCGGTCGGCAGCGGCATCGGCGAGCGGGTCGGGCTCGAGCCCGCTGGTCGGCTGGGGCGCCTCCTTGGTCGCGCACTTGGCCACGTCGTTCGAGTAGCGGGCCACACAGTCAGGCACGCTGCCGGTCGCTCCGGGGGTGTCACGGATGACCAGGACCCGAGCGCCCGCCTCGATGAAGGTGTCCATGACGCGGTTGTAGGACGCCTTCGCGACGGCCGTCTTCTGCGCGGCCGGGACACCCGCGAGCGGCTGCAGGGTGCGGTCCGACATGACGACGAGGTCATAGCCTCCGTCGGCGATCCGGCCGCGCGCCCAGGCGTTCCAGGCCACGCAGTTGTCCTCGAGGGTCTTGGTCCCGAACTGGACGGGGACGTCGACCGAGTAGCACTCCGACGCGAGATACGTGTCGACCCGCCAGCCACGCTCCTTGGCGGTCTTGACGATCGGCGGCTCCCACTGGCCGGCGTGCGAGTTGCCGTACAGGGCGATCTTGACGGTGGCGTTCTTCGGGCCGTACGAGCAGACCTTGTGCCTCGTGAAGGGCCGGTTGTTCCAGCAGTCGTCGGCGTACACGTCGGGCTTGTCGTCGGCCGCCTGGATCGGGTTCGTCAGCATCGCCATCGTCCGGCCGGCGCACGCAGGGTCGCGGAATGCGTCGACCCCGACGCACTGGGCGGCCGGGTTCACCCGCACCGACTCCGCCTCGGACGCGGCACGGTCGGACTGCCACAGGGCGAGACCGGCGGTCGTCAGCGAGATCGCGAGGCACGCGGCGAGCAGCATGAAGGACCGCTTGGTGCTCCGTGCGATCGCCGGCGTGAAGCGCATGAGGTCCTCGACCCAGCGCTTGGACAGGCCCGAGAGCGCGAGCACGATCGCGATGATGACGAGCTTCTGCCACCCCTTCACGTTGTCGTCGCCGAGGACGAAGGGCGCGATGACGATCGCGGGCCAGTGCCACAGGTACACCGAGTAGGAGACGTCCCCGAGCCACTGGACCGGCCGGCCCGACCACAGGTGACGGGGGCTGGGGGCGAGGTCGTCCGAGCGCGCCGCGATGACCATCGCCGCGCCGACGGTGGGCAGGATCGCGGCCAGGCCGGGGAACGGCGTCCCCCCGGTGTAGCTCCACGCGGCCCAGATCATCGCCGCGAGGCCGCCCCAGACCAGCAGGGCCCGAAGCAGCGTCGACCGGAAGCGGAGGCCGGCGTGCACCGCCGCGGCCAGCCCCGCGCCCACCCCGAGCTCCCAGATGCGCGTCGTCGTCACGAAGTAGGCCTGCGCCGCGTCGTCGTTGGTGAACCAGGCAGACCAGGCCAGCGAGAGGAGGCTGACCGCACCGATGACGAACAGCGGCACGTAGCGGAACGAGCGCGACAGCCGGCGACAGACGAGGAACGCCAGGCCGATCAGGACCGGCCACATGATGTAGAACTGCTCCTCGACCGACAGCGACCAGTAGTGCTGGGTCGGGGAGTGCAGCTGGTCGGTCGCGAGGTAGTCGGTCGAGGTCCACGCCAGCATCCAGTTCTCGACGTAGAGCGCCGAGGCGATGACCTCCTTGGCCACCCGCGCGTGCACCGTCTGCGGGAGCCAGATCATGCTCGCGACGAGCGTGACGACGAGGACCAGCGTCGCCGCAGGGATGAGTCGCCGCACCCGCCTGGCCCAGAAGGCGAACAGGTCGGCCGTGCGCTTGATCGGGCGCTCGAGCAGGTGCAGCGTGATGAGGAAGCCGGAGATGACGAAGAAGACATCGACACCGACGTAGCCGCCGGTGAGCCGGTTGGGCCAGAAGTGGTAGATCACGACCAGCGTGACGGCGATCGCACGAAGAGCCTGGATGTCCTTGCGCGGACCGGCCTCCACGGGTCGCTCGCGTCGCGCCGGTGGGGTCGTCACTTTCGTGACTCCGCCGACGACCGTCGTGCCCAAAGCGTCGGGTGCAGCCAAGAAACTTACTCCGTACGTGATAACCCATGCCCGAAAATCAACCTGGACAACCTAACGCACGAGGCCGTCATTTCCCATTTAGCCACCGGAGAGCCACCGGCTCGCAACCGGTTCGTAACCACCGGCGCAGCGGGACTTCAGTCCCGGTCGCGTGGGCCTCGGGACTCACGCCCCGGCTAGGATCGCCCTGTCGCCATCCCGACCGGAAGTGGACTCTGCGTGAGCAGCCCGACTCCTTCGCTGACCGTCATCTCGAACGTCTACAACGACGCAGGGCGTCTCCCACGGGCTGTGGCCTCGGCGCTCGCGGCGTGGACTCCCCCCACCGCAAGGCATGCAGAGGGTGTGTCAGCGGCAGACGCGACCGGCGACATCGAGGTGCTCATCGTCGACGACGGGTCGACCGATGACACCGGACGGGTCGCCGACGCTCTCGCCGCCTCCGACCCACGCGTGCGAGTGGTGCACCGTGGGGAGAACGACGGCGCTCCGGGCGCCCCGCGCAACCTTGGCCTCGACGAGGCGCGCGGTCGCTGGGTCGCCTTCGTCGACAGCGACGACGAGTACCTCCCGGGTACGCTCAGGAGGCTCGTCGACCTCGCCGAGGCCGAGCACGCCGACGTCGCCGCGGGTGCGGTGTCGCGGTACAACGAGCGGACCGAGCGGGTCACGCCTCTTCCGGCGACGGCATACACCAGCGGTCCGGTCACGCCGCTCGCCCCGGGTTCCCCCCTCTGGCACGACACGATCGCGGTGGCCAAGGTGATGCGCCGCGACTTCCTCGACGAGCACGCGATCCGCTTCCCCGAGCGGATCCTCTACGAGGACCAGCCGTTCACCGTCGCGCTCTGGGCCCAGGCGTCGCGGATCGCAACGCTCGACGAGACCGTCTACCACTGGTACGTCTACAACGTCGCCGGGGGCGAGTCGATCACGGCGCGACGTCACGAGATCTCGAACTTCCACGACCGGCTCACCGCCAACCGTGCGATCGACCGCATCCTCGACGGCCGGCCGGACCTTGCCGAGGCGAAGCTGGCCAAGTTCGTCGAGCACGACCTGGCCCTGTACGGCAAGGACATCGACGGCCGCGACGACGACTACCGCACCCAGTGGCTCGCCGCCGCCCGCGACTATCTCGAGGCGCAGCCCCAGCAGCGCCGGACCGCGCTGGCGCAGCCGTTCCGGCTCGCGGTGCAGGAGATCGTGACGGGCTCGGACGAAAGCGCTGTGGCCGCCTGCCTGTTCGCGTACCGCCGGCTGCACGTGGCCCGCCCGCTCGATCACCGCGAGGGCGGCTGGTGGTGGCCCTACGTGCCCGCGCAGTCGGCGACCGTCGCCCACGACGTCACCAGGCTGGTCCGCAACGAGCACGCCCGTGGCCGGCACCTGCGGACCACCGTATGCCGTCAGATCAGTGCCGGTGCCCGCTCCCTCTCGCTCGCCGGGACGGTCGTCGACGGCGACGGGAGCCTGCGCGCCCGCGCCCGGATGAAGGTCGTCCTCGTCGACCGCGACCGCGCGTCAGTCGTCGACGCGGCCCTGACCCGGCTCGAGCCCGACGGGCGGTTCGCGGTCACGCTGACGCTGCCACAGCTGCGAGGCGACGCGCCGCCGGCACAGGCCTACGACGTGAAGGCGGCGTTCCCCGGGTTGCTGCCAGTGCCGGTCCCGGGTCGGAGGCCCAGGGCCGTGGAGGTCTCGGGCGCGCTCGAGCTGCCGCCGCTCGCGGCGGACAGCGGCCTCGAGCTCTACCGCACCCGCAACGGGAACGTGTCGCTGCGGCCCGCCTCGGCCGACCCGTCCGTAGGTGCGTCGGCCGACCCAGCCGGGTCGCCCGACTCGACCGCCTGAGCCGCCTGAGCCGCCTGAGCCGCCTGAGCCGCCTGAGCTGACGGCGCTGCGGTCGCACCGTCTGCGCGCGCGGCCGCGGTGGCCTTCGCACCCCTGGTGACCTTGGCCCCCTTGGGGGCCCTGGCCAGCGCCTCCAGCTTGGGTGCCGGCTTGCCGATCTGCTTGATCGCCGCGGCGACCCGGGCGCAGCACTGGCCGTCCCGCTGGGGGAAGGTCTCGTCGATCCGCTGCTGGAACTCCGGCCGGGCGGCATACCCGTTCTCGGCGATGTCGACGACGGCCGCGACGGCCTCGTCGACTCCCGCCACGACCGGGCCGAACCCGTCGCGCTCGTAGCGGAAGTACCCGGCGCGTCCGACGTGGCCGCCCGCCGCAACCCGATGCGCGTCGAACTGGAAGTAGACGACGGGACGGTCCATGTAGGCGGCATTGAACGCCATCGAGGAGTAGTCGGTGACGAGCACGGCGGCGCGGGCGAAGTAGTCCTGGACGTCCGCGCCGTCGAACGACAGCCGCAGCACCGACTCCGGCAGGTCCATCTTGGCCAGCACCGGCTGGATGTTCGGGTGCGGAAGGAAGGCGATCTTGCGTCCGGTGCGCGCGGCGAGCTCGGCGAGCTCGGGGCTGTTGAGCAGCGCCGTCCACGACTTTGCGTACTCGGTCTCGAAGAAGTGGGAGTCGATGACGCGCCGCTGGCTGCCCGGCTTGAGCGGCGGCACGAGCCAGTTGCGCCAGGTCGGCGCGACGAGGATGAGGTCGCAGGCGTCGCCGGTGATCCGCGAGGCCTTCTCGTGCAGCCGGTCGAAGCGCGGGAGCCCGGTGAGCGCGACCTCCCTCGTGGAGAAGACGTACGGCGACCCGTCGGCAGCGATGGACTCGTACTCCCCGGGGGTCGAGGTGACGAACAGGTCGATCTGCTTGGCGTTCAGCCAGCGCGACAGGTCGTCCTTGATGACGCCGTGCTGCAGGAACGTGAACTTCCAGCGCGGCTGGATGTGCTTGATGATCGCCGGCGGTTTCTGGACCGGCGCGTCGATGTGCGAGGAGATGAGGTGCGCCGCGTTGATCATGAGCAGCTTCCACCGCAGCGAGCCGTGCGCGACGAGACGCGAGCCGAAGCCGTCGGCCTTGAGGCGCTTCCAGTCCGGCGTGTCCTTCTCGATGACGAACCACGCGTTGATCTCGGGCCGGTTGGTGCGCAGCCAGCGGAACAGGATCTCGCCGCTGTCGTTGGCGTCGTGGATGCGGTCCATGAGCACCCAGGCGTCCTTGAAGACCTTGCGCACCTGCGGCCGGGCCGCGAGCAGCCGCACCGGGTCGACGAGCAGCGCGTCGAGCGCCTCGCGACGCCGCATCCGCGGCGGCCGGAACCGGTTGGAGATCGCGCGCGCCCCGAGCGCGCGGACCGCCTGCCGCTGCCATGCGGTCTCGAGCTCGACACGCGTGCCGTCGAGGCGCACCTCGACGGTCCCCCGCGCGTCGACCCAGAGCACCTTCTCCCACATGAGCGTCGCGCCGAAGAAGTCGATGGCGCGGGTCTTGGAGTACTCCGGAGCGACGAGCTCGCCTCGGGTGTAGATCGCCTCGGCCGGCGGCTCGCCGACCCAGCGGTAAAGCAGCCGCACCGTGCGCTTGACGGCGTCGTAGCTGTCGGTGACGACGTAGGGGGTGTGCCAGGACTCGTCGCGCAGGCCGTGCAGCATGATGTCGCGCCAGTGCGGCTGCAGCTTGCGGATCGCGAAGGCGTCGATGACGTCGGGGTCGAGGCGGTCGATGATCTGCCGCAGCGTCGCCCTGAAGGTCTGTGCGAGCTCACCCTCGATCGCCGCGGCGGAGCTGGCCATCGCGTCGTCGGCCGAGAAGTACCAGGACAGCTCGTAGAGGACCACGTGCTGGACCCACATCGGCACCGAGCCGAACTTCGCGGCGGCCTCGTCGAGCAGTGCGAGGTATCCCTCGCGCGGGACGGTCGAGTAGCGGCCCGTCGCCGAGATGCCGGTCTGCAGGGTCGAGGACTGGTCGGCGCGCTTGCGGTAGAAGTACTTCGCCGAGCCGATGAAGCCGGCCTGGCGGCTCGGGGCACGCAGCAGGTAGCGGACGGCGAAGTCGCCGTCCTCGAAGTTGGGCCGGAGCCCCGCGTTGAACCTCAGGTCGCCGACCACGTCGCGCCGCATCAGGCTCGTCGTCGAGCTGCCCGGGATGAAGGCCGTGGCGACGTCGAGATCGACGAGCTGGTCGGCGGAGTACATCCGCCAGCGCGGGTGCTTGGCCCGCTCGCCCGTGCTCTCGTTGCGCAGGACGACGTTGGCCGACAGGAACTGGACCTCGGGGTTCTCCTTGGCGAAGGCGGCCATGGCGGAGAAGAACTTCGCGTTGACGGTGTCGTCCGGGTCGATGAAGGTGACCCACTCACCGGTGGCCTGCTCGAGGCCGGCGTTGCGCGCGGCCGCCTGGCCGGCATTGGCCTGGCTCAGGACGACGACCTCCAGCGGCGCGCGCATCGCCCACTCCTCGAGCACGGCGCGCGAGTCGTCGGTGGAGCCGTCGTCGACTGCGATGAGCTGGATGCGCGACAGGTCGAACGTCTGCGCCTCGAGGGACTCGATGAACTCCGGCAGGTACCGCGACACGTTGTAGACCGCCGAGACGATCGAGAAGAGCGGCCGCTTCTGCTTGCTCGCGGTCGGGTTCTCGGGGGTCGTCTCCGTCATCACTGGTGCCTTCCCGCGCGGACCACCGGGTGCCCGCATCTGGTGTCGTCTGGTCTGCGCGACGAGAGCTCGTCGCGCCCTTGGTGTCGATTCACCCCGTATGCCGGGTCAACGACGCCTTGCATCCTATCCGCTGCGTGGGCGGTCACCGTCCTGTGCCGCCCCGGACTGCCTTGTCTCGCCTGGGCCGAAGCGCCCGCTCGACCGGAGCTCACACCCTCCCGTCGAGTCGGCTCCCGGCTGGGGTCAGGCGCCGAGGTAGGGCGAGACGACGACCTCGACGCGCTGGAACTCCTTGACGTCGGAGTACCCCGTCGTGGCCATCGCTCGCCGGAGGGCGCCGATGATGTTCGTCGTGCCGTCGGCGCGTCGGCCGGGCCCGAAGAGGATCTCCTCCAGCGATGCCTGGCCGCCGAGCTCGATCCGCTCGCCGCGGGGCAGCTCCGGGTGGTGCGCCTCGGGGCCCCAGTGGAAGCCGCCACCGGGGGCGTCGGTGGCGCGGGCCAGGGCGGCGCCGAGCATGACTGCATCGGCCCCGCAGGCCACGGCCTTGACGATGTCGCCGGACGTGCCGACGCCGCCGTCGGCGATGACGTGCACGTAGCGGCCGCCCGACTCGTCGAGGTAGTCGCGGCGGGCCGCGGCGACATCCGCGACGGCGGAGGCCATGGGAGCGTGGATACCGAGGGCGGTGCGGGTCGTGTGGGCTGCGCCGCCGCCGAACCCGACGAGCACGCCGGCCGCACCCGTCCGCATGAGGTGAAGGGCAGCCGTGTACGAGGCGGCGCCGCCGACGATGACGGGGACGTCGAGCTCGTAGATGAACCGCTTGAGGTTGAGCGGCTCGGCCCGGCCGGAGACGTGCTCGGCCGAGACGGTGGTGCCCCGGATCACGAACAGGTCGACACCGGCGTCGACGACGGTCTTCCAGTGCTGCTGGGTGCGCTGCGGGGAGAGCGCCCCGGCGACGGTCACGCCGGCGTCGCGCAGCTGGCGCAGGCGCTCGGTGATCAGCTCGGGTTTGATCGGCTCGGCGTAGATCTCCTGCATCCGGCCCGTCACCGCGCCCGGCTCGATCGCGGCGATCTCGCGCAGCTGCGGCGCCGGGTCCTCGTAGCGCGTCCAGAGGCCCTCGAGGTCCAGCACCGGCAGCATGCCGAGCTTGCCCAGCGCGATGGCACTGTCCGGCGAGACGACGGAGTCCATCGGGGCCGCCATGACGGGGATGTCGAAGTGGTAGGCGTCGATCTGCCACGAGACCGAGACCTCCTCGGGGTCGCGGGTCCGCCGCGAGGGCACGACCGCGATGTCGTCGAAGGAGTAGGCGCGCCGACCGCGCTTGCCACGGCCAATCTCGATCTCGGTCACCGGCCGATCCTATCGATCACCCGCGCTTCACCCGCCATGGCGCCACCGCGGCCCCCAAACCGTGGCCCCACCACCCCGACACCCACCACCTCGGCGCCGCGGCCCCCAAACCGTGGCCAGACCACCCCGATAGCCACCACCTCGGCGCCGCGGCCCCCAAAACGCGGCCAGACCACCCCGATACCCACCACCTCGGCGCCGCGGCCCCCAAACCGTGGCGTCCCCCCGCGGCGGGTGGGTCGGTCAGCGGCGTCGAGGCAGGTAGCGATGCTCGGGGCG
>NZ_JBSGGK010000027.1:0-56284 GCF_053603855.1 Monashia sp. NPDC004114 | reverse complement strand
CTGTGACGGGGCGCCCACTCGACCTGTGACGGGGCGCCCACTCGACCTGTGACGGGGCGCCCACTCGACGGTCGAGTGGGCGCCCCGTCACAGCAGCACCACCCGCCGGGCGCCATAGGCTCAGCGGCCGTCGGACCCCCGGGTCACCCAGCCGCGCTCGGACGCCTCCCAGCCGAGCTGCATACGGGAGGTGGCGCCGGTGTAGTCCATCAACGCCTTGAGGCGGCGTTGGACGGTCCGGCCGCTCATCCCCAGCTGCTTGCCGACAGCCTCGTCGGTGAGCCCGCCGAGCATGAGCGAGACGAGCGCGATGTCATGGCTGTCGGGACCCGCAGCGAGCCCCTCCTCGACGCTCTCGTCTGATCCCAGGACGACGGGAACCCCTGCGGCCCAGACGAACTCGAACAGCGAGACCAACGAGCGCACCAGGCTCGGGGCACGGATGACTACCGCGGCGGCGTCGTGGCCGCGCACAGAGAGCGGGGCCATCGCGACGGCTCCGT
This sequence comes from Monashia sp. NPDC004114, assembly GCF_053603855.1. Classification (NCBI taxonomy): domain Bacteria; kingdom Bacillati; phylum Actinomycetota; class Actinomycetes; order Micrococcales; family Intrasporangiaceae; genus Intrasporangium; species Monashia sp. NPDC004114. Next base: position 55,781 of record NZ_JBSGGK010000027.1, on the reverse strand, counting down.
CCGTGACGATCAGCTTGCTCGGGACCTTGTGGACGGTGCGGACGAGCGCATTCGCGCCGAGCGCGTCGCGCGCCTCACCGGCCGTCGCGGGATCCTCGAGGGCGGCCCGCTCGATGGCGACCCGAAAGGTGACGCCGCGCAGGAGCGCCTGCTCCTCCGCCTGGTTCTCCTCCGAGCTGACGGCGACGGGGCGCGCATCGACGAAGGCGCAGACCTCCTCGCGGGCACCGAGCTCCAGCTGGAGGAATCGTGCCCCGACGGCCTCGGCTCCGAGCACGACCTCGACGAGGTCGCCGACGCCCGCATGGTTGACGTCCCGTCGGAACAGCTCGGTCAGCTGGGCAACCGACGTCTCCGCCACCGACAGGGCGTGCCGGTGCGAGTTGAGCAGGCCCTGGAGCGCCACGTCAGGGGCCGTCGGGAACCACAGCGGCGGCTCCCCCGGGAGCGTCGTCCTCTCCACGAGCCCGAGGTCGCGCAGCGAGCAGAGGACGTTGTGGACGTCCTCAGGGGAAGAGCTCCACCGGGCCGCCAGGTCCCCTTCGGTGCCACCGCCTTGGACGACGAGCGAGTGGTAGTTGAGCTGCTGTGCGGCGTTCAGCCCGAGGGCTGTGAGGTCCACCTCAGGGCTCATGCACGGCTCCCTCTCACCCCGGCCCGGTCCGCCCGGCGCAAATGCTGGGCTGTCGAGAACACGACATGTCGATTCTCCGCCTGCCCGGAGGGGTTCCGCGAGTCGGGGGCCTCTTGTCACCCTTCTCGTGGCGATGGCCCCAACCCCCTCGGGGCCTGCCGCGGCGAGGGCGCCTGACCGGTGCCGCGCCGTGCTCCCAAAACCGGGTACCACGCCCGGCTCCATCCTCACGGAGGTCCTCCCATGCGCCGCACCTGGCGACGTCATACCCTCGCGTCCGCTGGCATCCTTGCCATCGCCGCAACCGCTCTGTCCCCATCCGTCCTCGGCGCCTCGGCAGCCTCCGACCCGAAGCCCATCGTCGGCTCGGCGGACCAGGCCGCGGCCCAGAAGTCGGCCACGGTGACCCTGATCTCGGGCGACCGCGTCCGGGTCACCCGCACCTCGGACGGCCAGCCGGTCGCCCAGCTGCTGCCCGGCGAGGACGGAACGGTCCCCGAGTACCAGACCCTGCGCGACGGCGACAGCCTGTACGTCTTCCCCGCATCGACCACCGAGGCCCTCGCGGCCAACCTGGTCGACAAGGAGCTGTTCAACGTGACCGGCCTCGTCGCGGCCGGTTTCGACGACGCCCACGCGGACGCGATCCGGGTCATCGCGCAGTACGACAAGGACAGCGTTACCGTCTCCGACGCGACTCCCGCGCCCACCGGCGCCGGCGAGACCACGCCGCTGGACTCGGTCAACTCCCTCGCGTATGCCGTGGACAAGTCGGACACGCAGGCCGCCTGGGCGGACCTGACGGACGCGGCCTCGGCCTCCGGCAGCGGCCTGGCCAAGCTCTGGCTCGACCGCCCGGTGCGCGCCACGATGGCCGACTCCACCAAGCAGATCGGCGCCCCGGTGGCCTGGCAGGCAGGCCTCGACGGCAAGGGCAGCAAGGTGGCCATCCTCGACACCGGTGTCGACGCGGGCCACCCCGACCTCGCGGACCAGATCGCTGACAAGAAGGACTTCACCCGCTCCCCGAACGGGACCAACGACCTCGTCGGCCACGGCACGCACGTCGCCTCGACGATCGCCGGCACCGGCGCCGCGAGCGGCGGCAAGGAGCGCGGTGTCGCCCCCGGTGCCAGCCTGCTCATCGGCAAGGTGCTCGGCGACTCCGGCGCCGGCTACGACGCCGACATCATCGCCGGCATGCAGTGGGCGGTGGACAACAAGGCCGACGTCATCTCGATGAGCCTCGGCGCTCCGACGCCGGCCACCGCCTGCGACGACCCGATCGCCCAGGCCGTCAACGCGCTGTCGGCATCGAGCAAGAGCCTGTTCGTCATCGCGGCAGGCAACATGGGCTCCGGCCCGAACACGGTCTCGAGCCCCGGGTGCGCGACCTCCGCCCTCACGGTCGGCGCGGTCGACTCAGCGGACGCGACGGCATACTTCTCCAGCCGCGGCCCGGCCGGCACCAACCACCTCACCAAGCCCGAGATCGCCGCCCCCGGCGTCAGCATCCTCGCCGCCAACGCCGGCGGACGCGGGCAGTACGCATACCAGAGGATGTCCGGCACCTCGATGGCGACGCCGCACGTCGCCGGAGCCGCGGCCATCGCCCACGAGGAGAACCCGTCCCTGACCGGTGCCGAGCTGAAGCAGCTGCTCACCTCCTCGGCGGACCCGACGGTCCCGGGTGGTGCGCAGGAGGTCGGGGCCGGACGTCTCGACGTCGCGCGGATGATCTCCCAGACCGTCACCGCACAGTCGACCGTCTACGGCGGCGCCTTCGACTACCCGCAGACCCACGCCTACGCGCCCAGCACGCTCAAGTACACCAACCGTGGCGATGCGGCGATCGACCTCCGTCTGTCCGTCGAGAAGGTGCTCGGCAACGACAACAACCCGATCAACACGCCGCTCATCCGGACCCCGCAGCACGTTGTCGTCCCGGCGCACGGCACGGCGGACGTCCCGGTCACCGTTCAGCTCGGGGCCAACATCCCGGCCAGCGCGCTGGGTGACATCACCGCCCGCATCGTCGCGACCGACGGCAACCAGCGGGTGTCAACCGCGTTCAACTTGTATGCCACCGCCCCCGCGGTGACCGTCAAGGTGTCGGTCATCGACCGTAACGGCAACCCCGCCACCGGCACGTCGTCGGTTGTCATGGTCAACACCGACACGTCCAAGGGCGAGAACCGATCCGTCGCGGGCAAGGACCAGACCTACACCCTCCGCCCGGGCAAGTACTTCCTCAGCTCGTTCGTGAGCACGCCCACTCCGGGCACGGCCGCAAACAGCCGCGCGGCTGCGCAGTCGATGACCTACCTGGCCAAGCCGGAGATCACCATCGACAAGGACACCACGATCGTCCTCGACGCCCGCCAAGCCCACCCGCTCACGGTCTCGACGGAGCAGCGGAGCGAGCTGCGTACGACCGTCCTGACCTTCGAGCGGCTCTGGCCCACCAACCGGTACTACGCCGGGTCCGTGGGCACCACCGCCGGCACCAAGGAGTTCTACGCCCAGATCGACGGCAAGGTCGCCAAGGGCGACGGCTCGTTCGAGTTCGGTGACTACAGCCGGATGGTCGCGCCGCCGGTCACGTCGATGACCACTTCGGGTGGGCTCGACCTGCACCCGCTGTCGGCCAAGCTCGGGATCGGCAACCTCGACGGCGATGGCACCGCCGACGTGGTCTCGGTTGGGGCTGGCACCGCGAACGACTTCAAGAACGTCGTCGTCACCGGCAAGGTCGCCGTCGCCCATGTCGCCCTCGGCGCGGACGACTTCTCGATCGCCTCGCGGGCCAAGACCGGCGGCGCCAAGGCGCTCCTGCTGTACCGCGACGACCCCGGCACGTGGCTCGCGTCGTCGAGCACCAACGCCGCCGCTCAGCTGCCGACCTACACCCTGCCGAGTGGTGAGGGTGCTGCGCTCGGGGCCGAGCTCGCGGCCGGCCCGTCCACACTGACGTGGTCGGCGCAGAACAAGACGCCGTACGCGTACACGCTCGGCTTCTTCAACGACGGCCAGCTCGTCACCGCCCAGAAGCACGACGTGACCGACGCCTCGTTGGGTCAGATCGACGCGAGCTTCGCGAGCATGGGTGTCGCGACCGACATGCTCGACATGACTGCGGTGCAGCGCCCCAGCACGGTGGCCTTCTCGCTCGGCCTCGACTTCGTCGCCACACCGAGCACCCGCACGGAGCGCTTCACCACCAGCGACGGCAGCAAGTGGTACAAGTCGGTCCAGTCGAGCTTCGGGTTCGCCGAGGTCATGAACGACAAGTGGCGCACCTTCACCCCGGGCCAGGAGGTCAATGACTCGTGGTACGGCGGGGCGCTCACGCCCTCCGTGCGCAAGGACAGTGGCGGCACGCCGCAGATGATCGGCGAGCGTCAAGGCACCCTCATCGGGGTCGCCCCGATGGTCTGGGGCGACAGCGCCGACCACTACGCCGACCAGGGAGGCTTCGGCGACCTGGGCAACCTCACGCTCAAGCGCAACGGCACGGACATCGGGTACAGCTACGACCCGTACGGCGTCTTCACGGTCCCGTCCGACGACGCGCGGTACGACCTGACGCTGCACGTCGAGAAGGCCACCAGCTCCAGCTTCAAGTACTGGAAGCGCTCGGCAGCGACCGACACCACGTGGTCGTTCAACTCGCACGAGGAGCCCGACGTCTACAGCCGCGCGCTGCCGATGCTCCTGCCGCGGCTCGACGTCCCGACCGACGGCCTCAAGACCGTCGCGGCAGGACCGATGACGATCCCGGCCCGCGTCCAGGTCAACCCTGGCTACGACTCCGGCGCCATCGTCGACGCCAAGGTGTGGACCTCGGTCGACGCCGGCAACACGTGGGTCCCGGGCACGGCGACCCTCACCGCTACCGGTGCGAGCCTCGTCGTGGACCACACCGGTCAGTCGGGCAAGCAGGTCAACCTGCGGGTCGAGCTCACCGACGCCAACGGCGCGAAGGTGCTGCAGACCATCACCCGCGCGTACGACGTGCGCTGACACCAGAGAAGAGCAGGTGAGCCCTGGGCCCTCCCCAGGGCTCACCTGTCAACTGCATCGAGAACGTGGTGCTCCCACCATCCTGGGAGCCATCGTGACTGCGGCCGCGGGGAGGAGAGGAGGGTCAGCCTCGATCAGCGTCAAGAGGGGGCGCCGAGGCGCGACGACCGAACCGCTGGGCCGCGACCGGCCGGCATACCTGATGGGCCGACCGGTCACCCGGTGCCCGGGACCACCACCCTTGGTCCCGGGCACCGCTCTATGCAGGAGCAACCGCCGCCGACCTTCGCCGGGTAATCGCGTTGCGATGCTCGTGATGGCCGTCCTAGCGTGGACGGGCCGATGTCCGTGATGTCACTGTTTCGACCAGTGACCCGACGACTGGAGTTCCCGTGGGTCTCGAGCTCTTCGCACTGTCCTTCAAGGCGAGCGAGCCTGACCGGCTGGAGGGCTTCTGGGCCGGCGTGCTCGGTTGGGCGCCGACTGACGACTCCGAACCGGGCGCTCGGGCCCTGGTGCCGTGCGACGACACCGGGTTCCGGCTGCGGTTCGTGCCGAGCCACGCCAGCAAGCTCGGCCAGAACCGGATGCACTTCGACCTGACGAGCGGTTCGCTCAGCGACCAGCAGGCCACGGTGGCCCGGGCGCTCGAGCTCGGCGGGCGGCATACGGACGTCGGACAGCTCCCCGAGGAGGAGCACGTCGTGCTCGCCGACCCGGAGGGTAACGAGTTCTGTGTCATCGAGCCGGGCAACAGGTTCCTCGCCGACTGCGGCTTCGTCGGGGCCCTCGCGTGCGACGGCTCGCAGGCCGTCGGGTACTTCTGGAGCGCGGCACTGGGCTGGCCGCTCGTCTGGGACCAGGACGAAGAGACGGCGATCCGCTCGCCCCACGGCGGCCCGAAGGTCACCTGGGGCGGTCCTCCGGTGAACCCGAAGCTGGGCGAGAACCGGCTGCAGTTCGACCTGATGCCCACGGCGGACAGCACCGTCCAGGCCGAGGTGGAGCGGCTCGTGTCGCTCGGGGCGTCCCGGCTCGACCCCGGCCGTGGCGAAGGCGACCGGGTCGTCCTCACCGACCCCGACGGCAACGAGTTCTGCGTCCTCCCCCGCCACCCCTGACGCGGGACGCCGTCCGGCGGCCGCCCTCCGTCCCGTGCGACATATCAAGTCCGCGGGCAGGCTCGTCCGCGCGCGGCTGAGTCGGGTTGCTATGTCCGACGGGACGGCCAGGCACGTCAGGGGACGCCGATCACCTGGAAGAGCTGCCAGGCTCCGGGCACGCCCTTGAGCTCATGCGAACCATGGTCGGCGAAGGTGATGCCGGAGCCCACGACCAGATCGGTGACCGTTCCAGAGACGAGGATCTCGCTCCCACCCGCGAGTCCCATGATCCGTGCGGCGAGGTGCACCGCGATGCCGCCGACGTCGCCGTCGAGGACCTCGATCTCTCCGGTGTGCAGCCCGGCCCGGACCTGCAGGCCCAGCGAGCGGATGGCGTCGCGGATCCGGTCCGCGCACTGCACCGCACGGGCCGGTCCGTCGAACGTCGCAAGGAAGCCGTCGCCGGTCGTCTTGACCTCGTGACCGCGGAAGGCCGCGAGACCGCGACGGACCACCTCGTCGTGCGCCCAGCGGACCTCGAGCCAGCGAGAGTCGCCGAGGCGGGCGGCCAGGTCCGTCGAGCCGACGATGTCGGTGAACAGCACCGTCGCCAGCTCCCGCCGGGCCCGTGGCGTGTCCCTCGTGCCGGTCAGGAAGTCCCGCACCTCGGCGATCACCGCGTCACTGTCCGTCGTGTAGAACGGGTAGCAGTCGGCCCCGGGCAGCTCGACGAACCGCGCACCGCGGATGTGCGCGGCAAGGTACTCCCCGAAGGCCAGCCGGTAGTGCTGGTTCTCCTGTCGGTGCAGCACGAGCGTCGGCGCCGATATCGCCGGCAGGACGCTGCGCACATCGAGCTGGGTCACCCATCGGTACATCCGGGTCGCGGCCCCCGGCGGCATCGAGAGCCGCTGGTACCGCATGAACCACTCCTCCGCCCGCGCATCGCCGGCCTGGCTGGGAGCGGTGAGCGCCAGCATCGCGGGGTTCTGTCCCCAGTGGGTCTCGTACCGCGCGACGAGCCGGTGCCAGGTGGGCTCCGGCATACCGATCGGGTAGTCCGCGGCGCGGCGCCACCGCGCAAACGTGTTGAGCAGCACAAGGGCCCCAACGCGGTCGGGGAACGTCGCCGCGAAGAGCATGGCCATCGGCCCGCCCTCGGTGTCACCGATCACGGCGGCCTGCCGTGACCCGGCGGCGTCGAGCGCGACCCGTGCGTCGTCCATCCACTCCTCGAGCGTCGGCAGTGACGTCAGCGGCACGGGGTCGGAGACGCCGGTGCCCCGCTTGTCGAAGCAGATGACGCGGCCGATGCGGCCGAGGCGGTGGAAGAAGTCGGCCAGCGCCGCCTCTTCCCACATGGCGTCGAGGTTCGTCCCCCAGTTGGTGACCCAGAGGATGTCGCGCGGGCCGTCGCCGAAGACCTGGTAGGCCACGTAGCCCCCAGCGGACTTGACGTACTTGGTCTCCGGACGCATCCCATCTCCTCCGACCTGGTTCGGAGTGTAGGACTCCCAGCCGATGCCCACCGGTGACTGCCGACGTCTCCCACTGAGTGCCGGCGGTCCCTGACGAACCCCGATGACGGCGAAACGCTCCCTGAACGCCGCTGATCCGGCACGATGCCAAGCAGGGTTTTGCTCGAATCGCACCAACCGGCTCGCCGCACCCATGTCTGCACCGGAGAGGGTCTTCGATGAAGCTGCAGTTCTCCACTCGCGCCGCCGTCCTGCTCGTCGGCGGTGTCACGCTCCTGGCCGCCTGCGGCGAGGGTGGCGGTATCAACCGGCCGACGATCAGCCCGCCGGCCACCGGAGCTGCGCTGCCCACGGTGACGATCCCGACGGTGACTGTCCCGACCGTCACGCTCCCCGCAGTGACGGTGCCGACCGTGGCCCTGCCCACGGCCTCGATCCCGACCGCGACGAAGCCGACGACGGAGCCGACGGCTGAACCGAGCCCGACGCCCACCAAGACGCCGACGGCGGAGCCGACGCCCACCCCGACGGAGACGACGCCGGAGCCGACCCCGACATCGGAGAAGCCGACACCGACTCCGACCGAGACGACGCCCACGGAGTCCCCGACGCCGACGGAGACGAGCTCGCCGACCACCACGACCGAGACCCCGTCGCCGACCACCACGACGACCACGGCCGAGCCGACCGCTCCGAGCACGGTCCCCGCCGAGAACGCCGGCGCCGAGACGTCCGGCGTCCCTGCCTGGGTGTGGTGGCTGTTGGCCGCGATCATCATCGCGCTCGCCATCGCGATCCCCTTGATCCTGCGCCGCCGGAGGCGTGAGCAGTGGCAGGCGGACGTGCAGGCCGCCAGGGCCGAGATGGCTTGGTTCGCAAGGCAGCTCATCCCCGAGCTCCGGCGGACCGGGTCCCGGCAGCAGGCCGCCGGCGGCTGGGCCGTGTCGTCCGCCCGTGTGGTGGCCGCCGAGGACCGGCTCACCACGCTCAACGCCTCTGCCCCCGACGACATCACGCGTGAGCAGTCCCGCCTCCTGCGCGACACGACGCGCTCCGCACGCGAGCGGATGGATGTCGTCACCACGACGGGGCCGGACGAGACACTCGCCACGGACCTGGCCGACATCGTGGGCGAGGTCGAGGCAGCACTGGCCACCACCGGCCCGTCCGGCACCACCGGGGCAGCGGGCGCGACCGGTGCCACCTACGGGTCTTCGGACCCCATCGACGACGGGCCGCCGCCGGCCGCACCGGATGCCCCGGATACCCCGACGGCCGTCCTGCCAACCACCGAGGCGCCGACCGCGGAGGCACCCGCTACCGAGGCACCGACCGTCGAGCTCCCGGAGACCCCGGAGACCACGGAGACCCCCGAACCGCCCGGCGACTCCGACGGTCCCGACGGCCCCGGCAGTCCGCCGGCGGGTCCAGCCGGCCCGCGCGTCCCGTAACCACGCAGGAGCGGGCCCGCCTAGGCTCCGAGGATGGGGCGCTTCCACGTCGGCACGTCGGGATGGCGCTACCCCACGTGGCGGGGCGACTTCTACCCGCGCGGGCTCCCTCAGCGTCTCGAGCTGACGTATGCCGCTGAGCGGATGACGTCCGTCGAGCTGAACGGGTCGTTCTACTCCCTTCAACGACCCAGCTCGTATGCCGCGTGGCGGGCCGCGGTGCCGCCCTCGGTCGACTTCGCCGTGAAGGGCGGTCGGTTCATCACCCATCTCAAGCAGCTCCGTGATGTCGAGGCGCCTCTGGCCAACTTCTTCGCCTCGGGACTCCTGGCGCTCGGCGAGCAGCTGGGGCCGATCCTGTGGCAGCTCCCCGAGCGCGTGCGCTACGACCCTGACCGGATCGGTGCGTTCTTCGACCTTCTCCCTCGCTCGACAACCGCCGCAGCCGACCTCGCCGGCCATCACGACGATAAGCTCGACGACGACCACGCCCTGACGACAACGGAATTCGAGGGTCCGATCCGCCACGCCCTCGAGCCACGGCACCCCAGCTTCGACACGGACGAGGCCCGGTCGCTCTTCGCCGACCACGACATCGCCCTCGTCGTGGCCGACAGCGCCGGACGGTGGCCCACCATGCGGGACGCCACGAGCGACTTCCGTTACGTCCGGCTCCACGGCGAGACCGAGCTCTACGCCAGCGGCTACACCACCGAGTCGCTCGAACGCTGGGCCACGCAGTGTTCGGCCTGGGCCGACGCGGGCCATGACGTCTTCGTCTACTTCGACAACGACGCGTTGGGCCACGCTCCGCATGATGCGGTCCGCCTGCTCGAGCTCCTCGGCGCGGCCCCTTCCCCGCGACAGGCGGGTGACACCCCCGAACCATCCACGGCCACAACGAGATCCGAGATCGAGGACGACGAGTGAACAAGGACATGAGCGAGCACGAGCGCCGCTGGCGCATCCCACCGGCGAGCGCCCGGCTCGTCCCCGACAAGAACTGGCACCAGGCTCACCAAGAGTCCCTGTCCTTCGGCGAGCGAGCCGCCGACGTCATGCGCAACGGCATGGGCAGCTGGGGTTTCGTCCTCGCCTTCCTCGCGTTCATGATCGCGTGGGCGACGGTCAACTCCATTGGTACGGGGTGGGATCCATACCCCTACATCCTGCTCAACCTGTTCCTGTCGATGCTGGCCGGTCTGCAGGGAGCGATCCTGCTCATCGCCGCCAAGCGCCAGGACGCCGTCACGGCCGAGCTCGCCCAGCACGACTACGACACGAACGTCGCCGCCAAGCAGGACGTCGAGACCCTGCTGCACATCACCACCAAGCAGCTCGCGCTGATCACCGAGATGCACGACGACCTGCGCGGCCGGCTGGAGTCCCTCGAGCGGCGCACGAGCGCCGGCGCTCCGTGACGAGCCCGAGCGACCGGAGCTCACGGCCGGGGGTGGCCGTTTGGGCCGTATGCCGGCCGGCCCGATAGGTTCGTGACGTGAGCCGCAGCGTCTACGTCGCGTCACCCGAGGGACTGACCGGCAAGTCCGCAGTCGCCCTGGGCCTGCTCGATGCCTTGATCCGTGAGGTCGGCTCGGTCGGGGTGTTCCGGCCGCTGACGACCCTGGGGGGCAGCGGGCCGGACGACGAGGTCGACCACATCATCGACATGCTTGTCAGCCAGCCAGGGATGGCCCAGACCTACGACGAGGCCATCGGCGTCACGTACGCGCAGGCCCACGAGGACCCCGACGAGTCCCTGCACGTCATCGTCGAGCGGTTCGGGCGGCTCGCGTTGCGGTTCCAGGTCGTGCTGGTCCTCGGTTCGGACTACACCGACGTCTCGACCGGCACGGAGCTGTCGTTCAACGCGCGGGTGGCCGCCAACCTCGGCTCACCGGTCGTGCTCGTCGTCCACGGCCGCGACCGCACCCCGGACCAGATCCGGGTCGCCGCCGACAGCGCGCTCGCCGAGCTCAAGGCGCAGCACGCGCACACCGTCGCCGTCATCGCGAACCGCGTCGAGCCGGACGACCTCGAGGCCGTGCGAGCGACCCTGGCCGAGATGGCGTTCCCGGTGACCGCGGCCCTGCCCGAGAACGCCCTCCTCGCCGCGCCGAGCTTCCGCGCGATCGTCGAGGCCGTGCACGGCCGGCTGGTCCTCGGCAACGAGGCCTGGATGGACCGCGACAGCCTTGGTCTGCTCGTTGCAGCGATGAGCCTGCCCAACGTCCTGGCCCGGCTTCGCACCGATGTCACCGTCATCTCTCCCGGCGACCGCACTGACCTCGTGCCCGGTCTCGTCCTGGCGCACCAGTCAGGCACGTTCCCCGGTCTCGCCGGGATCATCCTCACCGGCGGCTACGAGATCCCCGAGACGATCGCCCGCCTGTCGGCCGGCGTGCAGCAGGACCTGCCCATCGCCCTGACGTCCGACGACACGTTCAGCACGGCCCAGCGCGCGATGCAGGTGCGGGGGCCGATGACGAAGACCGCGCGCAACAAGATCGAGACGGCGCGCCGCATCTTCTCCGAGCAGGTCGACCAGGCGGCGCTGCTCGAGGCGATCGACGTGTCGGCGTCCGAGGTGCGCACGCCGCTGATGTTCGAGTTCCAGCTCATGGAGCGGGCGCGGTCCGACCGTCGGCACATCGTCCTGCCCGAGAGCCAGGACGACCGGATCCTCCAGGCCGCCGATGTGCTGCTGCGACGCGGCGTCGCCGACCTCACCCTTCTCGGTGACGAGAACAAGGTGCGCGCGCGCGCCTCGGCACTGGGGCTCGACATCGACGAGGCGCGGATCGTGTCGCCTGTAGACCCCGAGCTCGTCGAGCGGTTCGCCCAGACCTACACGGACCTGCGGGCGCACAAGGGCATGGTCGTCGACCGGGCGCGCGAGATCGTCACGGACATCTCGTACTTCGGCACGATGATGGTCCACCTCGGCCTCGCCGATGGCATGGTGTCCGGGGCCGTCAACACGACCGCGCACACGATCCGGCCGGCCCTGGAGTTCGTCAAGACCAAGGACGGCGTCAAGACCGTGTCGAGCGTCTTCCTCATGTGCCTCGCCGACCGCGTCCTCGTCTACGGCGACTGCGCCGTGATCCCGGATCCGACCACCGAGCAGCTCGCCGACATCGCGATCTCGTCGGCCCAGACGGCGCAGCAGTTCGGGATCGACCCTCGTGTGGCGATGCTGTCCTACTCGACGGGCTCGAGCGGCAGTGGCGCCGATGTCGAAAAGGTCCGGGCCGCAACGGAGCTCGTCGCCGAGCGAGCGCCGGACCTGCGTCTCGTCGGCCCGATCCAGTACGACGCGGCGGTCGACCCGGTGGTGGGTCGAGCCAAGATGCCCGGCTCCGACGTCGCCGGTCGCGCCACCGTGTTCGTGTTCCCCGACCTCAACACCGGCAACAACACGTACAAGGCGGTCCAGCGCAGCGCCCATGCCGTGGCGATCGGGCCGGTCCTCCAAGGTCTGCGCAAGCCCGTCAACGACCTCTCCAGAGGTGCGCTCGTCGACGACATCGTCAACACTGTCGCCATCACCGCCGTTCAGGCGCAAGGGAGCTCGGGCGCTGCAGATGGCGGTGAGGTGGCGTGAGCGCCCCTGATCCTGTCCTCGTCCTCAACGCCGGCTCCTCGTCGCTGAAGTACCAGCTCGTCGTGCCCGAGACCGCGGAGGTCCGCGCCAGCGGCCTCGTCGAGCGGATCGGGGAGAGCGGGAGCGACGTGGCCGACCATGTCGCGGCACTTGCGGCGATGCGGGCGCGCTTGCGCGAGCAGGGAGTCGACTTGGCGGACGTGCCGCTGCGTGCGGTCGGCCACAGAGTCGTGCACGGCGGCCCGGACTTCTCGACGCCGGTCGTCATCGACGACCGGGTGCTCGAGCGTATCCAGTCGCTGAACCCCCTTGCGCCGCTGCACAACCCGGCTGCTGTCGTGGGCATCACTGCGGCGCGTGCGCGGTTCCACGTGCCGCACGTCGCCGTCTTCGACACGGCGTTCTTCGCGACGCTCCCACCGGCAGCGTCGACGTATGCCGTCCCCGCCGACCTCGCCCGCCGCCACTCGATCCGCCGGTACGGCTTCCACGGCACCTCGCACCAGTTCGTCTCGCGGGCAACGGCAGACCTGCTCGGGCGGCCGGTCGGCGATCTCCGGCAGGTGGTCCTGCACCTGGGCAACGGGTGCTCGGCGTCGGCAGTCCACGGGGGCAAGGCCGTCGACACGTCCATGGGACTGACCCCGCTCGAGGGCCTCGTCATGGGCACGAGATCGGGTGACGTCGACCCGGGCCTGCATGCGTTCCTCAACCGTGAGGCGGGCCTCTCGCTCGACGAGATCGACGCCATGCTCAACAAGAGGTCGGGCCTGCTCGGCCTCAGCGGCGTCAACGACTTCCGCGAGCTCGTCGACCGGGTCGGGTCCGGCGACGAGGCCGCGCGCCTCGCCTTCGACGTCTTCGTGCACCGGCTCAAGCACTACGTGGGTGCCTACATCGCCGTCCTCGGCGGCATCGACGTGCTGGCCTTCACCGCCGGCATCGGTCAGAACAGCCCGCCCCTTCGGGCCGCCGTCACAGACGGGCTGGAGGGGCTCGGCATCAGGGTCGACGGTGCACGCAACGAGGAACGCACGTCGGCGGCTCGGGTCATCTCGCCGGACGGCTCGCCCGTGACGGTCGCGGTCGTGCCGACCAACGAGGAGCTCGCCATCGCGCGGCAGACGGCGGACGTCGTCGCGCAGGCCGCTCGCTGACCAGGCCGCTCGGGCCGCTCACCCAGAGGCTGCCTGCTGCTCGAGATACTCGCGCAGCGAGGTGGGCCGCCGTCCCGTGAGCCGTTGGACGTCGCTGGTCACCTCGGCGAGCTCGCCGGCGCGGATCGCTGTGTAGGTGGAGACCCACGCGTCGACCTGCCAGCCAGGAGCGTCGTATGCCGCACGTGACGCATACGCCTCCTCCACCGTCTCGTCGTGGAACGAGAACGGGCGGCCGGTGACCTCGGTCGCGACCGCGGCGGCCTCTGACACGGTCAGCGCCTCGGGCCCGGTCAGCGTGTACGTGCGGCCCGCATGCGCCGCAGGGTCGAGCAGCACCGCGACGGCGGCTCGGGCGATGTCCGCGTGGGCAACGACGGCTGCGCGACCCTCGCCCGCCGGACCTCGGATCACGCCGTCCGGCCCAGCCATGTGCTCGAGGAACTCGAGATAGAGGTTGTCGCGAAGCAAGGTCCAGGCCATCCCAGCGGCCTTGATGCGCTCCTCGGTCGCGAAATGATCCCGCGCCAGGGTGAAGGTCGCGTCCGGGGCGGCCCCGGCGAACGAGATGTACACGACATGCTGGACCCCAGCCTCCGCGGCCGCATCGACAAACGCGCCATGCTCCTGGACCCGCTCGGCATTCTCCGATGCAGACACCATGAGCAGGGTGGAGACACCGGCGAGCGCTCGCGCATTGCCCAGTCGGTCGGCATACGAGCACGACACCGGCACGGCTCCCGCGAGGTCGGGTGCCCTGCCCACGTCGCGCACGAGCAGCCGTTGCGGGACCTCCCGCGCCGAAAGCTCCTGGGCCACAAGTCCGCCCAACCAGCCGGTTGCACCGGTCACGCCGAGCGTGGGGGTCGTCTGCTCCGTGTCCACCCTGTCGATCCTAGGCAGCCGCGTCGGAGACGGCATGCGGCACGATGGGGCGCTTGCCTTCGGAACGTCGGCCCCACGGCATACGGTGTGCACGTGACCGAGAACCTGAAGGCCGAGCCGCAGGACCCCACGGTGGACCAGGCGCCCCGGACGACCGCGGACCCGCAGGCCGACGGGAGGGCCGCAGCGCCGGCCTCGACCGTCCCGCCCGGCGTGCGCGCGGCGAGCGAGTGGTCCTGGCGGCTGCTCATCATCGCCGCTGCGGTGTTCGCCCTGACGCTCGCGCTGCGCGAGGTGTCCGAGGTCATCGTGCCGCTGGCGATCGCCGTGCTCATCACGGCACTGCTGCGGCCGTTGTTCCTGCGCCTTCGCAGCGTGATGCCTGCCGTGGCTGCCGCCGGGATCACGGTGGTCGGGACGATCATCGTGGTGAGTGGGCTGCTCACCCTCGTCGGCACGCAGTTCACGACCGGGTTCGCGGACCTGACCAGCCAGGTGGCCACCGGTCTCGAGCGGATCCGCGACTGGGTCCGGTTGACGTTCAAGATCACCGACACGCAGTTCAACGAGTACTTCGACACGATCCGCGAGCAGGTCAGCCAGAGCGGCAACCTCGGCCAGACGGCCACCTCGATCGGCCTGACGGCAACCCACTTCGTCGCCGGCCTGTTCATCGCCCTCTTCGCGCTGTTCTTCTTCCTCTATGAGGGTCCCCGGATCTGGAAGTGGATCGTGGGACTCTTCCCTCGGGGGGCTCGCGAGCGGGTCAACTCGTCCGGGCTCATCGCGTGGGAGCAGCTGTCGGCGTTCGTGCGGGCGACGATGATCGTCGCACTCGTGGACGCGATCGGCATCTCCGTCGGTGCGGCGATCCTCGATGTGCCGTTCGCGTTTGCGATCGGCATCCTCGTGTTCTTCCTCGCCTTCATCCCCATCGTCGGTGCGCTGCTGTCCGGTGCCGTGGCTGTGCTGCTCGCGCTCGTCGCGCACGGCCCGGGCGTGGCGCTCATCATGCTCGCGGTCGTCATCGGTGTGCAGCAGCTCGAGTCGCACGTGCTCCAGCCGTTCCTGCTCGGCAAGGCCGTGAGCGTCCACCCGCTCGCCGTGATCGTCGCCATCGCCTGCGGCTCGATCATCGCTGGGATCGTCGGAGCGCTCGTTGCGGTCCCGTTCGCCGCGGTCTCGAACGCCGTCGGTAAGCACCTGCTCGGCCGCGCCCCGGACAGCGACGCCGCCACCGACGCAGACGACGGCGGCGGCGGTGAACCTGAGGTCGGCCCGGAGAGTGGGTCGGCCGAGGCGGCCGAGGCCGCCGACAACGGATCCCTCGCCCACTGAGCCTGAAACGAGCGGGCGGCGTCGGGCTACTGCGAGGCGGCGCGCCGGGCGAACCGCGCGCGCTCGTCGAGCTCTTCGGCCTCCTCGGCGAACTCCGGCGTGTCGAACACATCGGCCGGGATGCCGCTCTCGGTGTAGCGCGGCTCGGCCTTGGCCTTGAGCACATACGTCGGCTTCGGCACCGGGACCGGGCTCCAGCTGCCGGGCGGCAGGTCCTCCACAGGCGTCTGCACGACCGGCACGGGGCCGGTGGCGACCGCCTCGAGGTCGAAGATGACGTCCTGAGCGCTCACCTGGTGGTCGGGGCGCACCTGCGTGACGGAGCTGTGGTGGATGACCTGGGTCACCTCGGTGGAGAGGATGACCGGCTCCGCCTCCACGTCGTCGATCTGCGCGACGATCTCCGCCGAGCTGCGCACACGGCCTTCAGGACGCTGCCGGCGCTGGCGGTCGGACTGTGCCTCGGCACGCAGCCACACGAGGACGGCGAGGACGGTCACGACCGAGAACGGCACGGAGACCCACAGCAGCACCCCGGTGACCGCCAGCCAGACCGACACCGGGACCCAGACAAGCGCGACGAGCAGCAGCACAGCACGAAGTCGCCTCTGCGCCAGGGAGACTCGGCCTCGGGGGTGTGCCTCGTGAGAAGCGTGAGCAGCGTGCTCGGGCGCACGGCGACCGTCTCGCCGGTCGTCGCGGGAGTGGTCGTGATCGTGGTGGTGCTCGGCCATCGAGTGCACCTCAACGGAGTCGGGAGCGAGGTCGGCGTAGTCCTCGGCGTAGTAGTCGGCGTAGTCGTCGGCGGGGGCGTACTCCTGCCCCGGTGCCGAGTCGTGCGCGGACCCTGGGGCTTGGTGCTCGGTGGCTCGTCGGGCCACGAGCGGCGAGTGCCGCCGGGAGGTGCCTGCAGGCACTGCGCGCTTGACGTCCACCGTCGGGCGTGAGTCGCGCGCCGGCTGGACGGCATACGAGTCAGGCCGCGGCTCGCGCAGCTCGGTGCGGGGCAGGATCGGCTTCTTCTCGAGCACGCGCATCGCCTCGGTGAAGCCGTCGACCGAGCGGGTGGCCGCGGCGTCCTCCCGGCGGCGCACCCAGTGCTGGAGCAAGTAGGCAGCCCAGATCGCCACGATGACGAGAAAGATCAGGCTGCTGACAGGCACGTACTACACGGTAGGGCGATGCCCAGCGACCGCCATGCACATTCGATGCGTGTCGCGCAAGAGGCTGGTGTTACGCCTGTGACAGACGAGTCACGAGGGTCGAGCCCGCCAGGTCCTCCGTGGTCACCGCGAAAGACCGGTGCGCGCGCCAGGCGCCGTCGATGTGGAGGTAGCGCTCCCGGACGCCCTCGTCGCGGAGCCCGAGCCGCTCGGCGACGCGCAGCGAGCGGTCGTTGTCGAGCCGGATGTTCACCTCGACCCGGTGCAGCCCGGCCGGCCCGAGGGCGTAGTCGATGGCCATCGCGAGCGCATGCGAGGCGATGCCCCGTCGGGTGTAGTGCTCCGCGACCCAGTACCCCGCGGCGCACGACTGCTGGGCCGCCCGCACGATGCCGAACAGGTGCACCTGGCCCACGATCCGGCCCTCGACCTCGATGCACCAGGGCATCGCCCGGTCCGCGCGCGCCTCGCCGTCGAGGTCACGCACGAACTGGCGGAACGACACCGGCGACTGCGGATCGGCGCCGGGCGGCAAGGTCGGCTCCCATGGCTTGACGTGCGAGGCGTTCTCGCGCCGGATCCGCTGCCACTCGCGCTCGTCGGCCAGCTGCAGCGGCCGGAGCACGACAGGCGGGGCCACCGACGCGTCTCGCAGCACGATCGGCCAGCTGGCCCGCTCCGAACGAAGCGGTCGCCAGGGCATTCTCATGAGTTCACCTTCGGTGCGGGTTCTGCGGTCCGGGCGGGGGTCGAGCATCGCAGGCGCGCTGCGAGACCTAGGGGTCAGTGGTCGCCTCCGCCGATCTGGTCGAGCGCATGGCCGAGGACGGGTTCGAGGACGTCGAGCGCATCCGAGACCCCACCGCGCGAGCCTGGCAGATTGGCCACGAAGGTGCGACCGGCCAGGCCGACGAGGCCGCGCGAGAGCATCGCCGTCGGCACGCCTTTGGCGACGCCCGCCGCCCGGATCGCCTCGGCAACGCCCGGCACGCCCCGGTCGAGCACCGGTGCGGTCTGCTCCGGTGTCACGTCCGCCGGCGTCAGCCCCGTGCCACCGGTCGTCAGCACGACCTCGGGCTCGCTGCCGAGGGCCACCCGAAGCGCCCGCCCGAACTCGTCGCCGTCCGGGACGACCACCGGGTCGCCGACCTCGAACCCCCACTGCCGCAGGCGTTCCACGATGACCGGGCCCGACTTGTCGGCGTAGACCCCGGCCGCGGCGCGCGTGGACGACGTGATGACGACCGCGCGCCGGCCCGCACCGAAGTCGGCCGTCGCGCCGTCACTCATGCCAGTCACCCGAGCGACCGCCGGACTTCGCAGTCACCCTGACATCGGTGATGCGCGCGTGCTTGTCGACTGCCTTGACCATGTCGATGAGAGCCAGGGCCGCGACGGAGACGGCCGTGAGCGCCTCCATCTCGATGCCGGTGCGGTCGGCCGTGCGCACCGTCGCCGCGATGTCGACACCGTCGTCGGCCACGCTCAGGTCGACCGCCACGGCGTGCACCGCGATGGGGTGCGCCAGCGGGATGAGCTCAGGGGTGCGTTTGACCGCCTGGATGCCGGCGATCCGCGCCACCGCCAGAGCGTCACCCTTGGGGACGGTCCCCGAGCGCAGCGCCGCCACCGCGTCCGCCGAGAGCAGCACCCGGCCAGCGGCGCTCGCCTCGCGGGCCGTGACGGCCTTGGCCGACACGTCGACCATGTGGGCGGTGCCGTCGTCGCGCACGTGTGTGAGGCCGGAGACCGGCCGGGCCGGGCTCCCGGTCTCGTCCCCGTATGCCGGGTCGCCCGGGCGCGCCGCATCCGCTGGGTATGCCGGGTCGCCGCCGCGCGCTGGGACCTGCGACACCTCATGCCTCCTTGTCGAGCACCAGCACGTCGACGACCTCACCGGCGACCAGCTCGGTGACCTCCTCGGGGACCACGAACAGCGCATTGGCGCGGGACAGGTCCGCGACGAAGTGCGATCCCTGGCCGGCGACCGGCACCGCGACGAGGGTGCCCTCAGACGACCGTGACACGATGGCCCGGCCGAACTGGCGGCGGCCCCCGAAGGAGCGTACGCCGGAGATCAGGGTGGCCGGACGCAGCCTGCGCTTCTCGGGCGACAGGCGCATGAGCCGGCGCAGGGCCGGGCGCACGAAGACCTCGAACGACACGAACGAGGAGACCGGGTTGCCCGGCAGCGCGAACAGCGGCACCGCCTTGCCACCGGGCCCGCGCAGCAGCCCGAAGCCTTGCGGCTTGCCCGGCTGCATGGCGACCTTGACGAAGTCGATGCCTTCCGAGCGCAGCGCGCTCTTGACGACGTCGTAGGCGCCCATCGAGACGCCGCCGCTGGTGATGACGACGTCGGCCGTCCCGACGACCTCGTCGAGGACGCCGAGCAGCTCGGCATCTGAGTCGCCGACCGCCGCCCGGATCTCGGCCGAGGCGCCCGCGGAGACCGCGGCCGCCCACAGCATCGAGGAGTTCGAGTCGTGGATCTGCCCGGCCCGCAACGGTTTCCCGGGCTCGACGAGCTCGTCGCCCGTGGAGAGCACGACGACGTGAGGACGTCGGTGCACCTCGACGTCCGCGTGGCCACAGGCCGCGAGCAGTGCGATGGTGCGCGGCCCCACGACCTCCCCCGCCGAGACGATGACCTCGCCGGACCGGACGTCCTCACCGGCCGAGCGGACGTAGCGGCCGCGCGGGACCGCGACGCGGCACTCGACCTCACCGGCCGCGGCCCCGTTCGTGTCCTCGACCGCGATGACCGAGTCCGCGCCGGCCGGCATCGGGGCGCCGGTCATGATCCGGGCCGCCTCACCGGGGCCGACGGTGAAGCCGGGCATGGCGCCGGCCGCGACCTCGCCCACGATGCGCAAGCGCACCGGCGACTCTCCCGCGCGCTCGAGCGAGGCGGAGCACACGGCATACCCGTCCATGGAGGAGTTGTCGAAGTGCGGGAGGTTGACCTTGGCACGCACGTCGCGGGCGACGACGAGCCCGAGCGCGTCGATGAGCGGCGTCCACTCCGTGGGAGCCGGCTCGAGAGTCGCGAGGATCGCCTTGAGGTGCTCGTCGACGGTGCGGATCTCGCCGACCTGCCGCTCCTCGGTCGCGGGAGCGGGAAGCTCGCCGAGCACCGAGTCGTCGAGCACGCGGCGGTACCCGTCGATGAGGACCTCCCCCACGCAGCGCACGTTGGCGCCGAACACGGGGTCGCCGATGACGCGCAGGCTCGTGCACTCCTTCATCGACGGGACGCCGTGCGGGAAGCGCTGCTCGAAACCCGGCACGAACCGGTAGGCGGAGTCGAGGTCGACATACGGCTCGGGGCCCTCGGACGCGGCGACGACGTGGTAGCTGCTGTCGAGCGAGAAGAAGTCGGAGCGGATGACGAGCAGGTCGTTGGTGGTCTTCACCGGGCGGAACCGGGTGCGCGGCACCAGGATGACCTCGGACCCCTCGAAGACCTCGATGGCGGTGCCCATCGCCGACTCCATCTGGATGACCTCGGGCGAGCCCGGGTCGGCGGGGTCGACGTTCTTGTGGTTCACCACGATCGGCAGCCCGAGCACGCCCTGCCGCGCGGTCATCCGCTCCCGCAGCATCCGCAGGTCGATCCACACGTTGTTGGCGTTGAACGTGTTGTGCCGCTTGGTGTCGCGGAAGTGCCGCTCCTCGCCCTCGGCCACCATGGCCGTGTCGCGCAGGATCAGGCGGCCGTCGGACCTGCGGACCGCGAAGTGGCCACCCTTGCGGTCGCTCTTGGTGCGCTTGCAGACCTCGGCGACGAAAGGCAGACCGTGCTCGACCATCCACGCCGCGACGTCAGGGTCGCAGGTCGCGCCGAGGTTGTCTGAGTTGGACAGGAAGGCGTAGCGGATCCCCTTGTCCAGCAGGGCATCCAGCACTCCCGACGTGACCAGCGAGACGTAGACGTCGCCATGCCCCGGCGGGCACCACTCGAGCTCGGGGTCGCGGGGCCACTCGACCGGCATGAGGTCGTCGGGCCGGAGCTTGGGCTCGGCGTTCTGGATGAAGTCCAGCGGGAGGCCCTCGACCGGGAGGGTGGGGTACTTGGCGAGGATCTTCAGCGACTCCTCCGACGTGCGGAAGGAGTTCATCAGCACGAGCGGGAGCTCGACGTCCCACCGCTCGCGAAGCGCCAGCACCTGCTGGGCGATGATGTCGAGGAAGGTCAGCCCGTCCTTGACCTCCAGCGCGGACTTGGCGCCCGTCATGCCCATGCCCGTGCCGAGGCCGCCGTTGAGCTTGATGACCGCCGTCTGCGACAGCGCGCGCCGCGCCTCCTCGTCGGTGACGTTGACCTCGCGAAGCGTCTGCACCTCGCCCAGCGGCTCGATGCTCGCCTCGGGGATGGTGCCCTCCGCGCCGCCTTCCAGCTGCCGGTAGTAGTGCTCGAAGACGGTGATCGCTTCTGGCCCGAGGCCCCGCCGGTGCATCAGCTCGACGGCCGCGTGGAGCCCCTGGTCGCTCATGCCCTTCACCTTACGATGGGCCACATGTGCGTCAGCCGAGAGCGACGAATGTGGACGCCGTGAGCCCGGTGAGCAAGCGTGACGTGCGTCACGCCGCACGGGCCAGGCGGCGCGCGCTCGCCGCCACGATGGACCGAGGGGCCGCCGGTGAGGCGATCGCACAGGCCGTCCTCACCCTGCTGACCCGGCCGTCGCGCGTTGCGGCGTACGAGTCACTGCCGGAGGAGCCTCCCACCGGCCGCCTCGTCGAGGCACTGCTCGCCTCCGGGCACGAGGTCATCGTGCCCGTGGTGCTCGAGGACTTCTCCCTCCAGTGGAGGTATGCCGCTGCGGGCACCGTGGGCGACCGCGCGACGGTCACGCGGCACTCAGGACCGCCGAGCGAGGCCGAGCA
Source organism: Monashia sp. NPDC004114 (assembly GCF_053603855.1). Lineage (NCBI taxonomy): Bacteria > Bacillati > Actinomycetota > Actinomycetes > Micrococcales > Intrasporangiaceae > Intrasporangium > Monashia sp. NPDC004114. Next base: position 34,052 of record NZ_JBSGGK010000027.1, on the reverse strand, counting down.
GGCCAGCTGGCTCGGCTCGGACGCGCTCGCCGGCTGCGACCTCGTCGTGACCCCGGGGCTCTCGGTCGACGAGCACGGCGTGCGTCTCGGCCAGGGCGGCGGGTGCTACGACCGGGCGCTGGTGCACCGCCGCCCGGACGCGCTCGTCATCGCGCTGCTCCACGAGGGCGAGCAGAGCGCCACCGACCTGCCTCACGACGAGCACGACCTGCCGGTGGACGGCTACCTCACGACAGCGGGCCGCTTCGTCCGCCTCCGCTGAGGCGCCGCTAGGGCCCCCACACCGCTCGGTCGGGGCCGTTGGACCGCCACGACAGCGCATGCGACCCGGCCGCTGCCCGCTGCCCTCGGGGCTGGGCTTGGTGGCGGTCCGTGAGGCCCGCCGGGCACGCCGGCTCAGCTCAGGGCGTCGGCGTGCCTGGTGGCACGAGCGTCAGCTCGTCCTGGGTCGCGTCGGCCACCGCGGTCTGGCTGAACTGCCACGGGAACGTCTCGTTGGCCGCCCAGGCGTCGATCTGGTCGGAGTAGTTGTCGTCGTAGGCGTGACCGGACTGGCCCGTGGAGTTGACCCAGGTCGAGTGGTCGAAGTCGGACAGGTCGACCACCATGCGCATCGACGGCCCGGCCGTGACGTCGTATCCCGGCAGCGAGGCGTTCCACGAGTTGGCGTTGACGATGGAGTTGCCGCCGCCGAGCTCGATGCCGCCGCGGTTGAAGATGTCCTGGACGAGCGTCGGCACGGAGTCCGTGCCCATCACCGGGTGCTTGAGGTTGAGCTGGTGCAGGCGGCCCCAACGCCACGATGACGGCACCTTGCCCAGCTCGCGCGCAAGGTCCAGCCGGGCCTCGACGAGCGCCCGCTTCAGGATCTCGCCCGCACCCTCGGTGACGCCCGGGGTGGTCTTGTCGTCCCACCAGTCGTTCTTCGGGTCCTTGAGCAGCTGCTCGATGACGATCATCCAGCGGCTGCCGCCGTCGGGTGCGATCTCGGGCGGGAGCTCGTCGAAGGTGTACTCCAGCAGGTGCTTCCACACCGCGTTGTAGTAGGCAGCGGAGGCCGAGTCGCGCGACTTGTCGTTGGGCTGGTTGCCGTCCCAGCCGCTGAGCAGGCGCTGGGCCTGGGCGGTGAAGTCGTCGACCTGGACGGCGAGCAGCCGCTCGACGAGGCCCGGCGCATAGGTGTTGTGGGTGTCGCCCTGGATCTGGGTCATCTGCTCGGGCGACACCTTCGCAGTCGCGGAGAGCAGCGAGCGGATCCGTTGGGCACGGAAGCCGTAGTCCCACTCCGAGGTGAGGAAGGGGGTCGGGCTGGCGGTGACCGCCTGGTTCGCCGTGACGATGAAGCCCTCGGGAGGGTCGTAGGTGCTCGGCAGGTCGTCGAACTTCACGTAGCCCTTCCAGTCCCACTGGCTGTCCCAGCCGGGCGCCGGCCAGAAGCCGGGCGGCGAGCCGGGCGTCGCGGAGCGCCGGACCGGGATCATGCCGGGTGCCTGGTAGCCGATGTGACCCGAGGTGTCGGCGTAGACGAGGTTCTGAGACGGGACGGAGAACAGGGCGGCCGCCTTGCGGAAGTCCGACCAGTTCTGGGCCCGGTTGAGCGCGAAGATCGCATCGCCGGTCGTGCCCGGCGTCAGCGCGGTCCACGCCAGCGACACGGCGAAGTGGTTGGCCTGTGGAGCCCCGCGGACCACGACCCGGTCCCCGGCTTCGTCGACGTCGGAGACCGCGTCGGACAGGATCGGACCGTGCACCGTGCTGCGCACCGTGATCGTCACGTCGGCGCCGCCGGCGACCTTGATCGTCTCCTGGTGCTTCTCGATGCGGGCCGCGAGGCCGTCCCGCAGGTAGGTGTCGCCGGTGACCTGCTCGAGGTAGAAGTCGGTGACGTCGGGGCCGAGGTTGGTCACCCCCCAGGCGATCTTCTGGTTGTGCCCGACGACGACGCCGGGCACCCCGGAGAACGTGAAGCCGGACACCTGGAACGGGCACGACTGTGTCACCTGTCGGCACTGGAGGTTGACCTGCGTCCAGATCCCCGGGATCGACAGGGACAGGTGCGGGTCGTTGGCGAGCAGTGGCTTGCCCGTCGTCGTCCGCGAGCCCGAGACCACCCAGGAGTTGGACCCGATGTCGGACCCGCGGCCCAAGGTCGTGGGCACGGCGTCGACAGTCTTGATCGCCGAGTCGATCGCCGACTGCCCGCCGGCCGTGTGCAGCTGCTTCCAGACGGCAGGGACGGCGCTGGCGGCCTGGTCGTCCGCCGAGGCCGACGGCTGCCAGTCCTGGTCGGACAGGATCGGCTGGTTGCGGTCGACCGGGTAGGGCGGGTAGAGCATGAGGATCTGCTTGATCGACTTGGTGTTGCCGCGCGAGAGCTTGGCGCGCGCCAGCTCGTCCTTGTAGTCACCCCGCAGGTCCCAGGCCATGGCCTTGAGCCAGGCCAGCGAGTCGACCGGGCTCCAGGGCTCGACGCGGTAGCTGGGGTTGGTGCGCTGCAGGAAGGTGTACTCCAGCGACATCTTCTCCGGTGACTCGGCCTGCCGGATGTAGGCGTTGACACCGTCGGCGTAGGCCTGGAGGTACTGCCTGGTCTCCGGCGCGAGCTTGGGAAGCTCCTGCTCGGCCACCCGGCGCCAGCCCATCGTGCGGATCGCCCGGTCGCTGTCGATCCCCGCGCTGCCCACGAGCTCGGACAGGCGTCCGGCGGTGATGTGCCGGCGCAGGTCCATCTCGAAGAACCGGTCCTGCGCGCTGACGAACCCCTGCGCCCGGAAGAGGTCCGTCGCGTTCTCCGCCGTGATCGTCGGGATGCCGTGGTCGTCGCGCTGCACGGTGACCGTGCTCGTCAGGCCCTCGATCTGGAGCTGGCCCGTCGCCTGCGGGAACGACTGCCGCACGATCGAGATGCCGAGGATCCCGACCCCGACCATCGCCATGACGAGCAGGACGGCGATGAACAGGGCGATGCGGCTGGCGCGCTTCAAGCGTGGCACGCAAAGAGCCTAGGGCACCGTCAGGACCGCACCCGCCCGCCTCTCCACAGGCGCGCCGAGCCGCATCTGAGTCATCGAGAGGGCCGCCACGGGCAAAGCCGGCGTGCGAGGTGACCCGGCCTGACGGCATACGGAACGGGGGCTCGGCCCCCTCGAATGCCCGGGAGCGACCCCCTCGCCCGGCTCCCCGCCCGGCTCGCGGACGGCACCCGGCCGCGCCCCGACGGGATGGTTGGATTGGCAGACACCTCAGGAGCCGCCCGTGATCTCGCTCGCGTCCAGCACGTCGCCGGGGATGAGCCTCGACGACCTGACGCGTGTGCTGCTGCTCGGCTCGCTGGTCCTGCTCGTGGCCGTCGCAGCGGTGCGGCTCTCCGTTCGATCGGGCCTGCCGTCCCTGCTCATCTACCTCGGCCTCGGGATCGCCCTCGGGAGCTCGAGCCCCGTCGGGATCGACTTCAACAGCCCGCCGATCACGCGGTTGCTCGGCTACGCCGCGCTGGTGCTCATCCTCGCCGAGGGCGGACTGACGACGTCGTGGGACAACATCCGGCAGTCGATCGCGCCCGCCGCGGTGCTGGCGACCCTCGGTGTCGTCGTGTCCGTGGCCGTGGTGGCCGTCGCTGCCCACACGTTCCTGCCGCTGGACTGGACCACCTCGCTGCTCATCGGCGCCATCATCTCCTCGACCGACGCCGCCGCAGTCTTCGCCGTGCTGCGCAACGTCCCTTTGCCGAAACGCATCTCGGGCATGCTCGAGGCCGAGTCCGGCTTCAACGACGCCCCGGTCGTCATCCTCGTCGTCGCCTTCACTGCCCAAGGTCTACCGGGTGCGGAGATCGAGCCCTGGTACCACCTGCTCGGCATGGCGACGCTCGAGCTCGCCGGTGGTGCGGTCGTGGGCATCGCCATCGGCTGGCTCGGCGGCCAGGTGCTGCGCCGGGTCGCGGGCGGGTCGTCCGCTCTCTTCTCGATCGGTGTCATCGCGCTCACCGTGCTCGCGTATGCCGTGGGCGCCGCCTTCCACGTCTCCGGCTTCCTCGCGACGTACCTGGCGGCACTCGTGCTGGCCAACATGGGCCTGCCGAACCGGACGGCCTTCCAGAGCTTCGCCACGGCACTGGGCTGGATCGCCCAGATCGGGCTGTTCGTGATGCTCGGGCTGCTCGCCGACCCCGCCCGGCTCGACGAACAGCTCCGCAACGCTCTCGTCATCGGCATCGTGCTCCTGCTCGTCGCGCGGCCCCTGTCGGTGATGGCCTCCACCACGTGGTTCCGGGTGCCCTGGCGCGACCAGGCGTTCCTGTCGTGGGCGGGCCTGCGTGGGGCCGTGCCCGTCGTGCTCGCCACCGTGCCGCTGACCTCGCATCCCGCAGACACCCGGTGGGTCTTCGACCTCGTCTTCATGCTGGTCGTGATCTTCACGATCGTGCAGGGCCCGACGCTGCCGTGGGTCGCGCGGCGGCTCGGACTCACCGAGCAGGTCCACTCGGTCGACGTCGACCTCGAGAGCACCTCGCTCATCGAGATCGGGGCCGACGTCCTGCAGGTCAGCGTCGGTCACGAGTCGCGACTGCACGGCGTCGCGATCTTCGAGCTGCGGCTGCCCCGCGGAGCCATGGTCACCCTCGTGGTGCGTGAGGGTGAGAGCTTCGTGCCCGAGCCGCACACGACGGTCAAGCACGGCGACAAGCTGCTCGTCGTGACCACCAGCCGGGCGCGGGCCCGCACTGAGCAGCGCATCCGCGCCATCAGCCGTGGCGGTCGACTCGCCGGGTGGCCGTAAACTGGTCCCCGGTCCACTTCTCCCCCGACGCCTGAGGTCCCACCTATGCCCACGTACTCCTATGCGTGCCCCGAGTGCGGTCACGCCTTCGACATCCGCCAGTCGTTCTCGGACGACGCCCTGACGGTGTGCCCGGAGTGCGGTGCCACGACGCTGCGCAAGGTGATCCACCCGGTCGGGATCGCGTTCAAGGGGTCGGGCTTCTACAAGACCGACTCGCGCGCTGGTGCCGGGTCGGGCGCGAGCTCGGACGGCTCGCCTGAGAAGAAGGAGTCCGTCGGCGCGACCACGGGCTCGTCCGACGGCTCGTCGTCGAGCTCCTCCGCGGGCGACTCGTCACCGTCGTCGGGCGCCCCGTCGACGTCCTCGTCGTCGAACGGCACCTCTGGGTCGTCCTCGTCCTCCGGGTCGTCCGGGTCGTCCACGATGGCGTCGTCCACAACCGCCTGACCCACGGGACGGTTGTCCCCAGCCTCGCCGTATGCCGGTGGGCACCCTTCGTGCCCGTCCTAGGCTTCCAGCATGACGACTCACACGAGCGGAGCCAGCGCAGCGGCCGAGGGTGAACCCACCGCGACCGAGGGCGAGCCCACCGGAGCGGCCGAGCCCGGCCACGACGCGGCCGGCGGCCCCCGAGCCGAGATCGGCGTGATCGGCGGGTCCGGGCTCTATGACTTCCTCGAGGACTACGAGACGGTCGAGATCGACACGCCGTTCGGGCCGCCCAGCGACCCGCTCGTCATCGGCGAGGTCGAGGGTCGGCCGGTCGCCTTCGTCGCGCGTCACGGCAAGGGACACCGCTTCGCGCCCCATCAGGTCAACTACCGCGCCAACCTCTGGGCGCTGCGTGCCGTCGGGGTTCGACAGGTGCTGGCTCCGTGCGCGGTCGGGTCGCTGCTCCCGGAGCACGGGCCCGGCACCGTCGTCGTGCCGGACCAGATCGTCGACCGCACGTGGGGCCGGGCTCACACCTTCTACGAGGGCGAGGGCCCCGTGGTGCACGTCGCCTTCGCCGACCCGTACTGCCCCAACGGTCGCCAGGTCGCGGTCGATGCCGCACGGCTCTCCGGCCTCGATGTCGTGTCCGACGGCACGCTCGTGGTCATCAACGGGCCTCGTTTCTCCACGCGGGCCGAGTCCCTGGCGAACCAAGCGGCCGGCTTCGCCATCATCGGGATGACGACCATGCCGGAGGCCGGCCTCGCCAGGGAGCTGGCAATGTGTTTCACGACGATCGCCATGGTCACCGATCATGACGCCGGGGTCGAGGGCGGCGATGCGGTCACCCACGAGGAGGTGCTTCGCGTCTTCGCGACCAATGTCGAGCACCTCAAGGGCCTGCTGAAGGATGCGATCGGCCAGATGCCTGCGCACGAGGCCGACGACGTGGCGACCTGCCCGTGCCGCCGCAGCCTCGACGGCATCGAGCTGCCATTCGCGCTCCCCTGATGACGGCCCGGAGCAACGGGGTCGCAGCCGAAGTCGGGGTCGCCCGCCGTCGCCACCGTGAGCGCCGGTCACGACCCGACCGTGGCGACCGTGGACGCCGGTCACGACCGGACCGTGCCACGTGGCCGAACGGTCCGCGCCGGCGCGCCGCCCGGCGGGCCCGGGCTCGGCGGTCGATAGCCGCGGCACTTGCCGCGGTAGCCGGGTTCGTCGCGCTGAACGCCCTGTCACCACGCGCGGCCGGCGGTGCCGGGGTGCCCACCGTGGTGATGGTCCATGACGTCGCCGCCGGCGTGGTCGTCGGCGCCGACGACGTCTCTGTGGTCCCTCGACCTGACGGCCAGCGTCCCGATGCCGCGTTCTCGACGGTCGCCGACGTCGTCGGTCGCACGGCAGCGAGCCCGCTGGCCGCGCGGGAGGTCGTGACGCGGGCGCGGCTCATCGGCAGCGGCATCCTCGCCGACCAGCCCGACGACCGCGTGGCCATGAGCGTCCCCGTCCTCGATGTCGAGGGCGTTGGAGTTCAGCCTGGGAGCCGCGTCGACCTGTTCGCCACTGGCTCCGGCCGGCTCGCTGCGAGCGACGCCGTCGTGCTCGCTGTCCGCGGCGGCACCGACGGCTCCGGTCTCGGACGCTCCGCGCCGCCGCAGGTCACCCTGGCCCTGACGCCACAGGCCGCGGGTGATGTGGCCCGAAGTCTGAGCGCCCTCGAGGCGGGCCAGATCTTCGTCGTCGCGATCCGGCATTCGGCAACTGGATCCCAGTAGGCTCGACGCAACCGCAAGTGACGCACTACGGGTCACGGTCGTGCACCTCGTGCACACGGGACGCAGTCAGAAGCACACAGACCAGTCGGCATGTGCGATCGGGCGCGAAGGCGCGTCGCGGGCGCCGCTGCCACACCCGGGTTACGGGTGTGCACAGAAAGGGACCTTCATGATCAAGGGCTTCAAGGACTTCCTGATGCGCGGGAACGTCATCGACCTCGCGGTCGCGGTGGTCATCGGCGCAGCGTTCACCAAGCTGATCAACGCGATCGTCGACGGCTTGATCAACCCGCTCATCGCCGCGATCTTCGGCAAGCCCCAGCTGGATCAGCTCTGGCAGTTCACGATCAACGGCTCGAAATTCTCGATCGGCCTCATCCTCTCGGCGGCCTTCACCTTCATCTGCGTCGCCGCAGCCATCTACTTCGTCATCATCCTGCCCGTGAACAAGCTCGCCGAGATGCGCAAGCGCGGTGAGGAGCCGGAGCCTGCGGCTCCGTCCGAGGAGATCCTCCTGCTCACCGAGATCCGCGACGCGCTGCGCGCCACCCCGCGCGGACCCGCTCAGGTCGAGTGAGCGCGCAGCCACACCAGCCCCAGCGCCATTCCAGGCGCCGATCCGGATGAAAGTGGCCACTCGATGTGCTTCTGCACGTCGAGTGGCCACGTCGTGATGCGCGGTCAGGCCCGCGGGGCCGTCTCCTCAACCTCGGTGCCGGTGGGGGCGCCGTAGGCGTCGGGGCGCTCGTAGCCACCGAGGATCTCGGCGAGCGCCAGGGGCTGCGCGGCCTCGGAGTGCCGGCCGGCCCGCTGCAAGGTTCGCCCGAGCAGCAGGTGCGCGTAGGCGTCGGCCGGAGACTCCTCCACGATCCGGCGCAGAGTGGACTCGGCTCGGCCCAGCTGGGCCGAGTGGAAGTAGGCACGGGCGAGCAGCAGGCGCAGGTCGGTCGTGGCGTGCAGCAGCGAGTCGCCCTGCTGGACGGTGTCCGTGCCGGGCGACTCCACCTCGTCGACGAGCTCGGCCAGCGCCGTCGCAGCGGCGAGGTGGTCGCCGCGCTCGAAGAGGCCCTGCGCCCACGAGAGGCGCAGCTCAAAGGGGGTCGTCATGTTCATGCCGCCATCAACGCCCCACACCCGAACGGCATTCCATCCGACGGGGTCAGCCGAAGCGAGCCGCCGCACGGGCGACCGAGGAGCTCACTCGTAGTGCGGTGGGCGCTGCTCCTGAAGCCAGCGGTCCCGCTCGTGGTCGGAGCCGGCGGACTCGCTCCAGCCCGTCTCGGTGTCGTCGCGGCTGCGCCCGGCCGACCTCCGCGCCTGCAGCGCCTCTGCCTCGGCCTCACCCGCGGCGCCGGTGCCCTTGCGGAAGACCCGACGCCGCTTTCGGCGCGCGGGCTCGGTGGGTGCGGCTGGGTTGTCGGGATCGACGGAGTCACGTGACGGGTCGGGTCGCACGCTTCCGTTCACCTTCGCGGGCAAGCCGGCGGCATCCGTCCCCGCGTTGGCCATGACCCGCTCGACCGGCTCGACCGGCTCGACCGGCTCGACCGGCTCGACCGGCTCGATCGGCTCGGCCGGTGGGGGCATCGCCGCGCGCGCGAGGTTCAGCAGCCGCGACATCTCGCGGGCCGGGTCCCGGAACAGGTCCGTGGTCCAGACCCGCTCGTGCGTCCAACCGAGCCGGGCGAGCTGCTCGGGGCGCAGGCGGTCACGGTCGCGCGTGCTGCGCAGGGCGGCATACCGTACTCCGTCGGTCTCGACGGCAACGAGCGCGCGGCCGCGGTGGTAGGGGTCCTCGATGGCAAGGTCGATGCGGTGGTGAGCCGAGCCGAAGTCCTCGTGGACGGTCAGCCCTTCGCGGCGGAGCCGCTCGGCGAGGTCGCGGCGGATCGGGTCGGCCGTCGTGGGCGCGGCAGCGGACAGCGTGCCTTCGTCGCCGGTACCGCCGCGGGCCTCCGCATACCGGAGGTAGTCGCGAAGCATGAGCGCCCCCCGGGCCTTGAGCCGGGAGGGGTCGAGGTCGGCGGCGCGCAGCGCGGACACGACGGTCATGCGGACACGCGCTCGGGTGATGGCGACGTTGAGGCGCCGCTCGCCACCGTCGATGTTGAGGGGGCCGAAGCGGTGGAGCACCCTGCCGTGCGGGGTCTTGCCGTAGCCGATCGACAGGATGATCGCGTCGCGCTCGTCGCCCTGGACCCGCTCGAGGTTCTTGACGAAGAAGCGCTCCTCACGGTCGTCGTCGAAGAAGTCGGCCAGCTCCGGCGCATCGCGCAGCGCGTCGGTGACCGCGTCGTCGAGCCGCTGGGCGTGCCGGATGCCGAGGGCGATGACGCCGAGCGACTCGTTCGGCCGCGTCCGTGCGTGCTGCAGGACGAGCTCGACGACCCGCGCAACCTCGGTCTCTGTCGTCTCGATGGTGTCGACGCCCGGCTGCACCTCCGCCTGTCCGTCGACGGGCTCGAACGTCACGGACGACTCGATCGATGTGCCGGGGAAGGTGGTCAGGCGGTCTTCGTACATCGTGCGGTTCGCGAAGGCGATGAGCCGCTCGTCTCGGCTGCGGTAGTGCCACGAGAGGTTCCGGGTGGGCAGCGCAGCGGCGAGCACGTCGAGGACCGACTCGAAGCCCTCGGTGAGGGTCTCGTCCGAGCCGGCCGAGACGGCGTACTCGTCGTCCGACACGACGGTGAAGAAGTTCGTCGGCGGGAGCTGCCGCTCGTCCCCGGAGACGACGACCTGTCGGGCCCGCGAGATCGCCGAGATCGCCTGGGCGGGTTGCACCTGCGAGGCCTCGTCGAAGATGACGACGTCGAACCAGCGCCCAGGCGGCAGGGTCGAGGCGACGACGAGGGGGCTCATCGCCCAGCACGGCTTGATCGCCGTCAGCGCAGTGGAGGCCTGCGGCATGAGGTCACGCAGCGGCTTGTGGCGGCGGGCCTTGCCCGCTTCGGCGCGGACCAGTGCCTCCTGGGCGGGGTTGTCGGCGAGCACCTCCCTGATGTTGCGCGCGACGGCCCACCTCACCCGCTCGACGGTCGCGGCCTGGTGGGCCCGGTCGGCGTCGACGAACTCGCCGACGTAGCGTCGCAGGCCGGCGCCATGGTGGGCGCCGTACGCCGGGTCGCGGACCGTGATCTCCTGGGTCAGCGACGCCCACCAGACGTGGTCGACCTCCGCCGTGACCTGCTCGGGCGGTATGCCGCGTCGGGCGAGGTCGTCGATGAGGGGGCCGAGCCCAGCGGCGCGGAGCTCGTCGAGAGTGTTGGTCACCTGCGGGAGTACGGCGATGCGCTCAGGCCGGCTCGCGAGCATGGCGAGGGTGCCACGCAGCTGGTCGAGCGGCATCGCGGCCAGCCCGGGGGTGCCCGGTGCCCGCTGCAGCCGGACGTCGAGCCACTCGAGGTCGCCGGTGATGCCGGCGAGCAGGGTGAGGCCCTCGTCGAGACGGGGTGAGATCTCGGGCCGGCCACCGCCGCCGACGAGGGCGTACCACTGCTGGCGTTGCTCGCTCGCGGCGACCAGCTCGTCGTGGAGGTTGGCGGGTGGGCGTCCGGGGCGCAGCAGCCGGCGGGTCTGCCGCCGGATCCGCCAGCGGTCGAGCCAGCCCATCTCGACGCCGCGGGCCTCGCGCCAGTCGCGCGTCGAGGTGGCGGCGATGTGCTCATTGAGTGGGATGTCGAAGACCTCGGGCCGGAACACTTCGAGCGTCTCGCTCACCTTCGACATGGTCTCGAAGGCTGTCTGCCACTCTGTGAGCGAATGTGTCTCGGGGACACGGGATTCCGCGAGGATCTCGTTGAGGCGCCGCCCGACGTCTTCGAGGCCGGTGCTGCCGTGTCGCGTCGTGATGTCAAGTGCGCGGGCGGCCTCGTCGGGAGTGAGGATGCGGGCGCCGAACCAGGGGTCGTCGCCGTCCTGGCTCCAGGCGCCGAGCCCCGCCGCGTCGCGCAGCCGCCTGCCGAGCTCGACCGCACGGGCCCGGCTGAGCCCGGCGAGGTCGCCACTGCCCAGGCGGACGTGCGACATCGGCGGAGGCTTGCGCGTGCCGAGGTCGACGAGCGCCTCCTGGGCCTGGTGGGCGGACACCCCCCACGGGTCGCGTATGCCGTGCAGTGCCTTGATGTGTCCCTGAAGTCGCGCACGACTCTCCTCGAGAGTCGCCGTGGTGGCGTCGTGCGGCGCGACGGTGTTGTCGACTGCAGCATCGAGCGATCGCGCGAACTGCTGGGCGGTGGCGCGCTTGTTGGTGGGGCCGTCGTACGCGTCGAGGACCAGGTCGCCGAGGCCGAGGCGGTCGAGCCGGCCGACGACCGCGTCGATGGCGGCGCGTTTCTCGGCGACGAAGAGCGTCGACTTGCCCTCGGCCGCGAGTGCGGCGATGAGGTTGGCGATGGTCTGGGACTTGCCGGTGCCCGGGGGCCCCTTGATGACGAGGTGCGCGCCTGCGCGGACGGCGTCGATGGCGGCCTGCTGCGACGAGTCGGCGTCGAGCACGAGGTACTCGTGCTCCGGGTCGGCGTCTGGCTCGCCCTCCGGGAGCCGCAGCCGGACCGCCGCGAGGGCTGACGCGTCGCCGGCCAGTGAGGCGACGACATCGTGGTTGGCCAGCGAGTCTCCTTGCAGCGCAAGGTCGGCCACCATCGGCAGCTTGGCGTACGAGAACGTCCCGAGCACGAGGCGCGGCGCGATCGCGAAGTCGGCGACGCGTTCGCACTCGTGTCCGAGAGCGGCATACGCGGGATAGGGGTCGAAGGAGTTGCCGACGGTCGCGAGGTCGGCCAGCGCGTCGCCGTCGATCTCGATGCCCTGTTCGGACCTGAGGTACTCGCGCAGGACGGGGTTGAACTCGACCTCGGGACCGAGGTCGATGATGAAGTCGTCCTGGGCGGCCCCGGTCGGCTTGAGCACGCAGGGCCGCAGCAGCACCGGCGCGGCCGGGGGCCGGGCGGCACGGGGGACGGACCAGGTGGCCATGCCGATCGAGATGAAGGCGGCGGCGATGCCGCGCTCCTCACGCAGCTCGAGAGCCTTGGCCCGGATCGCGCGGGCGCGCCGACGGGCTTCGGCCAGCGCCTGGGGCTCACGGACCAGGTCGGACAGGCGCGTCTGGCGTCCGGCGAGGAGCATCGAGACGCCGCCGGGGTGCGCCGTGGTGAGGTCGAGCGTCCCGGACGGGAGGTCGCGGTACCACAGGAGGGTGTTGCGTCCACCGAGGTCGACGAGGGTGCGCTGCCAGACCTTCACCGCCGCGGCGACGCGGTCGGCCCGCGGATCGCCCGTGGTCGACTCGGCCGGGAGGGCAGGGTCGGTCCGGGGGGCTTCCGTCATTCCAGAAGGCTAACGAACCTTGGTGCCCCCGCAGTGGACCGGGCGATGCGGCGCGCGGCGCCGCCCGGGGGCCAGCCCGCGGCATACGTCAGTCGCTCAGGTGGCGTCGGCGCCGGGCTCGCTCGGCTCGGCCTCGGCGAGGACACGCGCCTTGTCGCTGGGGCTGGACAGCCCCATCTCCTCGCGGGCGACGAGCATCTGTGCGGCCTTGATCTGTGCTCGTGTGGCCGACTTGACGACGTAGCGCCCGGTGCCGTTGCGGTGCCGACCAGGCTTCTCACTCATATGCCGCTCCCCTCGCCATGTCCAGTGTATGCCGGTGGCTCGGCGACGATCTGCTCGCCTTCGTCGTCCTCGACGACCGCCTGGTCGACGATCGCCTCGAGCACGGCGGAGATGAACCTCTGGTCCTCCTTCTGCAGCAGCGGCGAGCTCTGCAGGGCGTCGAGGATCTGCAGTCCGGCGAGGTTGCTGGCCTCGTCGGGCTTGTCGGACCGGCCGATCGCGAGCTCGGCGGCCCAGCGGAGCAGCCGCATCGTCTCCTCGCGCCGCCAGCGGGCCTCGGTGCCGCGCAGGCCGAACAGCACGACGCCCTGGGTCACGAGCACCGTGACGATCGCGATCCAAGATCCCGCGTCCACCTGGACTTCCCTTCGTACCGTTTGTCGGGCGTGTCCCGAGACTAGGCGCTGGGTCCGACATCGGCGCGGCGGACTTGCGCGAGTCGGCGGCGCGCGTGGAATGGGCGAGGGGTTGGGTGGGTTGCCACCGGTATGAGCGGTTGGAACGACCACGTGATCAGCGAGTTCCGCGAGAACAGCGGCAAAGTCGGGGGCTACTTCGAGGGCGCCCCGATGATCCTCATCCATCACATCGGCGCGAGGACCGGCACCGTGCGCGTGTCGCCGCTGGTCTACTTCCCGGAGGACGACGGGGCGATGCTCATCGTGGCGTCCAAGGGTGGCGCGCCGACGAGCCCGGACTGGTACCACAACGTCAAGGCCCATCCCCGGTTCGACGTCGAGGTGGGGACCGAGACCTTCACCGTCGAGGCGACCGAGCTCGCCGGCGCGGAGCGGACCGAACAGTGGGAGCGGATCGTCGCCGAACGGCCTGGCTTCGGCGACTACCAGAAGAAGACGACACGCACCCTCCCGGTGCTACGCCTGCGGCGCGCCGCCTGAGGCTGGTGTTCCGTCGCCGGATGCGGCGACTCTTCACCTTCAACCAACGGTATGCCGGGGCGCCGCCTCAGCGGTCGGGGTCCGGCTCGTTCTCGGTTGGGTCCGCTGACCATGCGGCGCCGAAGCGCTCCGGGGGCAGAACCAGGTGGACTACGCCACGGTCGAGGTCGACGTAGGTCTTGTTCGGGTCGGCCTCCGACCCCGGGATCTGCGCCTCGATGCGCTTGGTCTCCATCTCCTCGACCAGGTGCTTGTGCCCAGGCTGGAAGACCTCGATCAGCCCGTCCCACCCGCTCATGGCGACTCCTTGTCGTTGTCCCTGTGGTTCAGCGTACGTCGCGGCCGGTCCGACCCTGCGGGGCGATTCGGACGCTGGCCGAGTCACCTGACACAATGGCCGATGCTGTCCCGCCCTCGTAGCTCAGGGGATAGAGCACCGCTCTCCTAAAGCGGGTGTCGCAGGTTCGAATCCTGCCGGGGGCACCACGCCGTTTCCGCAGGTCACCGGCCACTTTCGGCCTCGCCGTCCAGGTCCTTTTGGGGCTCGGTTTCCTGCCGGGTGCCCGTGGGGTGCCCGAGTGCCTTGTTCACCCGATCCAGAGCCGCCCGGTCAGCGTCGGTGCCCATGAGGTGGCCGTAGGTGTCGAGGGTGAGTTTCGCGGTCGAGTGGCCGAGCCATGCCGACACCGTCTTGATGTCGACGCCTGCCGCGATCCACAGGCTGGCCGCCGTATGCCGCAGATCGTGCGGACGCCGGCCCAGGCTGGTGGTCGTCCAGCGCACCACCCGACGCCAGTTCTGCGCGTGGAGGTAGCCACCCTCCGGAGCCGAAAAGAGCAGGTCGTCAGGGTCCCGATCCTTGGCCCAGGACTCGACAACTGGACGAACCCGCTCAGTCAGCGGAACGAGCCGGGACCGACCGCTCTTGGTGGTCGCCCGCTCGATGACGGCGCCTGTCCTGCCCGACTGCGGGATCGACCTCTTGACCACCAGTCCCGGATACGGCACCGCCACGACGTCCCGGACCCGCAAGCCGCGCAGCTCGCCGAACCGAACCCCGGTCAGCGCCAGGACCAGCGTGACCTCGGCATACCGGCCCGCCGTCTCGCGCTGCTTCTCGACCACCGCGAGCAGGACCTCTAGCGGGAACGGGTCTACCTCGACCACCTTGCCTGTCCTCGAGTCGGGGTGCGGCAGCGGGACTTCCTCGGCGGGTGACTTTCGGAGACGGCGGGTGCGGACGGCGTACCGGAACAGCCCGCGGAGCGTGGTCCGAACCCGTGCCGCTGTGCGAACCGAGCGCGACACGGCGAGGACAGTCAGGAAGCGTGGCTACATTGCCGAGTCTGGCAGAAACTGTGGATACCGTTGCCGAAGCGCATCCAGTGCCTCCTCCTTCCCCGGATCCAGATCAAGCTGCGCCTTCGCGAAATGTAATGCCCTCCTACGATCTTCTAGAATGCCGCCCCAATGGCGGATCCAGATGCGCAAATCCATATCCGGATCGTCGTGGATTAAGCCAGGCGGTTGGTTTCGCTTCGTAGCCAATTTAGCAATATCTCGTCCGACCCTGTTTGCCACTAGCACAAAATCCCATCCCGTATTTGCATCCCGGAACCGCTCGTCATTTGCAACTGCCATGGCATACGACTCAATCTGTTGACGCTCATCATATCCAATTGTGCAATCTGGGCGCTTGAGTTCAACCACGAGATGCCTTTGCTTCTGACTGTCCTCGACCGTCTTCGTGAGCATTAGATCAACGATCGCGGTCTTGCGATCCTCCAGCTCAACGTGCGCCAGGTTCGCCGTGCTCCGCCCCAGGTGTGATAGGTGGCGTCTCAGCACCTCAACGATCCCTTTATCGTCAACGGCCAGGGCATACTGCTCCCCGAAGACCCAAGGTTCTGCCGCCAACATCCTATGGAGTTGACTGCGCTCCAAAACGGACTTCTTGATTGCTTGATCGAAGAGCAGAACATCGAGACTCCGCAGAAAAGTCAGTCGATCCGAAATCGTCCGTGATGTGGAGATTATTGAAGACAATGAGGTCTGCTCTAGGACGGCAGCCAAGTCGTCAACATCGCTTGGGGGAAGCTCGAGCACGTCGGAAAGCACCCGGCGCAAGTTACTTGGCGCTGTCTCCAGCGCCTCCTTTAGCAGCCGCAGGGACAGCTTTTGCGAAGCGACATCTTCAGCAATCCCAATGGATGCCGTGACTGCGACGACGTTGAAAAGCTCACGAGAAGCCGCCTCGATGTCGTCAGTGGGCTCATTCCGATAGGGATAGACGTCCGCCGCCTTCCAGTTCTCCACCAGCTCGCGAGTCTTCTTGTCCTGACGCTGCTGGAAGTAGGCCCGCAAGTCCGCTCGAACCGCATCAATGATCGGCTGGAATCGCTCATGACCCATATCCGCGAGGGTGGCGTCCTCATCGTCGAAGGCCGGGGACGTCACCGCGACACTGAAATGGAATCCTGGGACAAGGATCCCAGGGCTAATCTCTGCGAGTGGTGTTCGTGGATCGGCTCCAAAGAGAATCATCGCCCGAGGCCTCTTCTTGCGCCATTCGACAATCTCGACCGATACCGGATGGGACTCCCCAGGAATGTGAAGCTCGTGGTCGACCCGCTGCTCGATGGCACAGTCGTCTGCGAGGTCGAGTGGCTCACCTTCGAAGATGATCTTTACGGCTCTGTGCTTGAAAAGATACCCAGCGTACCGATTGGCAAGGCGTTCGCGAACGTCGTCTAGTAGGAGGCTTCCCATGGAGGCATCGCCGGCGAAGCATTCAACAACACATCCCGTTGCCTCTTCGGACGGCTGGGGATCCGACACCTCAAACGTCTCTGGAGCGTCCGACGAACCAACCACTGAAAACTTCACCCGACCGGTGGGATCGTCGACAACAGTTGTCCACGTCACCTTGTGGCCAAGCGCGTACGCCCTGAACCGGCCCTGACCCTCGCGTCCCAATAGCTGTCTACCAGAATCAGTCTCCCGGGTGCCAGCAGTCTTCCACGACCCACCGAGCTGGCCAAAGAGAGTCTTCAACCTGACATGAGAAATGCCCGTTCCATCATCGGCCACGCGGACTCGGTGCACTCCGCCCAGATGCGACCTGTACATAGAAATGGTGACGTTCGACGCGTCAGCGTCGAGCGCATTTGACACCAACTCAAGCAGTGCATTGAACGGCCGGGTCGGCTTGATGAGCTTGATTATGTGCTCTCGACCCACAGCCACCGCAACCTGCGTCATGCTTCCTCCCCGCAACTTGGCACAGTCCATGGACCATACGCCTCATAGCGACCCGGAGGGGGCAGAACGACCGAACTCGGGCAGCCCTTTGCCACCGGCGCTGACGAACCGGGCGCAAGTCTGGCCTTGCCGTAGTCACGTGGCGTGTGTCGATCAGCAGTCCGGGCGGCCCCGATCGGAGCCCCGCCTGCACCAGACGCGCGGTCGACCGACGAGACCTTGAAGTGCTAAATCCGCTGCGCCGCCGAAGGCGCACCATTATCCCCCGATCGGGGTGCGCGACGGAAGCCATCCGCTCGGAGCGAAAGCGGACAGACCAATGGACGTGATGGCCCGCGATCCAGGTTATGCGAGATCTGTTGCGACTTGCTCTGGAATGGCCCCCTGGCCTCTCAAGAACGTCAGCGCCAGCCGATTCGCATATCGAACAGCATCAGGGTCATGGAACTTCAGGACATTCAGCATCTCGTCCGTTTCGGGGCGCCCGTTCAACAAGCGCTCACTAGCAATGAGATCGGTGTATCGAGGTAGGTCCCGCGCGTGAGGGATACCCGTCGCCAGCCGTCGCAGCAACTCAGCGTATGGCTCACTCCAAGTCGGAGGAGTTGGCGAGAATGCACCTAGCGATTGCACGATAGATCCGCGTTGGGCACCTGCACGCGCCAGCATGTCCGTGATATATCTATCGATCGCGTCAGACATGTGCCGCATCTCATGAAGAGGAACCACTCCCTCTGACAGCCTGTCGCTGACTTCCTCGACTAGAGCCGCACCCTCGTACCTAAGGGCAACCCAAGCTAGTCGCACGGTGTTGTATGTGAACGCCACCAGTGCCTCTGCGAGCAGCCAGCGAATGCAAAACTGTTCGTCGTCGGCGATTTGGGGCGCATAACGAGCGGAGAGGCGCCGAAGTATCGTCAGTTGTCTTTTGATGCACAGCCAGGCATCTCCCAACCACGCCTCATCGCTCGTTAGGAGTTTGCTAAGGCGAAGAAGTTCGACATCGTTCGACGCCACCTGCCTAGCCCTCTTCGCCAGCAGGGCATTCGCCTCCGAGTGAGGCCCTCTCCCCTGTAACCTCTCGACGCCCGCAGCCTTTTCCCGCTTCGCAAGCTCGGACACACCCTGAATATGGACACCCAGGCCGGCCGCGACTTTGCGGGATCGGCCAGAAGGAGAAGTCGCCAGTGTCAGTTCTGAACGCTCAGCTTTCACGAGCTCCATTAGTCCTCGGAGCCACACGACTCTATCCAGTGCCGCCGGCGCACTCTTACCGCTTCCGCTCTTGCTTTCGCCGATTGCCGTGACCGTACGACAAGCTCCATCAAAATGAACGGCGATGAGATCGAGGTCCGTGACTTCTGTGAGTTCGCCTAAGTCAGCGTGCATCAGGCTCACGGCACGTCGAACAAAGTAGCCTTCAACGTACCAGGTGTTTGCTACACGAACCTCCAGGATCTCGCCATCTGTAAGTCTTGGCGGTCCTTGACGGCGAGACCTGGAGGCCGTGCCCCGGCCACTTGACCTGGATGCCAGTCTTCCCCGGTCGCGAGGCTGGTCTCTCGGAGGCGTCCGCGAGGGTACTGCCTCACTCGCAGGCGGGATCGCTTGATCCACTTCGGGCTGCCTCGTGGACTCCTCGACCGATCCCGTGGGCGCAGGCTCACCACCCTCACTAGGCGTCTCGCCCCCCGCTCCGTCTGACGTATCCGCATCCTCGAGAGGCAGCTGCGGCTCCGATTCGTCTGTCACGCTGGAACCTTCCGCATCACTCACGCTCGTTCTCCTCGCTGCACCCGAGCGATCTCCTCGCGAAGGGACAGTATCGCCGCATCGGCGATCTCGTTGGCTGCACCATCATCCGCCAAGCTGGACTGATCACGCTCTGGACTGACAAACACGCCAGGGCCGGATGTCACCACGACACCGCGGCTGTCGGCCTCTGCACCGTTCCCATAGATCTGACGCAACCAGCCAAGGGCGTCCGCGACTATGTCCTCCTTGACCAGCCTCAGAAATGGCCGGTCAACGCCAGGATCGACGGCGACTATACCGGCCGCTTCAAGCAGATGATAGTCGGTGCCGATATTGCTTGCCGGACCTACACGACCCCGCTCCAGCAGCTTTTCCACCAAAATCACCGGACTAGAAATCCGTCCGCGGCCTGCCAGCGCACGTTCGTGACCGAACATGAAGTGAGCCGCAACAAGTTTGCGCTCGTGTAGCGCCTCGGTTACGCCTCGTGCAGCATCCTCCACGACGTTTAGAGCCGGGAAGAGGTACGTCTGAGAAGCCACGCCGCCCGACGTGGAACGTACCGTCGCCGCCTGAACAAGGCCAACACGACGCGCGCCGCGCAAAATGTTCTCAGGTATGGCGGCCGAGGGCAGTGCTAGACCTCGTCGTGCGGACGTCGATTCCACGACGGACAACAGTGCATCACGCTCTCCTCCCGGCAGGCCGCGCAGGAATTGTGCGATGTTTACAGCTTCAGTACCCCACACCGCTGGGTTGTAAAGGACATCCTCATTTAGCGCGGACGACCTAGCGCGCCTGAGAACCCCAGATGCAAGGGCTAATGTCGCACCGTTCTGTGCAATTTGATCTGCAAATTCCGAGGCGATTTTGTGAACATGGTCTCGGCGAGCCAGCGGTGCCAGCGTCCCAAGTTGGACACTTGTGAGGGCCGCCCATTGCTCGTCGGATGGCGAGCATTTTTCAAGAACATTCTCGACCTGCTCGAGGAATGGTGCGGCTAGCGAGACATACTCTTCGACACTTACAAGCTGACCACCTTCTTCACGATAGTCAATAACGCCCGCGGCCTTAAGGATCGGCAGCACGCTCGTCCGCAGGTCAAACTTTCCGATCCCCAAGGCACTGGCGTACTGCTCAGCCAACGCTCCCGTCACGCTGTGATCCGTGTGCGCGCGAAGTCTCTCCGCGTAGTCCATGCACTTTCCCGCATGGATGACTTCATTCAATCTTGCCCGCGCTTGTGCCGACATGACGGGTCCAAACTGGTAGACCTGCAACACAGCGCGGGCGAGCCTGCCCGTCCTCGGTTGTACGCCCTCAATGCTCACGACTTCCCCCCTGCTGGCCTCCCACGCAGCGGAGGGTACCGTGAACTGGCTGCGGTGTTGGGAGGAACCGGCCAAAGAGGGCACGGGCGCGGGGGAGCTTCAAGGGGCGCGGACCAAGGCACCGCCGGACTCTGAGGCCGCACCCGCAGCCGAAACAGGGATGCGAGCCAGCCCGGAAGCCGTCCATTCACGCACAGCTGAAGCTCGACATCTGCCAGCCCTAGCTGGCAGACCCGACGCCCGTGGGCGTATGCGAAGTCACGTCCCCCAGAGCCTCCCGAAAACCTCTAGCCGACCCCGTTGGACGGGTTCGCGTCTGCCATCCGCTCGCTCAGGTGGGCGAGGAACAGGTTGACCTGTTGCTCCATAAGACCCGCACGCTCAGGGCTGAGACGGTCGAAATCACCATGGGCCGCGTCATTTCGTAAACCGGCCATTTGGTCGACGTCCTTCATGTCTTGCTTCGTGATGACGTTCGCCGTGCGTAGCGCCCTTCCATAGGCTGCGATCCCGGGTCTTTCCCTCACGTCGAGCTCCAGTTGCTCGACCGCGCCTCTGAGGGCGGTTTCCAGTGCTGCACCAGCGAGGACGATCGATGCGGCCGGGTGAACGGCTTTGTCCGAATTCAGTGTGCGAACTTGTTCCATGATGTCGGAACTGGCCACCGAGCGGAGCCCTTGACCTGTATCCGCTGGCAGCTGAACAGAGCCCTGCTCGATTTGCTCCGCCCAAACGCGTAGGATTTCGCCGATTGCCTGCGCGCCCGATTCAAGAGAGGCCCGGTCCGCCTGGCTTTCCCAGGCGATACGAGCCCGCGCCATCCATTCCGACTCGGCACCTGCGTATTGCCGGATGAACTCAAGGGCCGAAGCCACGCGGGCCATCATGCGCCCCTTGAGTTGGCCGTCCTCCATAGTCCAGAAGCCACCGTATCCGCCTTCCGAGGGGAGGAAGCGCATATCTGACTGCACGAGGTCGGCCTGCTCGCGCGCCCACTGGACCACCTGCTCATGCGTCGCCATTGCGACAAGATACTAACCTTCACGGAAGGGATTCGGCGACGGACTCGCGGAAAGGGCAAGGACTCTCCGTCAGCGTCCACGATGCCACCCGGAGCTGCATGGGCGTGCTGCCATGCGATCGGTGACTCGAGTACCCCGCAAGACGTCGAACGCCTGCCGGGCCTTGGTCGATGACGCGCGCTTGGGCGACACAGGGCCCTCCGACGTCCTACACATCCCGAGGCAGCCGGAGCCGACCCGCGCGCAGTGGCTTCGTCGCTCTGCGTTAGCCCCCCGTTGTCGCCCTGTCTCCCTGTGCCTGTCTCCCGTTCCCTGTCTGCCTTTCCCTGTCTCCCGTTACTCCCGTGTCTCCCGGCCCCGTGAGCACTTTCTGTACTGGCTCAAACGCGCCTGCGGCGCGAAGAAGCGCGGGACCCCCGCGATGGGGGACCCCGCGCTCCGGCGCTGGCGCGCCTACGCGCACCCCACCGCACCCCGCGCGTTTACCGACGCAACCCCGATTGGCGACAGAATGCGCCGCCTCGCGTGCAGCCGGTGACCGAAGGCGGAGGACGCGTACTTCACGGGCCGCGTTCTGTTCAAAAGTGACTACTCAAGGTCGCCCCACCATCTACAGTGCAGCCATGGAGCCTTGGGGTCGACGCCAGATGCGCACAAGTCTCGCCGCGGCGCTCGTACTTGTTCCGCTTGCCTTGGTACTCGCGGCCCCGTTCCTCGACGGTCAGCAGTACGGCGGGTATGCCACCGCGGTACAAACCATTGTCGTCGCAATCACCTTGGTGGTTGCTCTGATCACCTACCGCCATGACTCTCATGACAGACGCGTCGATCGCGTTCTCGCCTTGCATCGTGAGCTCGTTACGGGTCAGGTTGGAGCCAGCCGGAGAGCCCTCCTGGACCTCGTTCGGAAGAATGGCGAGCCCTATGGGGCCAGGGCGCGAGAGGAGATCCGGGCGAAGGGCCTCGGCGCCGACCGGGCCGCGCTGCTCCGATATTTCGAGCGCGTCGAAGCTGCACGGGAACGGGGAAGTCTGGACGACACCCTGGCAGCGGCCCTGATCGGACGACACGCGGGCTGGTGGCATCTTGCCCTGTGCTTTGAAGACACGCCAGCCCGGCGCCCCCTGAAGAACTTCTCGGAGTGGGCCGACGACTTTGCCCAACATCGCCCGACCGAAGACCTGTTTAAGTCCTGGGGACAGGAACGAAGCAAGCAGTTCGCACGTACTCATTGCATTCCAGAGCCACAAACGAACATAGCCTCTTGAGGCCATCACCGAACAGCATCCCTTTCTGCACGTGGAGCGCCAAGCTCGATCTGTCAACATGGAGCGATCGCGTGGTGGCCTTTCCCTCTGCCAACGAGCCTCGAGCCGCCGACCCGACGCTTCACTGCCGGCACGCCTCCGGACCGCGTCAAGAGCGCCTGCGGCGTCGCTGACGCGATGGCCTCCGGCCACCCTGGACTCGGCCACTCCGGCGTGCTGTACTGCTCCGCTATCGGTTCGGTGTCTCTTTGTGCCCAAGCGACAGTCCGCGCGGGCTGGACCCGGCAGAACAGATACCGAGCCGGCTACGGGCCGGGCCTGTACTCTGCGACCGTGACCGCGGAGAACCGTCGACTGATGACGTGGTTGCTCATTGTGCCCGGCTGGATCGTCCTCGTGCTCGGCAGCGTCGCCTTGGCTTCGCAGGTCGCAGCCCACATCGACAACGCGGACCTTCGGTTGCTCGTGTGGGTGGTCACCCCATTCACGTTGGGAAACTCGGCCTGGCCATTCAGAAGCGTGTTCGTGCGCGCATCGATTCCGACGGACGAGCTCCAGCGCACGCCGCGCCAACCTCCACCGCTGCGGAGGACAGATAGGTACCTCGGAGGTACCCGCGACGTCGACATGAGCCAAAGCCAACTTTTATAGAGCAGTGCGAAAATCATTGCGGCACAGGCTGTCCCGACCAGCCGCTGGACGCCGGTCGGACTCCTAAAAGCGGGTGTCGCAAGTTCGAATCTTGCCGGGGGCACGTCCTGATGTGTATGACGCCGACCGACCCGCACCGCGTCGACGCGCACGCTGGTCTGGTCGACGCATCGCGGGCGGAGGCAGTGGCGGGCGTTGGATCCGGACACGGTCCGGATGATGATCGAGGCCGATGAGCCGCGCGTGTCGTGCCGGGTGCATGCGCTGGTGGTCGCGGCGGTGCCGTGGGTGCAGCGCGGTGCCGTGGTTGCGGCGCGGTGCCGTGGGTGCGGCGCGGCGCCGGGCACACGCACGGGTTCGATGACCAGGCGGCGTGACTGGCGACCCAGTCGTCCAGGATGACGGGTGATGCAGCTGATGTGGATCGGGCAGCACACCGTCGGGTCGATCATCTGGGTGAGAGGGATTCCGTCGGGCACCCGAAGGGCTCCCGCCTTGGCCGGCTCGATGCCGATGCGCACCAACGACCGGGCCGGCGGACCGGCGACGCACCGTGGAGCCGTAACCGACCATGTCTCGGCCCACGCTGGCCTCCATGCGCGAGGCTCGAGGCTCAAGGCGCGAGGAGAGTTGACGGCACGAGAGGCGCATGAAGCTGGCCCGGGCGGATCGCCCGGGCCAGTGTGAATGGTCACCTCAGCGCCAGTCCCGTCACGGGAACGTGCCCGGAACGTTGAGGCTGATGCCGTTGGTCGTATCGGTCAAGCTGATGTCGGTGAACGCCACCGTCATCGGCGGGTTGCAGGACGGTTGGAAGGTCGCTGTAACGCTCAGCGAGAAGTTGGCCTTGCCGTTCTGGACCGGGAAGTCGGCTGCGGCCCCGACGGATGTCTTGTTGACGGCCTTCGGGTGGTTCCCGCCGCCGTTGATGCACAACGCCGTCGCTGTGAGAACCACGTGGACCTGTGACTCGTCACCGAGTCCAGCTTCCTTTCCTGAGACAGTCAGCGTGCTGCCACTGACCGTCACGACGGTGGCGGAGTTGATGAAGTGCGGGCTCCCTGCCCATGCAGGCGTCGCGACTGCGAAGAACGCGGCGAGTGCGCAGGCGAGGGCGGTGATGCTCCTACGCATGATGGCTCCTGATTGAAGGAACGCAATATTGACAACTGGCCCCGGGCCGAACCCTTCCAGGCAGGACTCGGAGCGAGGCCGGACCGACCACCTGCACGGTGTCCCCGACGCTCCGGCAACTACCACGACACTCGGCGGCCCCCGCCGACCTAAGTGCCCACCTTCCAGATTAGGCAGGGTGCGAGGAAGGTGCAGCGTAACGGTGAAATCCGTGACTCAGCCGGCTTGACTGAAGAGTCAGAAACGCCGGATTTGTTGCTTTTCTCCTGGCGCGCAGACCATGCTGCGTCCAGGTGAACGTCGCGGCACTGGCCAGCGCGAGGCCCCACGCTTGGGGACCCCGCGCACCGGCGCTGGCGCGGCTACGCGCATCGCAAGGCACCCCGCGCTTATGGGCCGATGCCGAGCCCGAACCTGGCCCAGCCCCACACCCAGGATCGGCGCATAGGAGACCACCATAGATTCTGGAGTCGTGCGCGCGATCGCGGCGGAGCTGCTGCCGCCAGACAGCCACGCCTGGACGCTGGAGCCACTCACCCGCAACGGCAACGTCCTCATCACTCGCACCACGTCCGAGCCGGCCGAGTCGATCGAGCTGCTCGACACCGGGACCGGCGCCTTCGTCCTGAGCATCGGCGACCGCATCAGCTATGCCGACTTCGGCTACGAGGAGCCGGACGACCGCGAAGTGATGCGGGAGCAGCTTGGTCGCGTGCGCGCGTACCTGGACGGCGAGGTCACGAGGCGGGAGAAGACACGCGGCGACCGACTGATCGCCACTCAGCTGAGCTTCCCGGACGGTCTCACGCTCACGATGCACCATGGCTCCGTCATGTCGCTCCTCAACCGCATCTTCAAGAGCGGCATGTCCAGTGCGACGGCGGATTTTCGCGAGTAGCGGCAGCCGCCGAAGCGTCAGGAACCTCCGAGCCCCGACATCTCGCTGCCCGAGTCGCCGCTGCGCGATCTCCTCGTTGGCCACCCGGCGACCACGGTGTATCACCAGCCACGTGGGCGCCGTCGGTGAGACGGGCACGTCCGTGCCCGGTCACTGACACACGATCAACGAGGAGGCGCCATATGGCAAACGACGATTGCCCCGGCTTCCCGAGGGCCACTCCGGACAAGGAGGGATTCACGACATTCAGGGGGGAGACTGCGTGCACCTGCCTCGCCAAATGGCTCCCCGTCTACGAGAGGCTGCTGCTCGCCCGCGGCCTCATCAAGTCGAACATCGACATCCTGCAGCTCACCGGTAACGCCCCGGCGTCGGCCTGCACCCATCGCTGGGGCGGCGCGTTCGACATCTTCCAGACAGAGCCCGAGCACGTCGCCGTTGCCCGGGAAATGGGGGCACCTGCGACGTGGATCAGGCTCAAAGGCCCGGCGTTCGACACCACCCACACGCATGGCGTGCTCAACAAGTGCGAGCACAACGAACCCGCGCGCTACCAGGTCGAAGCCCAGGCCGCCGGTTTCAACGGCCTTGGCGCAGCGGGCAAAGGGGGCCGCGACCCGCATCGCAAACCACGCGTTCGCCGCACCTGGGAGGAAGGCATCACCTGGGCTGAGGGCGAGATCAAACGAATCGAGGAGGAAGACATGCCAACCCCGAAGGAAATCTGGGAGTTCCAGATGCAGTCGCCGACCGACGGGACGCAGTTCACGGCTCAGTCGTGGCTCGTCAACGCCAACGTCAAGGCCGGCAAGGCGATGCACACCGCCGAGAAGGCGCTCGCCGAGGTTGCCGGCCTCAAGTCGGCTCTCGAGGCACTGGTGGCCCAGCCGGACATCACGGTCGCGCAGATCGAGGCAGCAGCCAAGGCTGGGGCCAAAGCCGCGCTCGACGGCGCTACACCCTGACCAAGCGGCGTCCTCGGTGCCGCTGAGATCCCCGCGGCACCCAGGACGGCGCCCCGAGCCCCGGCAGAGCCCGGCCGAGCCCCGGAGCACCCGCCGTGCTCGGCTTACGCGCGGTGGCTGGCCGCCCACGAAGTAGGCACGTCGGCCCCGCCTTCTTGCGACAGCCGCTGACCAAACCTGACGAGGGTCGGGTGCGAGGCGAACTTCCCTGCCACGAGGCTCTCGCCTTGCCGGAAGCTCGTGGCCCGCTGGATCAGCCCTTCCGGGACAAAGGAGAACACCTCGCGCAGGTGCACGAGGTCGGCCTCCGAGTTCATTCGCATGAGAAGCAGGTTGTCGCACTGCGAAAGCACTTCGTCATGCACTTTCTGGGGCCGCTGCGTCGAGGTCAGCAGATACAACCCGAACTTTCGCCCCTCCGCAGCGATCAGCGTCGCGTAGTTCGTGGCCATCGCGGTCACCGGATCAGAGGGCTGCGCCGGACACACGTTGTGCGCCTCGTCGATGACGATCAGGCACGGCTCGCGCTTCGCTCTGTGGCGCCACAAGGTCCCCAGCACCGTCTCGGCAATGAGCCGTTGCTCGTGGTGGCTGTTGAGCGAACCGAGGTCGACGACAAGACAGCGAGCCGTCGGGTCCTCGAGCTCGTCGACGAGGGACCTGCTCTGCCCGCCGCTCCAGATGGACCAGTTGAGCACGCCGAGGTTCGCCGCTCGCAACCCGAGCCGGCGAATGTCGGGATTCTCGGAGCTCACCAGTGCATCGAGGCCGCTGATGATCGGACGGCCTTTCTCGCTGACCGCAAGAATCGCGGCCAAGGCGGCATACTCCTCCCGGTCACGAATCGGGTCCAGCCCGAACACCGCCGCCTGAGCGGCCGGGTCGACATCGATGAACTGAAGGCCCAAAGGGTGTGGCGCGCTCTTGTCGTTCGTCCACACGGCCACGTCCCTGGCGGCAGCGGCATACGACTCGGCCAGCTCAGCGTCCGCGCCGTCGCGGGTCTCACCGAGACGGACGTAGTCGGAGTTGGGGTCGAGGATGACCATGCGGAGGCTGGTGTCGAGCAGAAGTCGCTCGAGCACGAGCCCCAGCGAGTAGGTCTTCCCGGACCCCGACTGACCGCACATGAAGGTATGCCGGTTGAACCCGCCGGAGTCGAGCGTCGCCGGCACCCCGGGCGCCAGCAGCAGCTCCCCGATCGGCAGGCCGACCGGTCAGGCTGGGTACGGGCCAGCCACGCCCGCACCTCCTCGGGCTCCGCCGGCCGGACCCGCGCGTCGTGGAACGGCTCGACCGGCCCGTCGAGGACGACGCCTTCGCCGCGCGCGAACCTGATCCGCACCCCGCCCCGGAGCACTTCGAGGCCGAGGTCGCTGGCGCTCGCGTAGTCCGACTGGAGGGTGAGCACCTGCCCGAGCCGACGGCTCCCGGCATCCTCGAGCACGACGTACCCGCCAGTCTGCAGCTGCAGGTTCTGCAGTGAGGCGTGGAAGGTGAACTGGCGTCCGTCGACCGAGCTGGCCAGCGCGGCCACCAGTCCTTCCAGCTGCCCACGCGTCCGCTGGAACTCCTCCGCGACCTCCGCAGCAGACATCCCCGCGCTCTCAGGTGTCGAACCCGTCACGCCCAGAGTCACATCCGTCATGCTCACCACCCCGTCCTCGAAGGCCATTTGCACTCTATTGGCGCGCGAGCGCGTCCGAGACGGGTTCTCGAGCACTCGCGGAAGACGTCGTGCCGAGCCCGTATGCCGTCCGCGACCTCAGCGCCGTCCCGGACCTCAGCGCCGTGCGCGACCTCAGCGCTGTCCGCCGCCGTCGTGCTGGCTGTACACCTCGAGGTCGGTCGCCTTCGTCGTGAGCCACACTTCGAGGCCAGCCTGCAGGCCGAGCTCGGCCACCGCGGCGGGGGTCACGTCGACGATCGCCGCAGGCTCGCCGTCGAGGTCGACCCGCACGCGGTCGGTCAGCAGCGTGAGCCCGACGATCGTTGCGGGCCAGCTGTTCCGGGCACTGGTATGAGGGCGTTCGGTGCTGACGAGCACCGCCGACGGGCGCAGCGCGACGAGGACGTGCCCGTGCTGCCCGTGGTCGGGCACGACGAAGGTGCCTCCACCCGTCAGCCGCACAGCGGGACCGTCCACCTCGCCGGCATAGAGGTTGAGGCCGACGAGCTTGGCGACGTACTCGGTGGCTGGGCGCCGCGCGACCTGCGCGGGCGTGCCTTCCTGCACGATCCGGCCGTCCTCCAGGACGAGCAGACGGCTCGCGAGCACGAGGGCTTCGAGCGGGTCGTGGGTGACGAGCAGACACGGCCCGGGGAACTCGGAGAGGTGGCGGTTCAGCTCGGTCTGGACGTCGAGCCGGGTCCGCGCGTCGAGCGCGGCCAGCGGCTCGTCGAGCAGCAGCAGAGCCGGGTCCCCGGCGAGCGCCCTCGCCAGCGCGACGCGCTGCGCCTGCCCACCCGACAGGTCCGAGGGCCGACGTGGCGCGAACTCGGCGATCCCGAGCCGCGCCAGCCACTCCTCCGCTGTCGCTCGAGCCTCGTGCCGGCTCACTCCCCGCGCGCGGGGGCCGAACGCGACGTTGTCGAGCACGCTCAGGTGGGGAAACAGCCGGTAGTTCTGGAAGACGAACCCGACGGGGCGGTCGGCAGCCTCGGCAAAGACGCCGCTCGCGGCGTCGTCGACGACGCGGCCGTCCAGCCGGATCTGGCCGCCGGACACAGGAATCAACCCCGCCACCGTGTTGAGCAGCGTGGACTTGCCGGAGCCGTTCGGCCCGAGTATGCCGAGGACCTCCCCGGGTGCGGCCGTGAGCGCCACGCGCAGGGTGAAGTCCCCCCGGCGGACCTCCGCGTCGACCTCGAGTCCCCGACCGTCGCCGACACCCGGAGCGGACGCACCGACGTCCGACCCCGGCGACGCCTGCGACGACGCCGCGGCCGCCGACGACGCTGAGGCCGCCGCGCGTCGCCTCGCGTCGGTTGCCGTCACTGGGTCGTTCCGCCTCGCAGCCATTTGTCACGCAGCGTAACCAGCACGATCACGGACACCAGCAGAAGCACCAGGCTGAGCACGATGGCGGCATCGGGATCGGACTCGAGGGCGTAGTACACCTCGATCGGCATCGTCTGGGTCCGGCCCGGATAGCTCCCGGCGAACGTGATCGTCGCCCCGAACTCCCCCAGCGCCCTCGCCCAGCACAGCACGGCGCCGGCCCCGAGAGACGGCGCCACGAGCGGGACCGTGACCCGCCGGAAGACCGTCATCCTTGACGCGCCGAGCGTCGCGGCGGCCTCCTCGAAGCCCTGGTTGGCGGAGCGCAGGGCCCCCTCGACCGTGACGACGAGGAACGGCATGGCCACGAACGTCTCGGCCATGACGACCGCGGTCGAGGTGAACGGGATGGTGATCCCGAACCACTGGTCGAGGTAGCGCCCGACGAACCCGTTGCGGCCGAACGCCAGCAGCAGCGCCACGCCGCCGACGACCGGCGGAAGAACCAGCGGGAGCGTGACCAGTGCACGAAGCAGCCGAAGGC
The DNA here is from genome assembly GCF_053603855.1 of Monashia sp. NPDC004114. Classification (NCBI taxonomy): domain Bacteria; kingdom Bacillati; phylum Actinomycetota; class Actinomycetes; order Micrococcales; family Intrasporangiaceae; genus Intrasporangium; species Monashia sp. NPDC004114. The sequence continues at coordinate 4,712 of NZ_JBSGGK010000027.1, read as the reverse complement.
CCGGGAAGTCTGTGCGCGCCAGGATCCAGGCCAGTGGCACCCCGATGAGCAGCGACACCGCCGTCGCCACGGTCGCCGTCCACAACGACAGCTGCAGCGCCTGCGACGCCGCGGAGCCGCGCAGAATCGACCACAGGTCACCCCACGGCGCCCGCAGGATCAGCCCGATCAGGGGCAGGATCAGGAACACGACCGCGATCAGTGCCGGCGCCAGCAACGGCGCCGGCACTGATCGCGAGGCCCCCCCTTTGGTGCCCCGGCGTTCGCGTTCGCGCGGACTCAGCCGCGTCGACGATGCCGGAACGCTCATGGCCGGACCTCCCACCATCGGACCCCCACCGCCGGACCCGTCACACAGGCCCGCCACGGGCTGATCATGGCCCTTGGAAGCCGGCCCCGGACAGCACGCTCTGCCCGGCCGGCGATAGCACGAAGTCAACGAATGCCGCTGCGACTGAGGCGTTTCCACTCTTGGTCAGAGCCGCGATCGGATAGCTGGTCGAGGCGTTGACGTCGGCGGGGATCTCGACGCCCTTGACCTTGTCGCCGGCGGCCATGACATCGGTGACGTAGACGACCCCGGCATCCACCTCTCCGAGCTGGACCTTGCTCAGCACCGACTTCACATCGGGCTCGAGCGTGACCGGCTTGACCGTGATCTTCGCGTTGGAGAACACCTTCTCGGCGACCGAGCCGCACGGCACCTGCGGCTGGCAGAGAGCGGTCTTGACCGACGACTTCGCGAGATCGTTGACGGACATGACGCCGGCCGGGTTGTTCGGCGGCGTCGCGATCTCCATGACGTTCTTGGCGAAGACCTTCGCGTCCGAAGCACCCCCCGCCGAGACGACCTGGTCCATGTTCTTCTGGCTCGCCGAGGCGAACACGTCTGCGGGGGCACCGGAGTTGATCTGCTGCGCGAGCGCGGAGCTCGCCGCGAAGCTGAACGTCACTGTGGTGCCCGGGTGGGCCGCCTCGAACTGCTTGCCCAGCTCCGTGAAGGACTCCGTCAGCGACGCGGCCGCGAACACCGTGATGTCGCCCGACATCGCGTCCGACGTCGTGCCCTGTGTCGCTGTCGCCCCCGCGGCGGTCGAGCCCGCGCCGGTCGACCCCGCGCCAGGACCCTGGTTGTCGCTGGTCGATCCGCACCCTGCGAGGGCCACGACGAACAGCGCCGCAGCACTCCACGCGAGCCGGCTAGCACGCATCAGTTCTCCTTGCTCAGGTCTCGCCGGCGCGAGATCAGCGGGTGCTCGGCAGCTCGACCGAGACGTTGGTTGCCTTCACGGCCGCGACGGCCAGGACACCCGGCTCGAGGCCGAGCTCGTCGGCCGCCTCCCGACTCAGCAGCGACACGAACCGGTGCGGGCCCGCCTGAATGTCGACCTTGGCCATGACGGTGTCGCGCACGACATGAGTGACCAGGCCGGTGAACCGGTTGCGCACGGACGCGGCGACGACCGGGCCCATCGGTACCGAGATGGCCGCGTGTGCGGCCTCCTCGGCGAACCGCGCCAGCTCGGCGCCCTCGATCACGAGCCGGCCGGAGGCGTCCGTGCTCGTCTCGACCCGACCGTCGTCGGCCCAGCGGCGCAGGGTGTCGTCACTGACCCCGAGGAGGGACGCGGCTTCCTTGATCCGAAACAGTGGCACGGACGCGACTCTAGCCGCAGAATCGGCCTCTACGCATCAGTGCAGGCGCATCTGCCGCCAGATCGAGACAGAGCGGCAGCAGATGCGGCATACGGGCCGGTCAGAGTGGGGCCTCGGCGGCGCGCCGCGAGCCCCGGAGAGCGACCCCTCCACGGCGACGTCGCGCGAGCAACAGTGCACCGGCAACGAGCCCGAGGGCCACGGTGACCAGCCCGGATCCGACGAGCGTCGCGCGCGGGCCGAAAGCGGTCGTCAACGGACCTCCGAGCGCGGTCCCGAGCGGCGAGGCGGTGAGCAGAACCGCGCTCCGGGCCGCGAGAACGGCGGCGAGGTACTGGGGAGGCGAGGCGCCCTGGACCAGCGTCACCGACAGGGCGACGAACGGACCGTAGATGAGCCCACCGAGCGCGAAGCTCGTCACGGACACGGCCGGCGGGGCGTCGAGACCGAAGGGCAGCAGCATGATCCCCCAGCCGACCACGATCGCGATGGTGACCGGCCAGATCGGCAGGCGTCGGAGCGCGCCGACCGTGAGGCCGCCGACGACCGCACCGATGCCGAACAGCATCCAGTAGAGGCCAAGGAGAGTCGCCGGGGCATCGAGGTCGTCGGACACGTGGAGCGGGAGTGCGACCTCGACGGGCCCGTAGAAGAAGTTGAAGAACCAGGTGAGCAGGAGCAGCCCGATCAGCACCGGGTAGGACCGGAGCACCGCCAGCCCGCCGCGCGCGGCCCGCCCGTCGACCGGCGTCACATGCTGCCCGTCGGGCAGGTTCGTGGTGAGGACCACGACAGCGAGGAAGACGTAGGTCAGGGCGTCGAGGCCGATCACGAGGGCGGGGCTGACGAACGTCACGAGCACGCCCGCGACCGCGGGCCCGGCAATCGTCGCGGCGAAGTTGAGCGAGCTGATGAGCGTGTTCCCGGGGAGCCGCTGCGCCTCCGGCAGGATCTCGGCGACCAGCGTGTACTGCCCGGCGCTGCCCCAGGCGTGCAGCAGCGACGACAGCGCGAGCAGGACGACATACAGCGGCGGCGTCAGCGCCCCGGCCAGCCAGGCGAGCGGGATCGCGGCGAGGAACACTCCCCGCACCGCCGTGTCGGCAAGCAGCAGCCGCTTGGCCGGTTCCCGCCGCAGGCGGCGTCCCAGGACGAGCGCTCCGACCACGCCCGGGAGCGTGTATGCCGCGACCGCACCGGCCACCCAGAGCCCCGCCGTCGCGGCCGGCGCGAGCTGGATGGCGAGCCACGCCACGACGACAAAGCTCATCCCATCGCCGAAGTAGGAGACCGCGAAGCCCAGCGCGAGCCGCCGGTAGGTGCGGTTCGCCAGCACCGGCTGGTATGCCGCGGGGACGAGACGCTCGAGCGTCTGTCGTCCCGGCATACGGCTGGGGTTGTCCATACGCGCCACGGTAGGTGCTTCGTGAGTCTTGGGCTTCTCGATTCCTGACCGACCCGCGAACTCGCGTGTTTGGGCCCAGATCGTCGTGGGTAACGGAATGGTAACGACGCCGCGAGATCGCGGATCACCGACAGTGTGCTCAGGAGGAACGGGCTTATGGCCCCACGCACCCTGGTGCTGGAGGCCGAAGCGCCCTCCCGCACCCTCGACGCGCTCGACACCCTCGAGACCCCCAGTCCAACGGACCCACGCCGTCCGTACGCCCCGGATCGACGTGGCGCACGATCGGTGGCCACGGGCGCGATCGTGCTGCTCGCCGGGCTCGCCTTCGGCCTGTTCGGTCTGGTGGCGATGGCGCCACTCTTTCGGCAAGCACGGCGTCGCAGGGCGCAGGCGTGCGGCATGTGCCGACGCAGCCAGAAGGTCTGGGTGGCCGTGTCTGTGGCCGTTGCCCTCCTGACCCTGGCCGGCGGCGCGGTCCGCGTCGCCCAGGACGAGGTGGCCATCCCGAAGTGCCCCGTCACCTCGATGTCTGCCGGCACCTCGTTCGAGGACGTCCGGCAACCGGCCGGCGGCACCCTGCCCGCCCCGCTCCACGCCGCCCTCGACGCCCCTGCCGGTGGGCTCGCCATGGCCTTCGGCCACTGGCAGGGCCGCACCATGTGCGACATCCGCCATCCATCGCTCACCATGAGCTTCATCCCGGCGTCGCGGACCACAGCCGGCAGCACCATCGGCGACGTGTTCGTCACGCCCCCGCGGCCGAACCTCAACGACGACCAGACGACGGCGCTCGCCCGGCATGAGGCCCGCCACAGCGACCAGTGGGCCGTCGCGACGGCGCTCGGCGGCATCACCCTGCTCCCCACGGCATACGTCGTCGACCAGTCGCTCTACCCCAACGAGCTCAACCACTTCGAACAGGCCGCTGGGCTTGCCGCGGGTGGGTACCCACCCGCCCCAGCCCAGCCACCCGGACCCCGGGCGTGGGCGCTGGCCGGCTGGCTGCTCGTCGCCGGGCTGATCCTGCGCCGCCGGCTGCGGCACATCGCCCGCACGGTTGCCGGGCGCCCGGTGCGGCCCAAGCCGCAGCTGTGTGCCGTGCACACCCCGGGCTGGTGAATTGCCCCAAAGGGGGGACCAGCGCTGAGCGCGGTCGGCCGTCGCGGGGGTCGGGCAGCCCCGTCCCCAGCGTCGAGCGTTGCGCCCCGTCCCCCGCCGGCCATCTCGCCAAGGTCGAGTGGGCGCCCTGTCCCTCGTGTCACGCACCCTCGTGGCTGGGCTCGTGGGACAGCGTGCTTCCTCGACCGGAACTCTCCCGACGCGTCCCGCCCCCGGCTTTCCGTCGAGTGGCCGCCCCGTCACTTGTGTCCCGCCCCCCGGCCGTCCGTCGAGTGGCCGCCCCGTCACTTGTGTCACGCCGTCGCCCTGCTGCTTCGGTCGACGGAGCGCTCAGTCCCAGCCCGCTTCTTCGCGCCAACCATCTCCGGAATTCCCTGTGGAGAACCACGAACCACCTTGCGCTGCAGGCGAATTCCACCAGCACCAGGTTGCGTGCCGTTCGAACATGTGTGCTACTCCTCACCTTGCCGTGGGTAGCGTGATGGTGATGCCGCCGCAGCACAGGTAGATGCTGGCGGCGAGGGCGTCG
>NZ_JBSGGK010000026.1:0-67393 GCF_053603855.1 Monashia sp. NPDC004114 | reverse complement strand
CTGCTTCGACGGTTATTACCGTCGAAGCAGGCCGTTTCTCGGTGTGTTGCGGATGAGCGCACGCCGGACCTGAAGGTCTGCGCCCGACCTGCGGGACCTAGGAGCGAGCTCGACCGTCGGACGGGGCCTCGCCGTCGGCGCCGTTGCCCTCCGGCTGGTCACCCTCGGCGGGCCCGTCCACCCCGGCCTCTTCGGAGTGCTCGCCGCCCGGTGTGGTCAGCGAGTCGGCCTCGGTCTCCTCGCGGTCGCGGTAGGCCATCCGCCGGAGCCGGGCGTTCATGTTGCGCACCAGGAACCACAGGGCCACCGCGAGCACGAAGAAGGCGATGAAGCCCCAGATGCCGGGGCCGATCGGAAGAGTGCCGCCGCCGCTCATCAGGCCTCCTGCCCCGTGCCGCCGTGCGCACCGGAATGTTCCTCGGAATGCGTCTCGGAGTGCGTGTCAGCGTGGGTCTCCGCACTGTCGCCACTGTCACCCTCGACCGTGTCGCTCCCGGACGGGACCAGGGCGATCTCGGGCGCGGACGACTCCGGGAGACGCCCGTCGTGGACGACGGCCAGGCCCGTGCTCGTGGCCAGCGCGTCCGCCGCGGCCGGGCTCTCGAGGCCCGCGAACAGGTCGTCCTCCCCGTCGGCGACCGGCACGTAGGACAGGGCAGCCTCGAACTCCTCGAAGCCCCACACCGTCCGCTGGATCTCCAGCGGCACCTGGAACCAGAAGCCGTCGGGGTCGATCTGCGTGGCGTGGGCCAGCAGCGCACGGTCCCGGGTCTCGAAATAGGCGCCGCAGTCGATCGTCGTCGTGGGGCGCCCCGCCCGGCGCGGCTTCCAGTTGGCCAGCCACTCGGCATACGGACTCTCGAGTCCCGCCTCGAGCATGGCGTCGTGGATGCGCGTCAGGCGCTCCTTGTTCCACCCGCCGTTGTAGTAGATCTTGAGCGGCTGCCACGGCTCGCCCGCGTGCGGGAACCGCGCCGGGTCGCCCGCGGCCTCGAACGCCGCCATCGCGACCGTGTGGCACATGATGTGGTCGGGGTGGGGGTAGCCGCCCTTCTCGTCGTACGTCGTCATGACGTGCGGGCGCCACGCCCGGATCACGCGCACGAGCGCCTCGGTGGTCACCTCGAGGTCCTCCAGCGCGAAGCAGCCCGGCGGCAGGGGTGGGAGCGGGTCGCCCTCGGGCAGGCCCGAGTCGACGAAGCCCAGCCAGGTGTGCTCGCAGCCGAGCACATCCTGGGCGGCCTTCATCTCGTCGCGCCGCACCTGGGCGAGGTCGCGCAGGATGTGGGGGTCGTTCTTGAGCTTCTCGTTGAGGATGTCGCCGCGCTCGCCGCCGGTGCACGAGACGACCATGACGGACGCCCCCTCGGCGACGTACTTCGCCGTCGTCGCGGCGCCCTTGCTCGACTCGTCGTCGGGGTGCGCGTGCACCGCCATCAACCGCATGCCCTTGGCCACGTGGCTCCCTGGTCGTTCCATCACGTCTGTCGTGTCGTCTGTCGTGTCGCTGCCCGGCGCCGCACGCCGGCCGGCGGCGTCGCTCGGTGACGTCACCGGCCGATGGCCGGGCGCCGCATCGGGCCGTCCCTGCATGGGGGACACTTGACCCGTTCGCCATCCTCTCACTCCCCCGCGGCGCCCCACGCCCGGGCCCGAACCGCCAGGACCCGTATGCCGTCCCGCACGACCCTGCCCCGCCCCGCTCCCGGCACGACCAAGTGGTGGGTCATCGGCACCCTCGGCATCGCGGCGGGCATCGCGCTCGCCGTGTGGTTCGGACTGTCGGCCACGCTCGGGCAGCCAAGCTGGCAGACGACCGGCTACAAGGTCGTCGACGACCAGAACGTCCGCGTCACGTTCGAAGTCAGCCGCCCCGGTGGCAAGGCGCTGACCTGCACGGTCGAGGCTCTTGCGCGCGACTTCAGCGTGGTCGGCACGAGCCAGGTCCAGGTCCCGGCGAGCGGCGACGAGACCTCGACCGAGACCGCGAGCCTGCGCACCACCTCGCGGGCCGTCACCGGCCAGGTCCGCACCTGCTCCTGACGGTCTGAGCTGCCGATTCGAGGCTGTCGGGCGTCCGCGGGCGGTCCCCCGGGTAAACGGCGAACTACGTGAATGCAACCTCACTTTGTTATCCTGGTTGCTTCACCAAGGGTCCGGACCCGTCGCCAGCCGGCAACACGAGTCGGCGACAACACGGTCGGGCCCTTCAGTTATGTAGGCGCCCACGCGAGCACCGCGTGGGCGTCGGTCCATCCAAGGAGTGACAACAGTGACCGAGACTGCCGCTGGCTTCCTGACCAAGGAGGCCTATGACCGCCTCAAGGCGGAGCTCGACCAGCTGACGGGCGAAGGTCGCATCGATATCGCGCGCAAGATCGAGGAGGCCCGCGAGGAGGGCGACCTCAAGGAGAACGGCGGGTACCACGCCGCGCGCGAGGAGCAGGGCAAAATGGAGGCCCGCATCCGCCAGCTCACCGAGCTGCTGCACAATGCGACGATCGGCGAGACCCCTGCTGACGATGGCATCGTCGAGCCCGGCATGGTCGTGACCGTCGAGATCTTCGGCGACGAGGAGACCTTCCTGCTCGGCAACCGCGAGATCGCGGACGGGTCCGACCTGCAGGTGTTCTCCGAGAAGTCGCCGATGGGCGCCGCCGTGAACGGCAAGAGCGTCGGCGACAAGACGTCCTACGAAGCGCCGAACGGCAAGACGATCGCTGTGACGATCCTCGCTGCGAAGCCCTACACCGGCTGAGCCTCGCGCCACACCGCACGGGCCGGGTCTCCTACGGGGACCCGGCCCGCCGCATTCCCGGCGCCGTCGCCCCCACCGTCGAGTGGGCGCCCAGCCCCACCAGCCCCCTGGGCACGCCCTCCCCACGGTCGAGTGGGCGCCCAGCCCCACCAGCCCCAGGGCCCAGGGCCTCCCCGTGGGACGGGAGTGACCCGTGTGACGGCGCGCTCATTCGACCGAATTGGAGCGCCGGACGCCGATGCCCTCCCCACCGTCGAGTGGGCGCCCAGCCCTACCAGCCCCACCAGACCCACCAGACTCGACGGGCTTCAGTCCGCGGGCGGGGTGAGGACCTGCTGGGCGACCGTTCGGGCGATGCCCGGGTTCCGCTCGGCGAGCAGCCCCGCCGCGAACAGCAGGTATGCCGTGTCGACGCGCGCGCGCGCCGCCCGCGGCACCTTCCAGCCGCCGGCGTGGTCGCCGAGCACCGCCCCGAGCACCTCCTCGCGACCTGCGGCGTCGGTGTGTCGCAGGACGCCGCCCGAGCCGACCAGAGTGGTGGCGTTCGCCAACGGCCGCGGTGACTCGGTGGGCTGCGCGGGCCGGGCATGGCGGCGCACGGCGACGAGTGCCGCCAGCCGGGCCAGCTCGAGGTCGAGGCCCCGTTCGCGGTCGTCGACGGGAAGCGAGCCGGGGCTCTCGTGGACGCGGACGGCATATGCACGGACGGCGTCGGCGTCCGCGACGGAGTCGAGGAGCCGCTCGGCCTCGGCCGCCTCGACGACGCCGAGCGAGTTCCAGCGCATGCCGAGGTCACCCTCGACGGTGCGCGCATGCCACAGCGGGGCGACGACGTCCTTGCGCAGGGAGGCGTCCTCGCCCTCGGGGGTGATGCACGAGTAGACGTCGGTCGTCGCGCCGCCGATGTCGACGACCATGACGTCGCCGTCCGCGACCTCGGCGAGTGCCTCGACCCCGCGCAGGACGACGTCGGGCGTGGCGGCTTCGACCATGTCGCCGAACGCGCTGTCGCGCGAGAGCCCCTTGCCGCCGATCACGTGGCGCAGGAACGCCTCGCGGATCGCGGCTCGCGCCGACTCGGGTGCGATGACCCCGATCTGCGGGAGGACGTTGGCCGCGGGGATGGTCGGGCGGGCCGTCGTGGCGAGCACGCCGATCGCCTCGTCGCGCGCGTCCAGGTTGCCGGCGACCACGACGGGCACCGCGTGCGCGCCGTGGCCACCGATCGCACCCTTGGCTAGACGAGCGGCGTTGTGCAGCAACACGTTCGAGTTCCCACCGTCGGTGCCGCCGACGAGCAGGACGATGTCGGGCCGAACGCCGCGGATGTCGGCGACGTCGCGCGTCGTCAGCTCACCCGCTGCGACATGCACGACCTTGGCGCCGGCCGACAGGCCCACGCGATGGCCGGCCTGCGCGGTGACGGTGCGTTCATAGCCGACGACCGCGAGACGCAGCCCTCCGCCCGCGCTGGAGCACGCGTGCACCACCGCCTCAGCCGGCACGCCGAGGCGCGCCCGCAGCGTCCGGTAGCCGTCGAGGATGTCGCCTCGGCCGTTCGCCGACGCCTGCGGCCCGGTCGTCGGCGTCGACGCGGTCCCGATGAGGGTCCCATCGTCGGCGAGCAGGGCGCCCTTGGTGAACGTCGACCCGAAGTCGACAGCGAGAATCGTCATGCGTGAGTCGTATGCCGTCTGTGTGCGTGGGTGCGGTGGGTGTGCGTATGCCGTGTGCCGGGGTGCCGCGCGAGCGCTGAGCCGTGCCCGCTCAGCCGTGGATGTCCAGCGCCTCGCGGAGGTCCGCGATGAGGTCGTCGACGTCCTCGATGCCGACGGAGAGCCGGATCAGGTCGGCGGGCACCTCGAGCTCGGTGCCGGCGACCGACTGGTGGGTCATCCGGGCCGGATGCTCGATGAGCGCCTCGACGCCACCGAGTGACTCACCCAGGGTCCACAGCTGCACGGTGCCACACGCCTTCACTGCGGCATCCTCGCCACGGCGCATCCGGAACGACACCATGCCGCCGAAGCGCTTCATCTGCCGCGCGGCGACGTCGTGGTTCGCGTGCGTCGCCAGACCCGGGTAGAGGACCTGTGACACACCGTCGTGGCTCTCGAGGAACTCGACGACCTTCTCGGCGTTGTCGCAGTGACGCTCCATGCGGACGGCCAGCGTCTTGAGGCCTCGCAGCGTGAGCCACGAGTCGAACGGACCCGCTACTCCACCAATACTGTTCTGGTGGAAGGCGATTCGCTCCTCAGCATCGTCGTATCCTGCCACGGCGATGTGCGGCGCCGTCACGACGGCGCCGCCGACGACGTCACTGTGCCCACCGGCATACTTGGTCGTCGAGTGGGTGACGATGTCGGCGCCGAGCGCGATCGGGCTCTGCAGGTAGGGCGTTGCGAAGGTGTTGTCGACGACGAGGACCGCGCCCGCCTCGTGCGCGATGGCCGCGATGGCCTCGATGTCGGCGATGCCGAGCAGCGGGTTGGTCGGCGTCTCGACCCAGACCATCTTGGTGCGGCCCGGGACGATGGCCGAGCGCACCGAGTCGAGGTCCCCCATGTGCGCGATCGAGTGGTCGATGCCCTGGGGCCTCGCGACCCGGTTGAAGTACCGGTACGTGCCGCCGTAGGCGTCGTTCGGGACGACCACGTGGTCGCCGGGGACGAGCAGCGCCCGCGCCACCGTGTCCTGACCGGCAAGGCCCGAGGCGAACGCGAAGCCCCGGCTGCCGCCCTCGAGTGCGGCGACGCACTCCTCCAGGGCCGTCCGGGTGGGGTTCGCCGAGCGGCTGTACTCGTACCCGTTGCGGAAGCCGCCGATGCCGTCCTGCTTGTACGTCGAGACCTGGTAGATCGGCGGGACCACGGCACCCGTCTGGGGGTCCGCCTCCTGGCCAGCGTGGATGGCGCGCGTGGAGAAGCCGTGCTCGTCAGACATGCTGCCGAGCCTATGCCACCGGGCATAGCCCGGCTCATGCCCTCGCGGCGCGGGCGCGCCCACTCGACCCTCCCGTGACCGAGCGCCCACTCGACCCTCGAGTGGGCGATGCGTCACACCCACAGCGTCCGCGTCCCCCTGCCCGCCCCGTGACCGAGCGCCCACTCGACCCTCGAGTGGCCGATGCGTCACACCCACGTCGTCAGCGTCCCCCCGCCCGCGCCGTGACCGAGCGCCCACTCGACCCTCGAGTGGCCGATGCGTCACACCCACGTCGTCCGCGTCCCCCCGCCCGCGCCCTGACCGAGCGCCCACTCGACCCTCGAGTGGCCGATGCGTCACACCCGCGGCGTCCGCGTCCTGGGTCCTGCCGCCGGGTGCCCGGCGGGCTGCGGTCTGGTGGGTCTCACGGTGCGTCGACCGGGTGGGCAGACGCTATCGGGCTTTGGTCCTAGTACCTCCGGACGGACTCAGGACCCTCCGGCGGGTCACAGGTCCTTGGCCCACTCCCTCGACCAGCCGGCGACCCGGAATCCCAGCTGCCGGTTGATCGCGATCATGTGGGCGTTCGTATCGGCGTTCCAGGTGTGCACACCCCGGACGGCGGGCTTCTCACTCTGCAGCGCCCGCAGGTTGGCGACCTTCATGGCCAGCCCGAGAGCGTGGCCCCGGTGCTCGCGCAGCACGAGCGTGTCGGTCTGGATCGCAACGTCGGGCATGCTCGGGCGGACGACGAGGTCGGTGAAGCCCACGAGGTGGCCCGACGGGACATGCCGCGCCACCGACTCGACGGCCCAGATCGGGCTCGGCGTGTTCCACAGCCGCCTGACTCGGTCGGCATCCCAGTCCTCCTCGGCGAGGTCGATGTCGCCGGTGGGGGCGTCGGTGCTCATGCGCCGCGACAGCAGGGCACGGTCCTCGAGCCATTCCTCCGGGAGGCCGTCGACGGCTGTCTCGATGACGTATGCCGCCGGGTCGAGGCCCGGCGCGAACGTGGCCAACCGCTCGTCGTCCAACGGGAGAACGAGCTTCTGCCTGAGGTCGACCTGCGTGGTCCGGTAACCTCGCGCGAGGGCGAAATCCGTTGCCGCGTCGCCTGATTCCACCGGTGACTCGGTGTGGTCGTGGACTCGAGTGCACCCCTCGTCGCGAAGCACCTGCTCGCAGTGGGCGAGAAGCATCGAGCCCAGACCCCGACGCCGGTGGGCGGGGTCGACCGAGAGCCAGATGCCGCCGGTCTCGGTGTTCTCGCGCGTGTGCCGCACGGTCTGGGCCGCGGCGACCGGCATACGGTCGTCACCGTCGCCGAGCCAGATCCCGAACGACCTGCGGGCCTCGGCACGACGCGGCGCGATGTCGAGGATCTCCTCGATCCCGATCTGCTGGGCGTCGTCCCCCCAGCTGTGACGGCTGGCGGTGTTGTGGACCGCGACCCAGGCCTCGCTGACCGGGTCGCCGGGCGCGAGGTCGATCTCGTCGACGTGCAGGCTCATGGCGCACATCCTCGCGAAGCCATGCGCGCACCAGCCACGCCTTTTCCCAACCGCCACATCGACGCAACACACCCGGCAACGGCATACACCGGCGGTTATTACTGGCGGGATTTGCGTTTGCTCGGTGTGTTCCCGGGCACCTACCCTCGGAACATGTACCGCCAGCAGCAGACGACGACGCCGGATCCCTCCGGCGCATCGATGCTGCACTGAGCCTCACTGCTCACCCATCGCCCCGGAGTCGGCTCCCGGGCGATGTGGCCAGGGTCCGACGGGGCCCAACCATCTGGAGCCGACCATGGAGCAACCCAATCCGGGCGACGACCTCGCCGATCTGCCGGACCATCGGGTTCTGAACCGCGACCTCGACGTCTTCGCCACCAACCCGCTCGCCGGGTCCGGCCTGCCGCTCTGGCTGCCTGCGGGTGCGGTGATCCGGTCGGAGCTGGAGCGCCTCGCCAAGGACCTCGCCGACCGCGACGGCTGTGTCGGTGTCTACTCGCCCGTCCTCGGCAAGCGTGCCCTGTTCGAGCGCTCAGGGCACTGGACCAAGTTCGCGGACGACATGTTCCCGACCATGCTCGTCGGTGACGACGAGCTCGTGCTGCGACCCGCGAACTGTCCGCACCACGCCCTCATCTACGCCGCGCGCCGTCACTCGTACCGGGAGCTGCCGTTGCGCCTCAACGAGCTGGCACCGATGTTCCGGGCCGAACGCTCGGGCGTCGTCTCGGGACTGACCCGGGTGCGCCAGATCAGCCTCGATGACACCCACGTCTTCTGCCGGCCCGACCAGGCCGGTGACGAGGCGGCCCGCGGGCTGCGCACCGCCCTGGAGGCGCAGCGCATCCTCGGCCTGCCCGTGGACCACGTGCGGCTGTCGATGCGAGACGACTCCGACGCGTGGCTCGGCACCCGGGAGCAGTGGGACCAGGCTGAGGCCGCGCTGCGCGAGTCGGGCCGCGCCATCCTCGAGACCCACGGGCTGCCCCTCGTCGAGGCACCCGGCGAGGCCGCCTTCTACGGCCCGAAGTTCGATCTCCAGGTGTACGACTCCCGAGGGCGCGAGGAGACCATCGCGACCGTCCAGATCGACTTCAACCAGCCCGAGGGCTTCGACCTGACCTACCACGGCGAGGACGGCGAGCAGCACCGTGTCGTCATGATCCACCGCGGCACCGTCGGGTCGATGGAGCGGGTCGTCGCCGCGCTCCTCGAGCGCTACGACGGGCGTATGCCGCTCTGGCTGGCTCCCGTCCAGGTGGCCGTCCTCCCGGTGTCAGCGGGACAGGACGACGCCGCTCGGTCGCTGGTCGAGGTCATGCGCGGCCACGGCGTCCGGGTCGAGCTGCTCTGCGACGACTCCCTCGGGGCGCGCGTCCGAGAGGCCCGTCGGCGCCGCGTCGCGCTCGTCGCCGTGGTCGGCGAGAGGGAGGCGGCCGCCGGCAGCGTGCAGGTCACCGACGTCGCCGCGGGCTTCCGCGGCGTCCTGCCGGCGGCCCGGCTCGTGGACCGGGTCCTCGACGCCCGAGCCCAGCGGCGCCGGCTGGTCGCCTGGGACGCCTGATCCCTCCCCGAGGATGGCCCCCTCCGACGGGCTGCCCCCGACGCCCCCTTTCTGCAACACACCGAGCAACCGCAAACGTCGACGGTTATTTCCGCCTGAGTTTGCCTTTGCTCGGTGTGTTGCGGAACGCGAGGGACCCGGGGAGCCGGCGCGGCGGGACCCCGGGACGGGTCCGGGCGGCATACGCGGGTGGCCTGCGGTGTTCTATCCACGCAAGGACGGCTACGAGCAAGGATGTGACACTGGAATGGTGTTCGGATTCGGCAGGAAGACCACGATGCCCACCCGCGACGAGGCGCTGCGCGGACGCGACGAGAGGCCGTTCGCCGTGAACCCGACGCACGTCGTCCTCGGCACCCCCATCGACGGGCCCTGGCCCGACGGTTCCGAGGTGATCTACGTGGCGATGGGCTGCTTCTGGGGTGTCGAGCGGATCTTCTGGCGGCAGCCCGGGGTGATCGCGACGGCCGTCGGCTACATGGGCGGCTACACCCAGAACCCCACCTACGAGGAGACCTGCACCGGCCTCACCGGCCACGCCGAGACGGTCCGCGTGGTCTACGACCCCACGAAGACGTCGCCCGAGATGCTGCTCAAGGCGTTCTGGGAGAACCACGACCCGACGACGGCCAACCGGCAGGGCAACGACATCGGCACGGCATACCGCTCGGCGATCTACTGGACGACCCCTGGGCAGGAGGCCGCGGCGGTGGCCACCCGCGACGCCTTCCAGGAGGTGCTCCACGACAACGGCTACGGCGAGATCACCACGGAGATCCGCTCGGCCAAGGACGCGGGGCCCTTCTACCTCGCCGAGGACTACCACCAGGGGTACCTCCACAAGAACCCCGGCGGCTACTGCAACCACGGCCCCAACGGCATGACCTGCCCGGTCGGCATCGTCCGCCAGGACCAGCTGCCCTCGCAGCAGGAGATCGCGCCGCCGGTGCAGTGACGGCGCCCGCCGCCCACACCTGGGACGTATGCCGCCCGGCCGGCCGGGCGGCATACGTCTGCCTCGGCGCGCCGCACCTACGTCGCCGCGCGCAACACACCGAGCAGCCGCACTCTCCTGGCGGTTATAACCGTCGGAGCTGCCGACTGCTCGGTGTGTTGCTTCTGACGCCCCGGCTGGCAGGATTCCCTGCATGGCGAAGACATTCCACATCAGCCGCGAGACGACCGTCGCGGCATCCCCGGAGCGGGTGCACGCCCTGATCAACGACCTGCACGAGTGGCAGAAATGGTCGCCGTGGGAGGGTCTCGACCCCGCCATGGACCGCGCGTATGCCGGGCCGGCCGCCGGCGTCGGGGCGACCTACGCCTGGAAGGGGAACCGTCAGGCCGGCGAGGGGCGGATGGAGATCACCGCGTCGGAGCCCCAGCACGTCGGCGTCGACCTGCTCTTCGCCTCGCCGATGAAGGCACACAACCAGGTCGACTTCACGCTGACACCGACCGGCGACGGCACCCGTGTCGAGTGGGCGATGACCGGGCCGCAGAACGTCGTCATGCGGATGATGAGCAAGTTCTGGTCGATGGAGAAGCTGATCGGCCCCGACTTCGAGAAGGGCCTGGCCCGGCTCAAGAGCGCCGCCGAGACCCCTTGAGCCCGCGGCGCGTCGGCCTCGGCCGCCGACCCGGGCGGACCCCGGCGGACCTCGGCCGGTCCGACCGGGGTGCTCGCCCGGCTAGAAGATCTGAACCCGTTCGGGCTCGGGGAGCCACATGCCGTCGTCCGCGGTCGTGCCGAAAGCGTCATGGAACTGACTCACGTTGCGGACGGCATTCCCCCGGATGTCCTGCGGTGAGTGCGGGTCGATCGCGAGCAGCCGAATCGCCTCTGCCTCACGGGACTTGCCCCTCCACACCTGAGCCCAGCCGATGAAGAACCGCTGCGGGCCGCTGAACCCGTCGATCTCGGCCATGCCGTCCTGCTCGCTCGCGATGCGGTACGCCGAGTAGCCGATCTGCAGACCTCCGAGGTCGCCGATGTTCTCCCCGACCGTGAGCCCGCCGTTCACCTTGTGCGAGGCGTCGAGACCGGCAGGGGTGTACGTACTGAACTGCTCGATGAGGCGCTGCGACAGACCGTCGAAGCGCTCCCGGTCGGCCTCGGTCCACCAGTCGCGCAGCGTTCCGGTGCCGTCGTAGCGCGAGCCCTGGTCGTCGAAGCCATGACCGAGCTCGTGCCCGATCACGGCGCCGATGCCGCCATAGTTGACGGCGTCGTCGGCCTCGACGTCGAAGAACGGTGGCTGCAGGATCGCGGCCGGGAAGACGATCTCGTTCATCGACGGCATGTAGTACGCGTTGACCGTCTGCGGCAGCATGAACCATTCCGTGCGGTCGATCGGCTGCCCGATCTTGCCGAAGTTGCGGTCGACCTCGAAAGCCGTTGCACGACAGACGTTTCCGACGAGATCTTCGGGGCTGATCTCGATCGACGAGTAGTCTCGCCAGCGATCGGGGTAGCCGATCTTGGGGGTGAACGCGTCGAGCTTGTCGATGGCCTGGTCGCGCGTCTCGGGTCCCATCCAGGCGAGCGAGCCGAACGACCGTCGGAAGGCCTCGACGAGGTTCGCCACGAGCTCCTGCATCCGCTCCTTGGCGGCCGGCGGGAACCACCGCTCGGCATAGAGCTGCCCGACCGCCTCGCCGATGCAGCCCTCGACGACGGCGACGCCGCGCTTCCACCGCTCCTTGTTCTCCGGCTGGCCCGACAGAGTCCGGCCGAAGAAGTCGAAGTCCTCGTCGACGAAGGCCTGGGGCAGCAGCGAGGCGAACTCGGACAGGACGTGCCAGGTCAGCCAGGCCTGCCAGTCGGCGATGTCGGCCGACTCGACGGCCTCGCCGAGCGCCGTGACGAAGCTCGGCTGCCTCACGACCACCTTGGCGAACGTGCCATCCGGGGAGCTCATCCCGGAAAGCCAAGCGTCCCAAGGAAACTGGGGCGCAAGCGCCTTTGCCTCGTCGTAGGTGTGCGCGTTGTAGGTCTTGATCGCGTCGCGGTTGGTCACGTTGTCCCAGTGCGACGACGCGAGGCGCGTCTCCAGTGCCATGACCCGGTCGGCCTTGCCCTCGGCGTCCGGAATCCCGGCGAGCGCCAGCAGCCGGCCGACGTGCGCCACATACGCAGTCCGGATGTCGGCGTACTTCTCCTCGCGGTAGAACGACTCGTCCGGCAGCCCGAGCCCGCCCTGCTCGAGATAGACGACGTAGTCCTCGGGAGACCGCTCGTCGGGGCTGACCCAGTGATGCAGCACCCCGCTGACCCCGGCGCGGGCCAGCCGCCCGAGGGCGCCGCCGAGCGCCTCCGCACTGGTGACGGTTGCGACCTCGGACAGCAGGGGCTCGAGCGGGGTGAGGCCGAGGTCCTCGATCCGGGCGGTGTCCATGAAGCTCGCGTAGAGGTCGCCGACCTGCCGGGCCGGTGAGCCGTCTGGCCAGTCGTGGGCGGCCGCGGCGTCCTCGATGAGGTCGCGAACACGCGACGTCGACTGCTCACGCAGGATGTCGAAGGTGCCGAACCGGGCGCGGTCATCCGGGATCTCCGTCGTGTCGAGCCACGTCCCGTTGACGAACCGGAAGAGGTCGTCCTGGGGACGCGTCGACCGGTCGAACGCCTCGAGGTTGATTCCGGACTTCAGGACCACGGTGACTCCCCTTCTCTCAGACCGCCCGCATGTCGGGCCCACGAGGAGCCTAACCGCGCCGTATGCCGTCCCGGCTCCTTGGCGTCGAGAGTGGGGCGATGTCTTGGGACCCCAGAACGGCCCCGGCGTCTGCCGTCCGGCCTTCCCTCCTCCCGTTCTTCGTCGAGTGGGCGGCCCGTCCCACCCGTCACACCCGAACCCGGCCCACGGCTGGGCCTCGTGGGACGGGGCGCCCACTCGACCAGACAGGTCAGGCGGGTTCGAAGGGGCGACGCGAGGCCCCCCTGGTCGTCGAGTGGGCGGCCCCGTCCCACCCGTCACACCCGAACCCGGCCCACGGCTGGGACTGGTGGGACGGGGCGCCCACTCGACCAGACAGGTCAGGCGGATTCTGAGGGGCAGCGCCCGGAGGGCACGCGCGCTAGGGCCCGGCCCAGGCTGCAGGCCGCAGGTCGCAGGTCGCAGGCTGGGCAGGCGAATGCCGCTGGGTCGGGTCCCGTCTTCCCGACCCAGCGGCATCCCGGCGCGGGCGCCGGCTCCATGGTTCAGCGGCGCATACGACCGGTGATGACGCCGACCAGCCCCACGATGAGCAGCATCCCGCCGAAGGCCCCGATCATCGGCGGGCCGACCAGGCGCAGGTTGACGTCGGTGTCGGTGAGGTTGGCCACCAGGACGTAGGCGGCGACGATCATGCTCAGCAGGCCGAGCATGATCGCGCCGGGGCGCGGACCGCGCCGCACGACGACGAGGGCGGGACGGGTCGGCTCCTGCGGTCCCGCCACGGGCGCCGGAGCGGTGGGCGGGGGCAGGTGCGGGAGACCGCTGCCGGGCAGCGGGTCTGGCTCGGTGACGACATCGTCCGGCACCGGCGTGGCGGGCTCGACCCGGAACGGCCGGGCGGCAGGCACCTCGCGCGTCGCGGTTGTGGGGATAGGCGACGTCGACCCGGCTCCGACCCCCGACGGCACCGCGCTCGAGGCCGGGCTCGCGGGCGACGTCGAAGCCGGCATCTCGGGCCAGCCGAGCTGCGAGGAGAGGCTTGTCGTGCCCGCCGATGCAGCTGGCTCCGGCGTCGGCTCGGCCGTCGGGTCGCTGAACTCCTGCGTGTGGTCGCCAGGGCGGATCTCGTTGTCACTCATGTCAGTTGTCTCCAGTGCTGGAGTCGAGGCTTCGGAGGTCGACTCGACGTCGTTGGTGTCTGTGGTGTCCTGGCGTTCGCGTGCGCTCTCGGGATCGGTCCCCGGCCTGCTCATGACGCACTCGCCGTGCTGATCTGGATCGAGCCGAGGCCGACCTCAGCGTCGACCACGAGGTCGGTGGGCTGGTTCTCGGCGCCGTAGCTGACGGTCTGCTGCCAGTGCACGCCGTCTGTCGTGTACTCGTTGGTGCCGGTCTTCCGCATCCCGGTCTCGATGCTCGGGGTGTTGGCGTCGGTCGCGACGACCTCACCCGCGCGTCCCTTGGAGTTGACGACGACGTGCATGTCCTTCGGGACGACGATGTCGAGCTCGCCCAGGCCGACGGTGGCCTTGACGGTGTCGGGCTCAGGGGTGGTGGCCAGCTCGGCCTTGGTCAGCTTGCTCAGGTCGAGCTGGAGGTTGCCCATGGTGACCTGGTAGTCGGTCAGCTGCGAGGCGGATGTCGGGGCGAAGTCGCGCTCACCGATCTGCCACGGCTGGGTCAGACCCACCGGCGCCGCGGACGCGAAGACCGCGCCGAAGATGCCGAGCCAGGCGAACAGGGCCAGGCCGCCGGACCGCCGGCCGGCCATGCCGGCCACGAGGATGCCGAGCCCGAGGACGCCGAGCCCTGCGGCGATGCCGATCGCGATCGGGTTGCCGAGCCAGTCCCCGGCCTTGGCGAGCTGCGTGAACAGGGCGCCGGTGAGGACTGCGGCACCGAGAACGAGCATTCCGGCCGCGAAGCCGATGGAGCGGACGTGCTCGCGGGGGGCGCGAACGGGGGCCGGCTTCGTCCAGGCCGGCCCGGTCTGAGGGGTGGCCGTGCGCTGCCCGGTCATCGCCGCGCCGGCGTTGGCGGCGGCGTTGCCCGTCGATCCCGTGCCCGCGGACGACCCGGCGCTGCCGGCGTCACTCGAACCCACGGTCGATCCGGTCGAGCCGGTCGAGCTGGTCGATCCGCTCCGGCCCTGAGCACCCTCGCTCCATGGCCAGCCGATGAGGTCGCGACCACGGTCGGTGCGGGTGAGGAAGTACCACGCGAGCACGGCGACGAGGATGAAGCCCCCGAACCGTAGGCCCTGCGTGTCACCACCCCACCAGGGGCCGCCGCCGAGGACCGAGATCGCCGTGACGATGAGCAGGAAGATCGAGCTCCCCTCGCCGTGCTTGAGCGCGCGCTCGATGTGGATCTCGCCGCGCTCGTCCGGCATGAGCAGCCAGAGCGTCAGGTAGAGCGCCACACCCATCCCGAAGAAGATCGAGAAGAGGATGAAGCCCGCACGGACGATGAGCGGGTCGACACCCAGCCAACGGGCCAGGCCCGTCGACACTCCGGCGAACCACTTGCCGTCGGAGCTCCGCACGATCCCCGGACGACGGAGTGCCTCGTAGAAACCGTCCAGACCGTGCCCCTGCTGCGGAGGGGTGCCGTTGCTTTTCGTCATGTCACCAGAGTGTCCGTTCGGTCCGGCGGCAACCATGAGGGTCGACCCTGAACGGACCCTGACGCAACCCCCAAACCCGGCCCCGAGGGTCGCCGCCACCCCCTGAGGTGGGCGAGGATGGAAGGGTGCAGACGGCATACGAGCAGGGTGGAGGCGGGAGCGCGCCGGTCGACCCGACGTGGCGGACGACGCCCCGGCCTCCCCTCGCGCGTCCACGGGACGGCCGCGTCATCGCCGGCGTCGCTGCGGGAGTGGCGGGGCACCTCGGCCTGCCGGTCGGCTGGGTGCGGATCGGGTTCGTGCTGACGAGCATCCCGTTCGGTGCGGGCCTCGTCGTCTACGTCTTCCTCTGGGCCACGATGCGCGAGGCGCTGGACGTCGACCCGGCCGTCGCGGCTAGCTCGGCAGGCTCGGCGGCGACGGCACCTGGCGCCTACACGTCCACCACCTCCGCACCCCGGCACCGGCTCGACCTCGCGGCGCTGCGCACGTGGCTGCGCAGCGGCAACCAGGCGGTCGTCATCACCCTCCTCGGAGTCGCGGCCCTCGCCGTCGCCGGCGCGCTCTGGCTCGGAAGCGTGGGCTTCGACGTCCACGCCGAGGTGATCCTGCCGATCGTCGCCATCGCCATCGGGGCGATCTTCTTCTGGTCGCAGCTGGACGAGACCGACGCCCTCGGCTCCAGGCGGCCGGTGCGCTGGATCTGGCTCCTGGTCGGGCTGAGCCTGACCATCCTCGGCCTCGTCGGGCTGCTGGTGCGCGGCACGAACCTCGCCGAGCTCGGGCAGGTGGCCGGCGCCGTGCTCGCCGCGCTCGTCGGCGTCACCGTGCTCTCCGCACCGTGGATCCTGCGGCTGTGGAGCAACCTGCGCGTCGAGCAGGCCGCCCGCATCCGGGCCACCGAGCGCGCGGACATCGCCGCTCACCTGCACGACTCGGTGCTCCAGACGCTCGCGCTCATCCAGCGCCAGAGCGGAGACGCCGCGACGGTGGCCCGGCTGGCCCGGGCTCAGGAGCGCCAGCTGCGCACCTACCTCTATGACGAGGACGCCCGCGCGGGCACCCTCGGAGCCGCCCTGACCGCCGCGCTCGGTGAGGTCGAGGACCTCCACGGCGTGCCCGTCCAGCTCGTCGTCACCGGCGACCGCCCGATGGACGAGCACCTCGACGCGCTCGTCAAGGCGGTGCGCGAGGCGGCTTGGAACGCCGTGCGCCACGGCGAACCACCCGTGAGCGCCTACGTCGAGGTGGGCCCGGACGTCGTGGAAGCGTTCGTCCGCGACCACGGCTCGGGTTTCGACCTCACGGATGTGCCGGACGACCGGGCGGGCGTCCGTGAGTCGATCATCGGGCGGATGGAGCGACACGGCGGGTCCGCCCGGATCCGGCGGCGTCCCGACGGCACCGAGATCGAGCTGCGGCTGCCCGTGTCCGAGCCGTCTCCTGCCTCGAACGGCAAGGACGCCAAGGACGCTGGCAAGGCCAACGGCGAGGGCAAGGGGCACGTCCGGGCGAACGGGAAGTCCACCGGCAGGACCCACGACGCGTCCGCCAGCAAGACCGAGGGCGGGGCCGAGGACCGGCCGGGCGACCAGAGCAGCGACCAGAGCAGCGACCAGAGCAGCGACCAGAGCGGCGACCAGAGCGGCGACCAGAGCGGCGACCCGGCGCACGCCACGGCCGAAGGGCACTCCGACGTCATGAGCAACGGCCACGACCCGAGCCCGGAGCCCATCGATGGTGCCGGTGGCACCACAATGGGCGGGACGAACGGCCACGCCACGACACCGGCGAAGCAGAACGAGGAGCAGCCCACATGACCGAGCGGCGGACCATCCGCATCGTCATCGTCGACGACCACCACATGTTCCGCACCGGCGTCCGCGCCGAGCTGACCGCACTGGCGAGCTCGGCGGCATACCGCCTGGAGATCGTCGGCGAGGCCGGCGCCGTCGAGTCCGCGACGCAGGTCATCACCCAGGAGCAGCCTGACGTCGTGCTCCTCGACGTGCACCTCCCAGGCGGCGACGGACATGGCGGCGCCGACGTGATCCGCGCCTGCGCAGCAGTGCAGAACCCCGCGGGCACGCCGGTCCGCTTCCTGGCCCTGTCCGTGTCGGACGCGGCCGAGGACGTCATCGCCGTGATCCGCGCCGGAGCCCGGGGCTATGTGACGAAGACCATCAGTGCCGAGGAGCTGCTCACGGCCATCGGTCGCGTGGCCGATGGCGACGCCGTGTTCAGCCCGCGCCTGGCCGGCTTCGTCCTCGACGCGTTCGGCGCGGCGGCGGGAGAGGTGGCCGAGATCGACGAGGAGCTCGACCGGCTGTCGGCCCGCGAGCGCGAGGTGATGCGCCTCATCGCCCGCGGCTACCAGTACAAGGAAGTCGCGAAAGAGCTCTTCATCTCGGTGAAAACCGTTGAGACACATGTGAGCTCGGTGCTGCGCAAACTGCAGCTCAGCTCGCGCCACGAGCTGACGGCCTGGGCGATGGGCCGCCGTCTGCTCTAGGCGTGCTCCGGTTCAGCGACGTCGCTGAGGATCACCGGCGTCTCAGCGCTCCGACGTCGCTGACGCTTGTCGACGTCAGTCGCCGCTGCCGCGGGAGAACCGCCGCAGCGCGGTGACGATGATCTCCGGGGCGTCGGTGTGCACCCAGTGCCCGGCGCCCTTGATCGTGAACTGGCGAGTCCGCGGGAAATGCTGCCGCATCCGTTCGGAGTCGGCCCTCTTGATGTATGCCGAGTCGCCACCGGCGATCCAGAGCACCGGACCCGCGAACGCCGGCAGGTCCTCGGCATCGGCGGGCCAGTCAGCGATGCGGGACTCGCGGCCCATCTCGGCGTCGCGCGCGATGAGGTCGAGGTTCGCCTGCCAGTACCACCGAGCGTGCTCACCAGACCCTTCGCGGCGCAGGTTCTGCAGCAGGAACGCCTTGACCCCGGGGTCGCTCTCCTCGAACCGCGCCTCCGCGTCGGCGCGGCTCGTCAGCTCGTCGAGCGGCAGGCTTTTCATCTCGTCGATGTAGCCCTGGAACCGGTCGAGCGACCCGTATCCCTTGGGTGCGATGTCGACGACGACGAGCCGGTCGACGAGGTCGGGATGGCGCAGCGCGAGGAACATCGCCACCTTGCCGCCGAGCGAATGGCCGACGACCATCCAGCGTTCGCCGGGAGCGGCGGCGCGCAGGGTGGCCGCGACCGCGTCGGCGTACCCGTCGAGGGAGAAGGACTGCGACCACGGCGAGCGGCCGTGGTCGGGCAGGTCGACGAGCAGGCAGCGGGCGCGCGACCCGTCCGGGCCGCTCACGGCCTTGGCGATCTGGTTCCAGTTGCGGCCCTGCCCGAAAAGGCCGTGCAGGAAAGCGATCCGGGGCCCCGCGGTGCCCACCGACAGCGTGTTGAGCAGGGTGTTCGCAGAGGCGGGCGAGCTCATGCCGACGAGCCTACGCGTATGCCGTCGGCCTCCTCACCAGCGTTCGCGACCGCCGTGAGGGGTTGCCTGCCGGCCGGTCGTGGGTGACCTCGTGGGACCTCACCGAGGCTCGTCGCGGTCGTGAGGGGGATGTAACGGCGGCTTTACGGCGGTCCGCAAGGGGTGCAACACGGCATACCTAGCGTGGTCGCCACGCTCCCGAGAGCGATCCCCGAGCCCCACCGCCCCGAGGAGGACACCCCCGTGAGCACGACCACCGGAAGCTCCACCGGCAGTTCCGCCGCCACGACCGCCGCGACCGCCGCGACCGCCGCGACCGACCTCGCGACCGAACCCCCGACCAACCCCACGGCCCCGTCCAGCGCGACACTCGCCCCGCCACGGCCGAACCGGTTCCGCGAGCTCACCGCTCCACGCACCAAGGTGGTTCGCGACTGGGACCCCGAGGACACGGCCGCCTGGGAGGCGGGCAACAAGCAGGTCGCGCGCCGCAACCTGGTCTGGTCCGTCGCGACCGAGCACATCGGCTTCTCGATCTGGTCCATCTGGTCGGTCATGGTCCTGTTCATGCCCCAGGCCGTGTACGGGTTCACGGCCGCCGACAAGTTCGTCCTCGTCGCCGTCCCGACGCTCGTCGGCGCGGTGCTGCGGGTGCCGTACACGATGGCCACGGCGTTCTTCGGCGGCCGCAACTGGGCGATCGTCAGCGGAGTCGCGCTCCTCGTGCCGACGCTGCTGACCTGGTGGCTCATGGTCAACCCGGGCCACTCTCTGACGACGTTCCTCGTCGTCGCGGCCCTGGCCGGGCTCGGCGGCGGCAACTTCGCCTCGTCGATGACGAACATCAACGCCTTCTATCCCCAGCGGATGAAGGGCTGGGCCCTCGGGCTCAACGCCGGCGGTGGCAACATCGGAGTGCCCGTCATCCAGCTGGTCGGCCTTCTCGTCATCGCGACGCTCGGCAACCGGCGACCCGAGGTCGTCTGCGCCGTCTACCTCGTCCTGCTCGTCGTGGCGAGCATCGGCGCCGCGATCTTCATGGATAACCTCGACCACCAGACGGCGAACCCGAAGGCGATGCTCGAGGTGCTGCGCCACGGGGACTCCTGGGCGATCTCGCTGCTCTACATCGGCACGTTCGGGTCGTTCATCGGCTTCGGTTTCGCCTTCGGCCAGGTGCTGAACCAGACCTTCCTCGCCGGTATGACCGGTGGCGCGACCCCGACGGCCGCGCAGACCTCCGCTGCGGCGCTGCACGCTGCCCAGATCGCCTTCATCGGGCCCCTGCTCGGCTCGGTGAGCCGGGTGTGGGGTGGGCGGCTGGCCGACCGGCGCGGGGGGGCGCGGGTGACGCTCTGGACCTTCGTGGGCCTGGCTGTCGCAGGCGTTCTCGTGACGCTGGCCGCGCGCTCGGACGAGGTCACGCCCGGAGCCGCGACCGGCCTTCAGCTGACCGGTCTTATCGGCGGGTTCGTCCTGCTGTTCGTCCTGTCCGGCGTCGGCAACGGCTCGGTCTACAAGCTGATCCCGGTGCTCTTCGAGGCGAAGTCCGCCACGATCCCCGGCCCGGACATCGAGCGGACAGCGTGGTCCCGCTCGATGTCCGGCGCGCTCATCGGGATCGCCGGGGCGATCGGTGCACTGGGCGGCGTCCTCATCAACCTCGGGCTGCGCGCCTCCTACCAGGGTGAGAGCCACTCGGCGACGGCCGCCTTCGTCGTCTTCACGCTCTTCTACGTCGGCGCGGCGGCTCTGACCCGGATCCGGTTCCGATGACGGTGACCACCCCCGACCTGAGGGCCCCCGCCGAACGCGCCGGCCGAAGGGAGGCCGGCCGAAGGGAGGCCGGCCCTGAGGGCGTCGAAACCCACTGTGCCTACTGCGGCCTCCAGTGCGCGATGACCCTTTCGGGCACCAGCGCCGAGACGCTGACGGTGAGCCCACGGCGATTCCCGACGAACCGGGGCGGGCTGTGCCAGAAGGGCTGGACCAGCGCCGAGCTGCTGCGCACACCGCGGCGGTTGACCACCCCGCTGGTCCGGCGCGACGGCGAGCTGCACCCGGCGTCGTGGGACGAGACCCTCGACGTGGTGGCTGACGCGATCGTCCGCACGCAGGCGGCATACGGGCGGGATGCCGTCGCCGTCTTCGGCGGGGGTGGTCTCACGAACGAAAAGGCTTACCAGCTGGGCAAGTTCGCGCGTGCCGTGCTCCGCACGTCACAGATCGACTACAACGGCCGTTGGTGCATGAGCTCGGCTGCCGCGGCCGGGATCAGGTGCTTCGGGCTCGACCGCGGGCTTCCGTTCCCGGTGACGGACATCGGCTCGGCTCACGCGGTCCTGCTGCTCGGCGCAAACCCCGCCGAGACGATGCCGCCGTTCCTCACCCACCTGCTGCGCGCCGCTGACGGCGGGGGCCTGATGGTCGCCGACCCGCGGCTCACGCCGACGGCCGCGAAGGCGGTCGACGGTGGGGGCCTGCACCTGCAGCTCCGACCGGGGACCGACGCGGCCCTGGCCCTCGGCATGGTGCACCTCGCAGTAACGGAGGGATATGCCGACCGGGCCTTCATCGCCTCTCGTACCAGCGGGTTCGACGAATTCTGGCCCGTCGCTGCGCAGTGGCTGCCCGAGCGGGTCGAGCGCGTCACCGGCGTCGCCGCGACAACGCTGCGCGCCGCCGTCCGCTCCCTCGCGCGGGCCCGCGACACCGAGCGGGGCGCGTACGTCCTCAGCGCCCGCGGCAGCGAGCAGCACGCGAGTGGCACGGACATGGTCACTGCCTTCATCGCCCTGGCCCTCGCGCTCGGCCTGCCAGGCAACCCCGGCACGGGCTTCGGCACCATCACGGGACAAGGCAACGGGCAGGGCGGCCGCGAGCACGGGCAGAAAGCCGACCAGCTGCCCGGCTACCGCCCGATCGACGACCCCGCCGCGCGGGAGCACGTCGCGGCGGTCTGGGGGGTCGAGGCCGACGACCTGCCCGGCCCCGGCCGCAGCGCCTTCGAGCTGCTCACGTCGCTCGGGACCGACGCAGGGCCACGGGTGCTGCTCGTGCACGGCTCCAACCCGGTCGTGTCGGCGCCGGACGCCGCAGTCGTCTCCGAGCGCCTGGCCGGCCTCGACCTGCTGGTCGTCTCCGACTTCGTGATGTCGGAGACGGCCGCGGTCGCCGATGTCGTGCTCCCGGTCCTGCAGTGGGCCGAGGAGGAGGGCACGCTGACCAACCTCGAAGGACGCGTGCTGCGGCGCCGCCGGGCCCTTGCCCCGCCGGCCGGGTGCCGCGGGGAGCTGGAGATCTGGGCCGAGCTCGCGCGCCGCGTCGGCTCCTCCGTCTCGCTGTCGACGAACCCGCGCGAGGTCTTCGACGAGCTGCGGCGCGCCTCCGCCGGCGGTCCGGCCGACTACTCGGCGATCACGTGGGACCGGCTCGATGCCGGCGAGGCGCTGCACTGGCCGTGCACCCCGGCCCGGCCCGAGGGCAGCCCGCGACTCTTCCTCGACCGGTTCGCCACTCCCGACGGACGTGCCCGGTTCGTCCCGGTGGACCACGTGGGTCCGGCTGAGACCGATGATGCCGACTTTCCCCTGGTGGCCACGACCGGCCGGGTGCTGCAGCACTACCAGTCCGGGGCTCAGACGCGCCTCGTCGACGAGCTCATCAGGTCCGCGGGCGACATGTTCGTCCAGGTCCATCCCGACACCGCGGCCCGCCACGGTCTTCGCGAAGGCCAGCTCGCCGACGTGGTCAGCCGCCGCGGCTGCACCCGCGCGGCCGTCCGCCTCGACGAGGACATGCGTCCCGATGTCGTCTTCCTGCCGTTCCACTGGTCCGGGGACGCCCGCGCCAACTCCGTGACCCACGCCGCGCTCGACCCCACCAGCCGTATGCCGGAGTTCAAGGCATGCGCCGTCCGCCTGGAGGCCGCACCGTGACCGACATCCAGTCCCCGCCGGGGGCGCCCCGCGTGCGGCGCGTCCTCGTCGTCGGCAACGGCATGGCCGGTGCCCGGCTTGCGGAGGAGCTGCGCCAGCGCGACCCGGAGGCACGGCGTTTCGCCGTGACCGTCGTCGGCGAGGAGCCCCACCCGGCATACAACCGGGTCCTGCTCTCGAACGTCATTGCCGGCGCCATCGCCCCGCGCGAGACGCGCCTGCGGCCCGACGGGTGGTGGGCCACGCGGCGCATCGACGTCGTCACCGGCACCAGGGTCACCGCCGTGGACCCCGACCGCCGCACCGCCACGCTGGCACCCTCCCCCTCCCCCTCCGGCTCCGCCCCCGGGGCGGACGCGGCGTTCCCCGCCGAGGAGCCCGGAGGTATGCCGGGTAGCGCGGTCGTCACGTGGGACGAGCTGGTCTTCGCCACCGGGTCGACGCCGTTCGTCCCGCCGATCGCCGGCACGGACGAGCAGGCCGGGTCGGACGGGGTCGTCGCGTTCCGCACGGTCGATGACTGCCGTCGCATCCTCGAGGTCGCCGAGTCGGCCACGACCGCTGTGGTCATCGGCGGCGGCCTCCTCGGGCTGGAGGCCGCCCGAGGTCTGCTCGCCAAGGGACTGGCGGTGACGGTGGTGCACCCGGCGGACTTCCCCATGGAGCGCCAGCTCGACGCCGACGGTGGAGCGGTGCTCGCACGGGTGGTCAGAGAGCTCGGAGCACGCCTGGTCCTCGGCCGGTTCGTCAGCGAGCGTCGCCGCGCCACGGACGGGTCCCCCGCTGTGGTCCTCGACGACGGCACGTCGCTGCCCGCGGATCTCGTCGTGTTGTCGGCCGGGGTGCGTCCTCGCGTCGACCTGGCGCGTGCGGCGGGCGTCGTGGTCGACCGGGCCATCGTGGTCGACGACCGCCTGGCGACGTCGGTACCGCACGTCCACGCCATCGGCGAGTGCGCCCAGCACCGTGGAGAGGTGCCTGGCCTGGTCCAGCCCGGATGGGACCAGGCACGGGTGCTGGCCGACGTGCTCGCCGGCGATCTCGACGCCACCTACGGGGGCACGAGCGTCCTGACCCGGCTCAAGGCCCACGACATCGACCTGGCGAGCATGGGGTCGGTCGCCGTGGACGTGCACGATCCGGAGCACGAGGTGCTGGCATTCACCGATCCCAGCCGGGGCCGCTACGCCAAGCTCGTCCTGCGCTCCGACCGGGTCGTGGGAGCGATCCTGCTCGGGGTCGGCGACGCAGCCGGCCCCCTGACTCAGCTCTACGACACGGGATCGGTCGTCCCGCGCGACCGTCTGGCTCTGCTGCTCGGCCGAGCCGTGGCCCGCGCCGGAGCATCCGACACGGCCAACCTCGCCGAGATGCCCGGCAGCGTGGTCATCTGCCGGTGCAACACGGTCACCAAGTCGGCGATCGTCGGAGCCTACCGAGCCGGGGCCGAGACGGTCAGCGCCGTCGCCGACGCGACCCGCGCCACGACGGGGTGCGGCTCGTGCACGAACGCCGTCGAGGGGATCTGCTCCTGGCTGCGTTCATCCGATCCGGACAGTCGCGCACCCGATGGCACTGTCCCCCAGGCGAACTCGCCCGCCCTGCCCTCCAGGACACCGCTGTCTGCCCCCGCCGCACTCGCCCCGCCGGTGGGCGCCCCGATCGAAGGAGCAGCCTGATGACTGCACCCACCGCCGACACCAGCACCGGTCGAACCGCCACCCGCACCGCGGTCGTCGTCGGCCACGGCATGGTCGGCCACCGGTTCGTCGAGGCCCTGCGCTCGCGCGACGCGGACAGCACGTGGAAGGTCGTCGTGCTCGCGGAGGAGGCGGAAGCGGCATACGACCGGGTTGGGCTCTCGTCCTACGTCGGCTCGTGGGACCGCGCGGCGCTGGCACTGGCGAACAACACGTATGCCGGCGACGACCTCGTCGACCTGCGGCTCGGCACGCGAGCGGAGCAGGTCGACCGCGCGACTCGGACCGTGACGACGAGCACCGGCGAGAAGGTCGGCTACGACGCGCTCGTGCTGGCCACAGGGTCGTACCCGTTCGTGCCGCCTGTGCCGGGGCACGACGCCGAAGGCTGCTTCGTCTACCGGACCCTCGACGACCTGGACGGCATCCGGACCCGCGCCGAGGAGGCCATCGCCCGGGCACGAGCGGAGGGACGCGAAGCGAACGGCCTCGTTGTCGGCGGAGGGCTGCTCGGCCTCGAGGCAGCCAACGCGCTGCGGGCGCTGGGTCTCACGCCGCACGTGGTCGAGTTCGCACCGCGGCTCATGCCGCTCCAGGTGGACGAGGGTGGTGGCGCAGTCCTGGCGCGCCTCATCGGTGCTCTCGGCGTGCAGGTCCACATCGGCACCGGGACCAGCTCGATCGCGCCACAGGACGACGGTCGCCTGGCCGTCGAGCTGTCCGACGGCACAGCGCTGCTCACCGACCTCGTCGTCTTCTCCGCAGGAGTCCGTCCCGCCGACGCAGTTGCACGTGCGGCTGGTCTCGAGGTCGGCGCCCGCGGAGGCGTCGTCACCGACACGGCCTGCCGCACGAGCGACGAGTCCGTCTGGGCCGTCGGCGAAGTCGCCGCGGTCGAGGGCCACTGCTACGGGCTCGTCGCACCCGGCTACACGATGGCCGAGGTCGTAGCCGACCGGCTGCTCGGCGGCGAGGCCACCTTCCCCGGCGCGGACCTGTCGACGAAGCTCAAGCTGCTCGGCGTCGACGTCGCGTCCTTCGGCGACGCGACGGGCACGACCCCGGGCGCGCTCGAGATCGTCCACACCGACGCGACGAAGGGCACCTACGCCAAGCTCGTGCTGAGCGACGACGCGAGGACCCTGCTCGGCGCCATCCTGGTCGGCGACGCGACGGCATACACGACGCTCAAGGCGTATGTGGGGCGTGAGGTGCCCGGCGACCCAGCCACGCTGATCTCTCCCGCGGGCTCCGACCTCGGTGCTGACGCGCTGCCGGACGATGCGGTCATCTGCTCGTGCAACAACGTCACGAAGGGCTCGATCTGCGGCGCCATCGGCGAGGGCGCGTGCGACCTGGCGGCTATCAAGGGGTGCACGAACGCCGGCACGACCTGCGGAGGCTGTCTCCCCACAGTCAAGAAGCTCCTCGTCGACTCGGGTGTCGAGCTGTCGAAGGCCCTCTGCGAGCACTTCGAGCAGAGTCGCGCCGAGCTCTTCGAGATCGTCGCATCGACCGGGATCCGGGCCTTCTCCGAGCTGGTCAGCCGCTACGGCACCGGCACCGGGTGCGAGATCTGCAAGCCCACCATCGCCTCGATCCTCGCGTCGACGAGCAGCGACCACATCCTCGACGGCGAGCAGGCGGCACTGCAGGACAGCAACGACCACTTCCTCGCGAACATCCAGCGGAACGGCACCTACTCGGTCGTGCCCCGTATGCCGGGTGGCGAGGTGACGGCCGAGCAGCTCATCGAGATCGGCCAGATCGCAAGGGATTTCGGCCTCTATCTCAAGGTGACCGGGGGGCAGCGGATCGACATGTTCGGCGCCCGCGTCGAGCAGCTGCCGGCGATCTGGCGGCGCCTGGTCGACGTCGGCATGGAGTCGGGGCACGCGTACGGCAAGTCCCTGCGGACGGTGAAGTCGTGCGTCGGGTCGAGCTGGTGCCGCTACGGCGTCCAGGACTCGGTCGGGATGGCCGTAGACCTCGAGCGTCGCTACCGAGGTCTCCGGTCACCGCACAAGCTGAAACTCGGGGTGTCCGGCTGCGCCCGCGAGTGTGCCGAGGCCCGGGGCAAGGACGTCGGGGTGATCGCGACGGACAAGGGCTGGAACCTCTACGTCTGCGGGAACGGCGGCCAGACGCCCACGCACGCCGTGCTGCTCGCGAGCGACCTGGACGCGGACACGCTCGTGCGCTACATCGACCGGTTCCTCATGTTCTACGTCCGGACGGCCGACCGGCTGCAGCGGACGGCGCCGTGGCTGGAGTCGCTGGAGGGCGGTCTGGACCACCTGCGGGCCGTCGTCTGCGACGACTCGCTCGGGATCGCCGCTGACCTGGAGGCGGCGATGGCCCGTCACGTGGCCGGCTACCTGGACGAGTGGAAGTCGGTGCTCGACGACCCGGAGAAGCTCGCGCGGTTCGTGTCCTTCGTCAACGCACCCGACGAGCCCGACCCGACGATCGCCTTCGACACGTCCGGCCCGCGCACCGTGCCCGTCATGCTCGGCATGCCGACCACTAAGGTCCCGAGCCGAGCTCTGGCAGAAGGGAACTCACCATGACTACTCTCACTTCACCAGTGCAGCCGCGGGCCGTTGTCCGTCCGGGTGTGCTTCCTGCTCCCGGGGCCCGACGCTGGGTCGACGCCTGTCCGGTGCACACACTCGTGCCGGGACGCGGCGTCGCCGTGCTGCTGTCCGGCGGTGCCCAGGCAGCCGTGTTCCTCCTGCCGAACGGGATGATCTACGCGGTCGACAACATCGACCCGTATGCCGGCGCCGCCGTCCTGTCGCGTGGGCTCACCGGCGACCGCGCCGGCGAGCCCACGGTGGCCTCGCCCCTGCTCAAGCAGGTGTTCTCGATCCGCACCGGGGTGGCGCTCGACGACCCCTCGGTCGCCGTGACGACGTATGCCGTCCGCGTCCAGAGCGGTGTCGTGCGGGTCGGCGTCCCCCTCCCCGCCCCGTCGAGTGGCCTCCCCGCCACTGCTGCCCCGTGAGTCCTGAGCCGCATGAGACCGCGCGGCCACTCGACGAAGGGGTTCGGGGACCCGGTCCCACACCCCGATCGTCCGGATGCCCCCGGCCCCCTCCCCCTCCCCGTCGAGTGGCCGCTCCGTCTCAGCCGTCACTCGCCGCGAGGCCTACAAGGCGGCGCGAACCGCCTCGTCCACCGACGTGGTGGGCCGACCGAGAAGTCGGCTCAGGTCACCGGAGTCGGTGAACAGGGCACCCGCGCGGATGCCGCGGTCACCGTCGGCCAGCGCGGCGGCATACGGCCCCGGCAGACCCGCTGCGACCAGAGCGTCCGTGAGCTCTGCCTCCGACAGGTCCTGGTAGACGACCTCTCGCGCGCCTGCCCTGCTCACGGCAGAAGCAAGCTCAGCCATCGTGAACGACTCGTCGCCACCGAGCTCGTATGCCGCTCCCTCGTGCCCGTCGCCGGTGAGCACGGCCGCCGCAGCCGCGGCGAAGTCGGCTCGCGTGGCTGCGCTGACCCGGCCCTCACCCGCTGCCCCGAGCAGCACACCGCGTTCGACCAGTCCAGGCACCTGGCCGGTGTAGTTCTCCAGGTACCACGAGTTGCGAAGGAAAACGAAGGGGATGCCCGAGGCGGCGATGACCTCCTCGGTCTCCCGATGTTCCTGGGCCAGAACGAGATCCGAGGTCGGGGCATGCACGATGCTCGTGTAGGCCAGGAGTCGGACCCCCGCGCGCCTGGCAGCCGCGACGACGTTCCGGTGCTGGGCGACGCGGCGCCCGGTGTCAGTGCCGGACACGAGCAGCAGGCGGTCGACGCCGGCCAGGGCAGCGTCCAGAGAGTCCGCGTCGTCGTAGTCGGCTCGCCGCACGTCCACACCGCGCTCGGCCAGCTCGGCGAGAGACTCCGGGCGACGGGACGTGGCGACGATCTCGGTGGCGGGGGTGCCGGCATCGAGCAGCGCCTCGACGACCAGTCGGCCGAGGTGTCCGCTTGCGGCGGTGACGAGCAGGGTCATGAGGTCCTCCGTGGGAGTGTGATGGAAGGGACTGACCTCCCCAGCAACGACGGGTGCGAGGGCATACTTCCCATGAGTTAGTACCCACTTTGAAGTAAGGTACTGACGTGACAGTTAGTCAGAGCCTGCGACGCCACTTTCCTGACGGCGTCTTCGCTGCCGGTTGCCCCAGCCGGGTCGTGCTCGACCACGTGTCGAGCAAGTGGGGCACGCTGGTGCTCCTCGCCCTCGCGGAGGGCGACTCGCTCCGGTGGAGCGAGCTGCGCCGGCGCGCCGAGGGCGTCAGCGAGAAGATGCTCGCTCAGACGCTACGAACCCTCGAGGCCGACGGCCTGGTCGACCGCGACGCCCGGCCCGTCGTCCCGCCACATGTCGAGTACTCCCTGACTCCGCGGGGCCAGGAGCTCGCGGACCGCCTTGTCCCACTGATGGACTGGATCGCCGAGCATGCGCCCGCGATCCTCGACGACGCCCAGGCAAGGGCACCCCGCTGACCGGGGCCGGCGGGGCCTTCGGGGCGCCGACCGCGGGCGGCCGCTCACACGTTGAGGCGATAGCCGCGGCGCACGACCGTCTGCACGAGGTCGCGGTCGGGCAGGGCGGCGCGCAGCCGGCTCACGGCCATGTCGAGGGCGTGCTCGTTCTCGGCCTCGGGCAGCTCGTCGAGCAGACGCTCGCGGGTGCACACCGCTCCGGGGTCCGCCATCAGGGCCGCGAGCATCGCGCGCGGGCCTCTGGCGAGCGTCACGGTCTCGCCGCCGAACGTGACGACGCGACCGTGCACGCGCAGCGGCCCGAGCGCCGTCTGGACATCCTCGACGCCGTTCAGAGTCAGGTGCTCGACCACGGTGCGAATCAGCGCGCCCATCCGAAACCGTTCCGGCACAATCGGACTCACGCCCAGATCGAGCAGTGGGGCCGCCGTCACCGGGCCGACCGCGGCCGCAGTCACCCCGCAGCGCAGGGCGTCGACGAGCACGCCGTCCATGCCCAGCTGTGCCGCCGCCGAGACGAGCCCGTCGACCGCGGGCGCTGACGTGAACGTGACGACATCGACCTCCCTGGCGGCGACCGCCGCCACGAGCCGTCCCAGACGGCTCTCGTCGGTGGGCCGGACCCACCGGTAGGGCGCCACCGTCAGCACCTGCGCCCCGGCCGAGCGCAGCCGCTCGAGCTGCTCGACGTCCTCGAACCCGTGCAGCTGGACGGCAACCCGCTTGCCCACGACACCCGAATCCAGGGCGAGGCTCACCGTCGAGGCCGTCCGCTCGTCGTCGGCGATGCCGTCGTCGTCGTGCCCTGCGGCTCGGACGGCGCCGCGCGCCTTCGGACCACGCACGATGATGCGCGCCCGTTCGAGCGTGCGAGACAGGTCCTCCCCGAGGCCGGCAGCGTCAGCGCACTCCACCCAGCGCCGGAAGCCGTATGCCGTCGTGACGATGACGACGTCGGGCCGGCTCTCGATGATGGCTCGCGTGTCGCCGATGAGCACCTCGTCCTCGTCGATAGGGGCGATCCGCACGGCCGGAGCGTGGATCACCTCCGCGCCCCGGCGCACGAATGCGTCGATGAGGTCGCCCGACCGGCGGTCCGAGGTCACCGCGATCCGGAATCCCTCGAGCACGGGACCCGTCGTCTCGACCTTCGACCCATCGGGATCGGGGCCGCTCAGCTGCGCCGACCAGGCGGTCGTCGGGTGGTCCCGGTGGGGCCCGGAGCTCATGCACGGCCTCCTTCCGTCGTCGGCACGTGGCAACGCACGGCGTCGAGCGTCCAGCTCGTCGTTCCACAGTAGGCAGGGTGTGTTTCCGCGGCGTTTCGGCCAGGCGATGGGGTGGTAACGGCGTCCTCACCGTCGACGGGCAAAGGCGTGCGGCGGCCTCACCTGTCACAGTGCTGCCATGACCAGCGTGCCGGACGCGTCACCACCGCTACCTCCCGTCCTCGTCGCGTCCTCGCACGGGACGGCATCCCCCGACGGGCAGGCCGCCGTCGACGCGCTGGTGCGTGCCGTGGCCTCCCGGCGACCAGACCTGGACGTGGTGGCGGCCTTCGTCGACGTCCAGCAGCCCGACCCCGCGGCGGTGCTGCGCGCGCTGCCGGCCGGGCGGGCCGCGCGGCTGGTGCCGTTGCTGCTGTCCGCCGGCTACCACGTCTTCGTCGACCTCACCGAGGCCGCCGCTGCTGCCCCGGACGCGTCGGTGGCACCGGCCCTGGGCCCGGACGACCGGCTGGCGGAGCTGCTCCGTGCTCGGCTGGAGGCGTCCGGGCTGCGGGACGACGACATCGTCGTGCTCGGTGCGGCCGGGTCGTCCGAGCTGTCAGCCGTCGAGGACTGCCGGGTCATCGCGGTCACCCTCGGCCGCCTGGTCGAGCGCGCGGTGACCGTCGGCTTCTTGTCCGCCGCTCAGCCGAGGCTTGCGGACGCCGTTGCAGCACAACGCGTTCCGGGTCGCAGAGTCGTCGTGGCAACCTACCTCCTGGCGCCGGGCTACTTCGCCGACCAGGCTGCCGCATCCGGTGCCGACGTCGTCACGGCGCCCCTGCTCATGCCCGACGAGCCGCCCGCGCCCGAGCTCGTGGACATCGTCATCGAGCGCTACCTCGCGTGACCCGGCCTGTCGCCGCTCTTTCCGGTTCGAGGTATTTCGGTCGCGGTGTTAGTTCGTGCCATAAGGCGACGCATCACCTCGACCCGAATACCTCGAACGGGCGTGGCGGGGTGGGTGGGCAGGCGGGCGCGGACGGGTGGGACGGCATACTCGGGTGAGCTTCCGTCCACCATCGAACCGAGGATGTATGCCGCCCGGCCCCGCGCGCACGTACGTGACCCTTGCGGGTCCTGCGCGGGCGGAGGTCGAGGTCCGGCGGTCGCGGTTCGTCTGCGACGTCTCGCCGGCGACGTCCGAGGACGAGGCTCGTGCGCTCATCGAGTCGGTGCGGGCGGCGAGCCGCGACGCCCGGCATCACTGCACGGCATTCGTGCTCGGGCCAGATGGTGCGACGCAGCGCAGCAACGACGACGGTGAGCCATCCGGCACGGCGGGTGCGCCGATGCTCGAGGTGCTGCGGGGGCGCGCTCTCACCGACGTCGTCGCCGTGGTCACGCGCTGGTTCGGCGGGACCCTGCTCGGCACCGGTGGGCTGATCCGCGCCTACGGCGACTCGGTCACCGCCGCCCTCGACCGGTCCACACCACTGACCCGCACCCTGCGCGACGGGCTCGTCGTCGAGGTCGACCACGCGGCGGCTCCCCGCGTCGAACATGCGCTGCGAGGGCTGCCGGACGTGGACGTGCGCACGGTCGACTACCTCGCCGACGGCGTCCGGCTCGAGCTGGCGGCGGCGCCCGACGCGGCGGGTGCGGTGACCGGCGCGGTGGCGGCCCTGACGTCCGGACGGGGGCGGATCTCCAAAGGAGAGCCGAGCTGGGTCGACCTCCCCGGCTCGACCTGAAGCCAAACGTCCCGCCGGACACACCAAGTCCTGCACCGAGGCGGTCCGCCCGCACATCCGGCAGCATCCCGGGGAGCTTCATATGTCGGACGGGACGCCAGGCGCGTGGGTGGGCGCGGCATACGTCAAGATGGGTGCCATGGCCCTGCACCTCGCCTCGACCGACGCCGCCAACGAGCTGCTCGAACGCGACCCGCTCGCCCTCCTGCTCGGCATGCAGCTCGACCAGCAGATCCCGATGGAGAAGGCCTTCACCTCTCCGAGCGTGCTCGCCGAGCGCATGGGCGTTCCCGGGGGCGGCCGTCTCGACGCGGCGACGATCGCCGCCCTGCCGCCGGAGACCCTGCTCGAGTACTTCAAGACGCCGCCCGCACTGCACCGGTTCCCCGGCTCGATGGCGACCCGCACCCAGCAGCTCTGCCAGGCGCTGGTCGACGAGTGGGGTGGTGACGCTGCCAATGTCTGGGCCGGCGTGACCACGGGCGACGAGCTCGTGCGGCGGATCGGCAGCCTGCCCGGTTTCGGCGACCAGAAGGCAAAGATCTTCGCCGCGCTGCTCGCCAAGCGCTTCGGCGTCGCCCCGGAAGGGTGGCAGGAGGCGACCGGTGACTACGGCCAGCCCGGGCACCGCTCGATCGCCGACGTCGTCGACACGGATTCACGTCTCAAGGTCCGCGAGTACAAGAAGGCCAAGAAGGCAGAGGCCAAGCAGAACGCCTGAGCCGCAGGCACATTCGCCGATCAGTCGGCGAGGAAGGCGAGCAGGTCGGCCCGGGTCAGGATGCCGACGGGCTTGCCGTCGTCGATCACCAGAATTGCGTCGCTGGCCTGGAGCTCCTTGCGCGCGGCCGAGACCGGCGACCCGGCGCCGACGAGTGGGAGCCCCGGCTCCATGTGCTTCTCGACGGAGTCGGCGAGGTGCGCGCGGCCGGTGAAGAGCGCGTCGAGCAGGACTCGCTCGCTGACCGACCCGGCCACCTCGCCGGTCATGACGGGCGGCTCGGCCTTGACGACGGGCATCTGTGAGACGCCGTACTCCTGCAGGATGTGGACCGCGTCGCGGATCGTCTCGTTCGGGTGGGTGTGCACGAGCGCCGGCATATCGCCGGACTTGGTGCGCAGCACGTCCCCGACGGTCTGCTCGGTGTGGTCGGACAGGAAGCCGTACGAGTGCATCCAGTCGTCGTTGAAGATCTTCGACATGTAGCCGCGACCCGAGTCGGGCAGGAGCACGACGACGACGGCGTCCTCGGGGAGGTCCTTGGCCGCGCGGATCGCCGCGACGACCGCCATGCCGCAGGAGCCGCCGACGAGCAGGCCCTCCTCGCGCGCGAGCCGGCGGGTCATCGAGAAGGAGTCGGCGTCGGAGACCGCGATCACGTCGTCGACGACCGACGGGTCGTAGGCGCCCGGCCAGAAGTCCTCGCCGACGCCTTCGACGAGGTAGGGGCGACCGGTGCCGCCGGAGTACACCGAGCCTTCGGGGTCGGCCGCGATGTTGCGCACGGCGCCGCCGGAGACCTCCTTGAGGTACTTGCCCGTCCCGCTGATGGTGCCGCCGGTGCCGGCGCCCGCGACGAAGTGGGTCACCTTGCCGTCGGTGTCGCGCCAGATCTCGGGCCCGGTCGTGAGGTAATGGCTGTTGGGGCCCTCCGGGTTGTAGTACTGGTTGGGCTTCCAGGCTCCGTCGATCTCGCTGACCAGCCGGTCCGACACGGAGTAGTAGGAGTCTGGGTGGTCGGGCGCGACCGCGGTCGGGCAGACCACGACCTCCGCGCCATAGGCGCGCAGCACGTCACGCTTGTCCTGGCTCACCTTGTCGGGGCACACGAACACGCACTTGTACCCGCGGCGCTGGGCAACCAGCGCCAGGCCCACGCCGGTGTTGCCGCTCGTCGGCTCGACGATGGTGCCACCCGGCTCGAGCAGGCCGTCGCGCTCGGCCGCCTCGACCATACGCAGGGCGATCCGGTCCTTGACCGACCCACCTGGGTTGAAGTACTCGATCTTGGCCAGCACGGTGCATCTCACCCCGGCGTCGGTGACGACCGGGCCGAGCTTGACCAGGGGGGTGTTTCCTACGAGGTCCACGACGTTCTCTGCGTACTTCACCGCTCCATCCTAGGAGGGCCGTCCCAGCCCGTGAGACCGGCCCGATGAGCCCGCGAGCCGTATGCCGGGTGGCTCCGGCCGTGTGCCGCGGGTCCCGACGGGCCGTATGCCGCGGGTCCCGGCGGGCCGTGTGCCGGGTGGGCCGGGCGAGTCCCCACGCTCGTCGAGCGCCTTGACTGGATCGAACATGTGTTCGAACATGGAGGGGTGCCCGCAACCCGCATCCCGACCTCGACCCGCCGCCTGACGGCGCGGGGCGACGGGCGCGAGCATACGGTGAGGCAGCTGCAGGACCGCATCCACGGGATGCAGGAAGGGCTGCCCCGACACCCGGTCGCGACGCATCCGGCGCTGACCGGGCTCGTCGACCTGCGCACCGGCGGCGCGTACGAGGTGGACAGTGCAGGCCTGGCGCTGGCGCTCCTCGCGCAGCCGTCGCGCGAGGGCTCCTGGGTGGCCGTCGTCGGCGTTCGTGACTTCGGCGTCGAGGCCGCCGCGGAGCTCGGCATCGACCTGAGCAGGACCGTGCTCGTGCCCGACCCGGGCGACCTGTGGCTCGAGGCGACAGCCGCGCTCGTCGACGTCGTCACGATGGTCCTGCTGCGTCCGCCGGCCGGGGTGAGCGCACGCATCGCGAGCCGGGTCGCCGCCCGGCTGCGCAAGCGGTCCGCGGTGCTGGTGACCTGGGGCAGCTGGCCGGGCAGCGAGGCACGGCTGTCCGTGGAGACATCGGCGTGGACCGGGCTGGACCAGGGTCACGGCCGCCTGGACCGCCGTCGGATGGTGGTGGCGGTGAGCCGTGGCTCCGCGCCGGCGCAGCGGGTGGAGCTGGAGCTCGGCCCGAGCACCGGGCTTTCGCGGGTCGAGCCGCAGCCGGCGCTCGCCATGGTCCGCGAGGTGGGCTGACATGCGAGTGCTCGTGGTGTGGTGTCCCGACTGGGCGGTGGTCGCCAGTGTGGCCGACGGGGCCCTCGCCGGCGACGCCTCCCCCATGTCCAGGCCGGTCGCTGTGATGGCCCACAACGTCGTCGTGGCCTGCAACGAGGAGGCCCGGCAGAACGGCATACGACGGGGCATGCGGCGTAGGGACGCCCAGGCCCGGTGCCCCGAGCTCGTGCTCCTGCCGGACAACCCCGACCGCGACGCGCGCGCGTTCGAGCCGGTCCTGGCCGCGGTCGAGGAGCTCCGGCCCGGGGTCGCCCCGCTGCGGCCCGGGCTGCTCGCGATCCGCGCGCCGGGCCGGTTCTACGGCGGCGAGGAGAACGCCGCCGCGGTGATCGCAGAGCGCATCGTCGAGCTGGGCGTCTGGGATGTGCGCATCGGGGTCGCCGACGACCTGTTCACTGCGGAGCAGGCCGCCCGGCACGCGGAGGTCCAGGGCTGGCGGGTGGTGCCGGAAGGCGCCTCGGCCGCGTTCCTGCGCGACGTGCCGGTGAGCGTGATCGACGACGCCGATCTCGTCGGGCTGCTGCAACGCCTCGGCATCCGCACGCTCGGCAGCTTCGCGCAGCTGCCCGCCGGCGACGTGGTCGCCCGGTTCGGGGCCTACGGCGCGAAGGTGCACCGGCTCGCCCGCGGGGCCGACCGGGTCGAGCCTGCCGCTCGAGTGCCGCCCCCCGATCTCGTGGCGACCGTCAGCTTCGAGCCACCGCTGGCGTCCGTGGAGGCTGTCTGCTTCAGCGTCCGCCGCAGGGCCGAGCAGCTGGTGACCGACCTGCTGTCCCGCGGGCTGGTGTGCACTGCCGTCCGCATCGAGGCGGCAGGCGACGACACCCACGGCACGCTCCTGAGCGCCCGCACCTGGGTGCACTCACGCTGGTTCAGCGCCGCCGACCTGGTCGACCGGGTCCACTGGCAGCTCCAGGCTCAGCCCGACGGTCTGCTGGTCGGGGCGCCGGTGGGCCTCGTCCGGTTCATCCCCGAGACCGTCGAGCCGGTCGCCGCGCACGCGGAGGGCCTCTGGGGAGGCACCGACGAGCGGGTCGACCGTGGTGTGGCCCGTGTCCAGGCGCTGCTCGGCTACGACGCCGTGGTGACCCCCGTGCGGCAGGGCGGCCGGGCTCCCGCGGACCGCCAGCGGCTGGTGCCGTGGGGCGAGCGACCGACCGCGTTGCGCCCCGTCGACCAGCCCTGGCCCGGACAGATCCCGCCGCCCGCACCGAGCCGGGTCTTCAGCGAGCCCTGGGCGAGCGCCGTCGTCGACGAGTTGCGCCGGCCGGTGTCGGTGACTGACCGCGGGATGGTCACCGGGGAGCCGTCGCGCTTCCAGACCGGTGACGCGCCGGGGTGGCAGCGGGTGCACTCCTGGGCAGGCCCGTGGCCGGTGGACGAGCAGTGGTGGACCCAGGAGGGCGCCACCCGGACAGCGCGCTTCCAGATGGTGGGGGTTGACGGCCGGGCCTGGCTCATGCGCTGCTCAGGCGGGCAGTGGTGGACCGAGGCGGCATACGACTGATGGGCTGGAGCAACCCCGCGATCCCGTGGTCGCAGCTGGAGCGCAGGCTGTCGGCCGACCCGCGCCGCTACGGCCCGCCCGACGAGTGGCCCGGCTCGCGCAAGCGCAAGCCGTACCGCCCCAAGGACGAGCTATGCCGTCCGGATGGTCCGCTGACGCCGTATGCCGAGCTGCACTGCCACAGCAGCTTCTCCTTCCTCGACGGCGCCAGCGGGCCGGATGCCCTCGTCGAGGAGGCGGTCCGGCTCGGGCTCGAGGGAATCGCGCTCACCGACCACGACGGGTTCGCCGGTGCTCCGTTGTTCGCCGAGATCGCCCAGAAGTACGTCGGGATCAGGACCGTGTTCGGCGCCGAGCTGTCCTTGGGGCTGACGTCGCCGCAGAACGGCGTCCCCGATCCCGAGGGCAGCCACCTGCTCGTGCTCGCCGACGGGGTCGAGGGCTACCACCGGCTGGCTGCGGCGATCACCGACGCGCAGCTGCGCGGGGACGAGAAGGGCCGCCCCGTGTACGACCTCGACGAGCTGGCCGAGCGCGGCCGGGGTCATTGGGTGGTGCTCACCGGCTGCCGCAAGGGAGCGGTCAGGTCGGCTCTGCGCCGCTCACCGGGGGACGCCGCTGACGAGCTGGACCGGTTGACTTCGCTCTTCGGCCACGACCGGGTCGTGGTCGAGCTCATCGACCACGGCGGCCCGCGCGACCACGAGGACAACGACCTGCTGGCCGCCCTGGCCGACGTCCACGGGCTCCCGGTCGTCGCCACCAACAACGTCCACTACGCCACGCCGGACAGTCACAGGCTGGCCGCGGCGATGGCCGCCGTCCGGGCCCGGCGCAGCCTGGCCGAGATGGACGGCTGGCTCCCGCCCTGGGGTGCCGCCTGCCTGCGCACCGGGCAGGAGATGGCCGACCGGTTCGGCAGGTATCCCGGTGCCGTCGCGAGGTCTGTCGAGATCGCAGACGCCCTTGCCTTCGACCTGCAGAAGGCGACTCCGCGCCTGCCCAAGCTCGGCATCCCGCCGGGGCACACGCCCGCGACCTGGCTGCGGGTCCTGGTCGACCGTGGTTTCGAGGTCTACTACGCCGGGCGGCCGCACGAGCAGCGCGCCCGGGAGCGGATCGAGCACGAGCTGCGGATCATCGAGGAGAAGGACTTCTGCGGTTACTTCACGATCGTCCACGACATCGTCGAGTTCGCGCGTGGGCAGGGGATCCTCTGTCAGGGTCGCGGATCCGCAGCGAGCTCGGCGGTCTGCTACGCGCTCGGCGTGACCGCGATCGACTCGGTCTTCTACAACCTGCCGTTCGAGCGGTTCATCTCCCAGCATCGCGACGAGGAGCCGGACATCGACGTCGACTTCGACTCCGACCGTCGCGAGGAGGTGATCCAGTGGGTCTACGACCGCTACGGCCGTCACAACGCCGCCCAGGTCGCCAACGTCATCACCTACCGGCCGAAGATGGCCGTGCGCGACGCGGCCAAGGCGCTGGGATACTCCCCCGGCCAGCAGGATGCCTGGTCCAAGTCGATCGACAGCTGGACCGCGGTGGTGGCTGAGGGCAGCGACGGCGACCCGGGCGCGATCCCCGAGCCCGTGGTCGGGCTTGCCAACCAGCTCATGCGAGCACCGCGGCATCTGGGCATCCACTCCGGCGGCATGATCCTCACCGAGCGGCCGATCGGCGAGGTCTGCCCGATCGAGCGCGCCCGAATGGACAAGCGCACGGTCCTGCAGTGGGACAAGGACGCCTGCGAATGGATGGGCCTGGTCAAGTTCGACCTCCTCGGGCTGGGCATGCTCGGCGCGCTCAACCACATGACCGTGCTGGTCGGCGAGGAACTCGACGAGCACTGGACGCTCCAGTCACTGCCCAAGGAGGAGCCTGGTGTCTACGACATGCTCTGCCGGGCCGACTCGGTCGGAGTGTTCCAGGTGGAGAGCCGGGCCCAGATCGGGACCCTTCCGCGACTGCGCCCGCGAGAGTTCTACGACCTGGCCATCGAGATCGCGCTGATCCGCCCCGGCCCGATCCAAGGGGGCGCGGTCCACCCGTACATCCGGAGGGCCACCGGCCGCGAGGAGACCACCTACGCGCACCCCGACCTGATCCCGGTCCTGGAGCGCACCCGCGGCGTGCCGCTGTTCCAGGAGCAGCTCATGGAGATGGCGGTCGCGATCGGGGACTGCAGCCGCGACGATGCCGACCTGCTCCGACGGGCGATGGGTTCCAAGCGCGGCATCGAGCGCATCGAGACCATCAAGGAGAAGCTCTTCGAGGGCATGGCGAGGCGCGGCCTGGTCGGTGCGTCCGCCGAGCGGATCTACGTGCAGATCCTGTCCTTCGCCAACTTCGGCTTCGCCGAGAGCCACGCCCTCAGCTTTGCGCTGCTCGTCTATGCCAGCTCGTGGTTCAAGCTGCACTACCCCGCTGCGTTCCTCGCCGGGCTGCTGCGTGCCCAGCCGATGGGCTTCTACTCGCCGCAGTCCCTGGTCCAGGACGCTCGCCGACATGGGGTCCAGGTCCGCCGCCCCTGCATCGTGCACTCGGGCGCCCAGGCCGGTCTGGAGCGACTGGACCCGGCAGTCTGCTCGCCCACCGGGCTGGACGAGTGCATCGAGCAGGACCACCGCCCCACGGCCTACGACGACGCCGCTGCCGACCCGACGCTGACCCACCGCCGCGACGGGGCCTTCGCCGTCCGGCTCGGACTCGACGAGGTGCGTGGGATCGGCAAGGACGTGGCTGAGCGGATCGTCGCCGCGCGCGACGAGCGGCCGTTCACCGACATCGTTGACCTGTCCCGGCGGGCCCGGCTCGACTCCCGCCAGCTGGAGGCGCTGGCCACGGCGGGAGCGTTCGAGGTCTGGGAGCTCTCGCGCCGGGAGGCGCTGTGGGCGGCCGGGTTCACTGAACGACCGGACCAGCTGGCCGGCACCAGCGTCGCCGTCCCGGCGCCGATGCTGCCCGAGCTGGGCGACGTCGGGGCCACCCTGGCCGACCTCTGGGCGACGATGATCTCCCCCGACAGCCACCCGCTGCTGCACCTTCGCCCCACGCTGCGCGGCGCCGGGATCCGCAGCGTCGCCGACGTCTTCTCGGGCGAGTCCGAGCGGCGCGTGCACGTGTGCGGCCTCGTGACCCATCGGCAGCGACCCGGCACCGCCGGTGGCGTGACGTTCCTCAACCTCGAGGACGAGACGGGGATGCTCAACGTCATCTGCACCGAGGGAGTCTGGGCCCGCTATCGCAAGGTGGCCCGCACGGCGGCGTGCCTCGTGGTCCGCGGCCTGGTCGAGCGAAGCGACGGTGTCACCAACCTCTACGCCGACCAGATCACCTCGCTGGCCGCGATCAGCCCCACCGCCGAACAGGCCCTCGCTGCCCGGCATCACCCACGCAACTTCCAGTGACGGGCCACCTCAGTGACGCCGGACCCGACCGACCTCAACGAACCCTGCGACACGGCATACGGCCGCGTGACTGCAGGGCTCGTGGCGGTCCATCGGCCCGGTGGATGTGTCGTTCGCAGGGCTGGCGTCGGGGCTGTGCAGACCGGGCACGTCACGTCGGACCCGAGCGTTACCGTGGTGGCTCGACCGATCCGACCGGGAGGGGGACCCCTGCATGGGCCGCGCGCGGCGTGCACGCAAGATCGCCCAGTCAGCGGCATACGGCGGAGGTATGGGCGTTGCCGGCCTGGGTGTGCTGAGCCTGCTCGGGTACGGCCTGATCCGGGCCGAGGCCGTGCTCGCCCGGCGGATCGTCGGCCAGCAGTTCGACGGCGCCCCGGTCGACAGCGGCACATACGGCTCCGGGCCGGGTGAGCCGGTCCGGTTCGTCATGCTCGGCGACTCGACCGCACGCGGCATGGGTGCGGAGCATGCTCACCAGACCATCGGGGCGATCATCGCGAGCGGGGTCGCAGCCTTCAGCGGTCGCACGGTCGAGCTGACCAACGTTGCGGTCATCGGTGCCGAGTCGCCCGACCTGG
Source organism: Monashia sp. NPDC004114 (assembly GCF_053603855.1). Lineage (NCBI taxonomy): Bacteria > Bacillati > Actinomycetota > Actinomycetes > Micrococcales > Intrasporangiaceae > Intrasporangium > Monashia sp. NPDC004114. Next base: position 27,247 of record NZ_JBSGGK010000026.1, on the reverse strand, counting down.
ACTCCCAGGTCGACCGCGCACTCGACCTCGTCCCCGCACCCGATGTCGCGGTCATCTCGATCGGCGCCAACGACGTCACCCATCGGATCGACAAGTCGATCGCCGTGCGCCACCTCGAGATGGCCGTGCGCACCCTGCGTGAGGCCGGCGCCGAGGTCGTCGTCGGCACCTGCCCCGATCTGGGCGCGATCCAGCCGGTGCCCCAGCCCCTGCGCTACCTGGCGCGCCGCTGGTCGCGAGACCTGGCTGCCGCCCAGACCGTCGCCGTCGTCGAGGCGGGCGGACGAGCCGTCTCGGTCGGCGACCTGCTCAGCGAGGCGTTCTCGGCCAACCCGTCCGTGATGTTCAGCGAGGACCGCTTCCACCCGAGCCCGGCCGGATACGCCCGCGTGGCCGCGGCGATGCTGCCGAGTGTCAGCGCCGCGCTCGACCTCTTCGGCGAGCGGAGCCACCCGACCGGGCCGAGCCTGCGCCGCGGCGAGAGTGTCGGCCCGGTCGCCGAGGCCGCGACCCGGGCCGTGGCCCAACCCGGCACGGAGGTGGCGCCGGCCGAGGTCGCAGGCCTCTCGCGCGGCGCCCAGGGCCGCTGGGCGGTGCTGCTGCACCGCATCCCGGCAGCGCCATGGGGCCTCGCCGGCCGGGAGGCTCCTGAGCGCCAGACAGCGGAGCCGACGCCGAGCCAGCCGACTCCAAGTCAGCCGACGCCGAGGGAGGCGTCGACAAGTGAGCCTTCGAGTGAGCCGACGCCGAGTGAGCCGACGCCGAGTGAGCCGACGCCGAGTGAGCCTTCGAGTGAGCCGACGCCGAGTGAGCCGACGCCGCGGCTTCCGCCGATCGGCTACCCCGCGGCGCCGGCGAGCTCGTCGAGCGCCACCGGCTCGACGAGCTCCACTGGGATCAGCTGACCTGCATCACCTGGTCGGCCGGCGGCGCCTTGATGCCGAGGTCCTCGTTCCACTTCGAGAAGTCGAGCTGGCCGGGGCTGCTGGTCGAGCCGGTGAAGCGGACGACCTCACCCTTGTCCTTGGAGACGTAGAGCGCGCCCTCGGTCTTGCCCTTCTTGTCATAGAGCACCCAGCAGTCGACGCCGTTGACGGTTTCCGATGCGACATCGGTGGCCAGCTGGTCCGGGGTCACCGCACCGAACGCCTTCTCCAGGAACGCCTTGAGGCTGAGGCTCTCGGCCATCGAGGAGGCCGACGTCGGAGCCTTGATGAACTTGTCCCCCGCCTTCTGGACGTTGGCCGGGGCGCCCTGCTTCTTCCAGAACGTCTGGTCGCCCTGGATGTAGACGGCGTCGGGCAGCGAGATGAGGCGGGCCTTGCCCTCACCCTCGAGCTCGATGGAGATGTCGGCGGTCTTGCCGTCGCTCGTGCCCTTGAAGTCGATCTTGATCGACTTGCCGTCCTGGTCGATGTCGCCGACGAAGGCGCCGGACGTCGCGGCGAGCGCGTTGTCCTTGGCCTTCTGGAGGATGTCGGACGCCTCGGGTGCCTCGGTGGAGGTCGGGGTCGATGCCGTGGAGGTCGACGCGGCAGGCGTCGACGTGGAAGCGGTCGAGGGCGTGTCGGACTTGGAGCACGCGGCTGCGCCGAGGCTGATCGCGAGCGCGCCCGTCAGCGCGACGATGCGCGTCGTCATGGTCTTCATGTGTGTGGAGTTCCCTGTTCGGATGGCGCCCGGGTGGTTCGGGCGGGCGGCGCTGGGCCGCGCCGGCAACCCGTACACCCTAACCGGCTCCGCGGAGACGGCGCTGGCGCCCAGGACGGTCCCCTGCTCAGCCGGCCGGCATACCGAAGGGAGCGCCGTATGCCGCAGGGTGCGGTGGTGCGGCAGGGTGGCGTAGGCCATACGCCGGGGAGTGTCGCTCGGCGCGAGGAGGACCTACCATCGAGGTTGACTGAGCAAGCGCTTAGTTGCTGCGCGCCGACGTGCGTGGCTGCCGACGTTGCCCCAGGAGATACCCCGTGACCGAAGCTGTCATCGTCTCGACCGCCCGTTCCCCCTTCGGGCGAGCGTTCAAGGGATCGCTCAAGGAGGTCCGCCCCGACGACCTTGCTGCCACGGTGATCCAGGCTGCGCTCGACAAGATCCCGGCGCTGGACAAGACCCTCGTGGAGGACATCTACCTCGGCTGCGCCGAGCCGTCCGGCAAGCATGGCGCCAACATGGCCAAGGTCGTGGCCACCCTGCTCGACCTCGACGACACGCCCGGTGCGACCATCAACCGCTTCTGCGCGTCCTCAGCCCAGACCACCCGAATGGCCTTCCACGCCATCAGGGCGGGCGAGGGCGACATCTTCGTCTCCGCGGGCGTCGAGTGCGTGTCGCAGTACATCGACTGGGCCGGTGCCGGCGGGGCGAAGGCCGACTCGCAGAACCCACGGTTCGCCGACGCTATGGCCCGCACCAAGCGCATCGCCGAGACCAACGAGACGTGGACGGACCCGCGCGCCGAGGGCAACCTGCCCGACATCTACATCGCGATGGGTCAGACCGCCGAGAACGTCGCCACGGCCTACGGCATCTCACGCGAGCGGCAGGACGAGTGGGGCGTGACCTCGCAGAACCGCGCCGAGGCGGCGATCCAGCGCGGCTTCTTCGACTGGGAGATCACGCCCATCACCACGCCGGACGGCACGGTCGTCAGCAAGGACGACGGACCCCGTGCCGGCGTCACCCTCGAGGCGGTCCAGGCGCTCAACCCCGTCTTCCGTGAGCAGGGCACGGTCACGGCCGGCAACTGCTGTCCCCTCAACGACGGCGCCGCGGCCCTCGTGGTCATGAGCGACACCAAGGCCAAGGAGCTGGGCCTGACGCCCCTCGCGCGCGTGGTGTCGACCGCCGCGACCGGCCTGTCTCCCGAGATCATGGGCCTCGGCCCGGTCGAGGCGACGAGCCTCGCGCTGAAGCGGGCGGGCATGTCCATCGGTGACATGGACCTCTATGAGATCAACGAGGCCTTCGCGGCGCAGGTCATCGGCTCGGCCGACCAGATCGGCATGGACTACGACAAGCTCAACGTCAACGGCGGCGCGATCGCCATCGGTCACCCGTTCGGCGCGACGGGCGCACGGATCACCGGCACGATCATCAACGCGCTGCGTGAGCGGGACCAGCAGTTCGGCCTCGAGACGATGTGCGTCGGCGGCGGCCAGGGCATGGCAGTCATCTTCGAGCGCCTCAGCTGACCCATCCGCCGCAGGCCCAACGTCGAGTGGCCCCGCGGTCACCGTCGAGTGGCCCCCTGGTCACGCCCCGAGCGCGTGACGACGGGGCCACTCGACGTATCCGGGCGTGACGACGGGGCCACTCGACGTATCCGGGCGTGACGACGGGGCCACTCGACCTAGAGGGAGCGGCGGAGGTCGGTGAGCAGGCGCGCCGCCTGGGTCGACTGCGCCGCCATCGCCGCCTCTGCCGACTCGGCGGGTCCGGCCGCGAAGACGTCGAAGACCATGACGGTCAGCTGGTCCATGACTGCTTCGGGCCCCAGCTCGGGAACGGGCACGGCGGCCCGGCCGCGCCGCTGGGCCCCGAGGTCAGCGAGCTGCTGCACGACGACCCGGACGGACGGCATACACGACAAAGCGTGGCCGAGCGGCAGCTGATGCCACCGCCCGACCACGCGTGAGAGCTCCTCCAAGACCTCCTGCGGAACAGGGGATCTCATCGGGTGGCTCAGTCGCGCAGACGCGCGAAGAGACGGAGGAACTCCACGTACAGCCACACGACCGACACGACGAGGCCGTGGGCGAGCAGCCAGGAGTACTTCTGCGGCGCGCCGAGCTTGACGGCGCGGTCGATCGAGTCGAAGTCGATCGCCAGGGAGTATGCCGCGAGGCCGACCCCGACGAGCGACAGGATGATGCCGAGGCCACCGCTGCCACCGAAGCCCCAGCCGGACAGGACGCCGGTCCACAGCAGGACGACCTGCAGCAGCGAGAACAGGCCGTACCCGACGATCGCGAAGAAGAACATGCGACGGGTGCGGTCGTTGACCTTGACGAACCCGGTTGCGTAGCCGACGTACATCGCGACGAACGTGCAGAAGGTCGCGAGGACGGCCATGAGGACGACGCCCTGATACTGGGCCATCGAGTTGATCGCCTGGCTGAGGGCGCCGAGGAAGGCCCCCTGGAGCGCGGCGTAGAGGACGAGCAGCGGCACCGAGACCGTCTTGCGGAACGCGATGACGAAGCCGAGGATCAGCGTGCAGACCATGCCGCCCATCCAGAGCGGCACCGACAGGGACGGGCTGTTGTCCACGGCGATCCACGATGCGGCGGCGACTCCGACCGTGACCACGAACAGACCCAGGCTCTTCATGATGACGTCATCGAGCGTGACCCGGCCGGTGTCGACGGGCCCGGCGCTCTGCCTGGCGTACATCTCGTTCAGCTGCTGCGCCGTCATGGTGTCCTGCGCGGCGTAGGACGACGTCGCGGCCTGCGTGGCCTGCTGGGGGTTGCCCTGCGGCGTGCCGAAACCGGCATACCGCTCCTTCTCAATCTGCTTGTTCAGCCGGTCGAAGACCGGGTTTCCACCTGCCATGTGAGTGTGCTCCTTGAGGCACCGGGCCACCGTTCGTGGCGACTGTCTCAACTGTAAGCGTTTGACCCACTGGCACCAGTTCCCGGGCACGCCGGTCATACTTGCCGGTCATACTGATCACCGCGCCCCCGTGGCCCAACTGGCAGAGGCAGGCGACTTAAAATCGCCAACGGTGAGGGTTCGAGTCCCTCCGGGGGTACGCCGGGGTGCCCAGGGGTGCCATCGGGCGACATTCCGGTGACCATCAGGACACGGACCAGGGCGCGCAGGGCACGGTTCGGTAACGGCCTGGCCCAACCGGTGGGCGTCGTTGGGCGGGCACCCATCTTGTGCACCTACACTGACCTGCGAGAACGAGGTCCAGGGGGCTGCTGTCGACGTGCTCCTTCGCGGCCGCGCCGCGCCCGCAGGCGCGTGATCACCCAGGGAGTACGAAGGAGCCAAGGCGTGCTGGAGCATCGTGTCGCCGGTGCGACGACGGCCGCTCCGCCGCGCCCGGCGTGGGGCAGCGAGCCCCGGCTCGTCGAGTTCTCGGTGAAGTTCGCCGCCGCGCTGCGCCGCAGCTGGGCCGACCCGCTCGTGCGTCGCGGCATGCTCGGCATGACGCTCGTCGCTGCCGGTTCGATCAGCCCGGCCTTCCTGCCCTCTGACGCCTTCGAGCCACCGTCGTCATCGCTGATCGACCGCCTGAACCTCGAGTGGCTCGGCGGCCCCGTCGGGCGGGTCGTCACGACGGCGCTGCTCGCGGTCGGCATGGCGCTGCTCGTCGACGCGTGGCTTCGGCTGCGGCCGGTGAGCGGCCGCAAGGCGCCGTCGCTGGCCTGGCTGTTGTGGAGCGTGCCGATCCTGTTCGCGCCCCCGTTGTTCAGCCGCGACGCCTACAGCTATGCCGCGCAGGGCCAGATCATCCTGCGCAACATGGACCCGTATGCCGTCGGTCCGTTCTGGGTGGCGGGACCGTTCGCCGACCAAGTCGACCCGATGTGGGTCCAGACGCCGGCGCCCTACGGTCCGCTGGCGCTGCAGGTGCAGCACGCCGTCGTCAGCCTCTTCCCCGAGAACGCCTATGCCGCGGCCATCGCGATGCGGATCCCCGCGCTGCTCGCCGTCGGCATCCTCGCCTATGCACTGCCGCGGCTCGCCGAGCGCTACGGCGTGAGCGGGCGGCATGCCCTGTGGCTCGGTGTGCTCAACCCGCTGGTGATCATGCACTTCGTCGGTGGCGCACACAACGACGCCGGGATGGTCGCGCTCGTGACGCTCGCGCTGCTGCTCGCCAGCCGCGGGCAGTTCGTCATCGCATCGATCACGCTCGCGGCAGCGGCCGCATACAAGCAGACAGCCGTGCTGGCCCTGATCGGGATCGTCGGGATGGCTCTGCAGGCCCAGGGCGACCTGGCGCCCGGGGCCCGTGCCCGGCTGAGGGCGATGCTGCGGCATACGGCCGTCTACGGATCGGTGGTGCTGGCCGCCTTCGTGGCTATCACCACCGTCTCCGGGCTGGGCTACGGCTGGGTCCCGAACCTGTCCGTCCCCGTGACGCTGCGCTCGCTGCTCTCGCCGCCGACCTTCGTCGGCAGCGCGGTCGAGTGGGTCATGACCATCGGGGGTATGCCGCAGAGCTGGACGGCCGCGCCCGTGCCGATCGCGCAGACCATCGGCCTCGTGGCCGGGATCGTCGGCATCGGCTGGATCGCGTGGCGGGTCGCGCCGCGCAACCCCGTGCTCGCGACCGCCGGGGCCCTGCTCGTGCTCTGCGCGTCCGGCCCGGTCATCCACCCGTGGTACCTGCTCTGGGGCGGCCTGCTGCTCGCCGCAACGCGACTGCCGGAGCGCTACATCCGGACCATGGTCGTGGTCACCATGTTCTTCGTCACCTACAGCGTCGTGGACGCGACGGTCTCCAACGGCACGTGGGCACTCGGTGTCTCAGCGGCGATCTGGATGATCGCCAGGCTGCGCTCGCACCGGCGCCGCGTGAACGAGGAGGACGTGCTCCGGCGGGCGCCCCTGCCCGCCACCCGGGCCTGAATGGTCAGCGGACCTGGCTGAGGGCGATGCCGTCGAGGATGTCGTGCTCGGAGGTGACCACCTCGGTGATGCCGGCCCGGTCTGCCACGCGCTGCACGACCCGCCGCCACACGAGCGCTCCGGCGCCGATGACGTCGACGCGCCCCGGATGCATGTAGGGCAGCGCCGCCCGCTGGGCATGCGTCATCGCGAGCAGGTCGTCAGCGGCCGCGAGCACGTCGCCGACTGCGTTGCGGGACAGGTGGATTCGCTCCGCGTCGTATGCCGGCAGGCGCAGCAGGTGCGCCGTGATCGTCGTGACGCTGCCGGCGAGGCCCACGAGGGCCTTGACCCCGGCGAAGGGCACCTGCGCCTCGGCGGCGTCGATCGCCGCGTCGATGTCGCGGGTCGCGGCCGAGATCTCCTCGGCTGTGGGCGGGTCGCCGGCCAGGTGGCGCTCGGTCATGCGAACGCACCCGATGTCGACGGAGCGCGCCGCCTCGGCGTGGAGCGTCCCCCGGACGAACTCGGTCGAGCCGCCGCCGAGGTCTACCACCAGATACGGGCCTGGGACCCCGACCGCTCCCAGCCCGCCCGTTGCACCCGTGAAGGACAGCTCGGCCTCCTCGTCCCCCGAGACCACCTCAGGCGAGACCTCGGCGCCGAAGTGCTCACCGAACGCGGCGCGGACGCCGTCGATGAACTCCCCGGCGTTCCGGGCGTCGCGCGAGGCCGACGTCGCCACGAAGCGAGCCCGCGCGGCCCCGAGCTCACGGCACTGCGCGGCATACTCGCGCGTCATCCGCAACGTGCGATCCATCGACTTGGGTGCGATGACCCCGGTGCGGTCGACGCCGAGGCCGAGCCGGACGATCTCCATCCGGCGCACCACGTCGCGCAGCGAGCCGGTGGCGGGATCGATATCGGCGACGAGGAGCCGGATCGAGTTGGTGCCGCAGTCGACCGCGCCGACCCGCACGCTGCCCTCACCCACCCTCGGGCCCGGTCTCTGCGTCCTCGGCGGCGTGGATCGCGGCGCACGAGGTGGGCTCCCACCAGTCGTCGAGCATGGCGAGGGCCTCGTCGCCGAGCGGGTTGACGCCGGGTCCGGCTGCCAGCGAGTGCGCCACGAGGACATGCAGGCACTTGACCCGCGTGGGCATGCCACCGGCCGAGATGCCGGCGATCTCGGGCACCTCGCCCAGCTCGGCCCGCCGGGCGAGGTAGTGCTCGTGGGCCTGCCGATAGGCGGCGGCGAGGGCCGGCTCGTCGGCGAGCCGCGCGGTCATCTCCTTCATGACACCCGCCGTCTCGAGCGTGCTGATGGCGCCGGTGAGCCGAGGGCAGGTCGCATAGTAGGTCGTCGGGAACGGGGTGCCATCGGGCAGCCGGGGCTCGGTGTGCAGCACATCCGGCTCACCGCACGGGCAGCGATGGGCGACGGCGGCGACGCCGCGGGGACGCCGGCCCAGCTGGCGCTCCACGGCGTCGAGGTCTGCCTGCTCGACGGGCGTCCGGGGGTCGCTCACGCGGGGGTCCCTCCTCAAGGGTCGGTGCGAACCGCTGGCACAGGTGGCCGCAGGTCGCGAGGTCAGGGCGGCTTGGTCAGGCGCCGACGTCCGGGCGCCGCCGTCACGGCGCCGACGAAACGCCGGCGGCCGGGCGGTCGGCGATCTGGATCGACTGCCACACCTTGCCGTACCACGGCGACGACGCGTTGGCCAAGGGTGCCGCGACGACCGGACGCGACGCGGCGGCAGCGTTCGCGTCGTCGGTCGTGGGGTTGATGACGGTGTAGGCGCGGTCACCCACGCGGACGAACTTGAGGCGCTCGCGCGCCTGGACCTCGATGTATGCCGGGTCCCTCCAGAGCGCCGCCTGCCGTTGGAGGTCCTGCACCGACTGGCGCTGTTGCGCGACCTTGTCCTGCATCGCCGAAGTGTCGCTGCGCTGCTGGATCAGCGACCGGAGCGTCGGCAGCAGGGTCACGGCGAGCATGACGAGGATGCCGAGCATGATCGCTCCGCGAACCCAGGCGGTCGACGCCGACGGCGGCTCCGGCTGAGGCGTGCGGGTGCGGGCCGCGAGCGCGGGGCGCTCCTTGCCCTGTCCGGGACGGCTGGGTCGCGCCGCCCCGCGGGACGTGCCCGGCCGGGTGCCGGACGTGCTCGACCCTCCGGACCCTGCAGTCGAGCGGGACGAACGGGTCGAGCCGGACGACCCGCCGGACGACCCGCCGGACGACCCGCCGGACGACCGGCTGGACGACCGGCTGGACGACCCGCCGGATCCGGCCCGGCCGGGACGCGGTGCGGCCGGCCGCCCACCGCCCGACGGGCGGCTCTGGGAGCGGCCCGGCCGGGACGGCGTGCGGTCGGCCATCGAGCTCAGCCCTCGCCGCCGAAGCGCGCGGCGTCGAAGCGCGGGAAGGCGCCGGCCCCGGCATACACACCGGCGTCGTCGAGCTCCTCCTCGATGCGAAGCAGCTGGTTGTACTTGGCGACGCGCTCGGAACGGGCGGGTGCGCCGGTCTTGATCTGGCCGCAGTTCGTCGCGACGGCGAGATCGGCAATCGTCACGTCCTCGGTCTCACCCGAGCGGTGGCTCATCATGCAGCGGTACCCGTTGCTCTGAGCGAGCGTGACCGCGTCGAGCGTCTCGGTGAGCGTGCCGATCTGGTTGACCTTGACCAGCAGCGCGTTGGCAGTGCTGGTGGCGATACCGCGGCCCAGCCGCTCGGGGTTGGTCACGAACAGGTCGTCGCCGACGATCTGGACGCGCGTGCCAAGGCGGTCGGTGATGGCCTTCCAGCCGTCCCAGTCCTCCTCGTCGAGCGGGTCCTCGATGGACACGAGGGGGTAGGCGTCGACGAGCTCGGCGTAGTAGTCGATCATCTCGGCCGACGACTTCGACGCGCCCTCGAACTCGTACGACCCGTCCTTGTGGAACTCCGATGCCGCGACGTCGAGCGCCAGAGCGACGTCCGTGCCGGGCACGTAGCCGGCAGCCTTGATGGCCTCCACGATGATGTCGAGCGCGGCCCGGTTGGACTCGAGGTTCGGAGCGAACCCGCCCTCGTCACCGAGCCCGGTGGCCAGGCCGCGGTCGTGCAGCACCTTCTTGAGCGAGTGGTACACCTCGGCGCCCCAGCGCACAGCCTCACGGAAGCTCGGCGCGCCGATCGGGGCGACCATGAACTCCTGGATGTCGACGTTGGAGTCCGCGTGCGAACCGCCGTTGAGGATGTTCATCATCGGGACGGGCAGCACGTGGGCGTTGGGGCCGCCGACGTAGCGGAACAGCGGCAGACCGGCCGACTCGGCCGCGGCGTGCGCGACGGCCAGGGAGACGCCGAGGATCGCGTTGGCACCGAGGTTCTCCTTGTTCGCGGAGCCGTCGAGGGAGAGCATCTCGGCGTCGATGAGCCGCTGCTCGCTCGCGTCGAACCCGACCAGGCGCGGGTTGATCTCCTCGATGACCGCGTCGACGGCCTGCTCCACGCCCTTGCCCAGGTAACGGCCCTTGTCGCCGTCGCGTCGCTCCGACGCCTCGAAGGCGCCGGTCGAGGCGCCCGAAGGCACCGCCGCGCGCGCGAACGTGCCGTCGTCGAGACGGATCTCGACCTCGACCGTGGGGTTACCTCGCGAGTCCAGGATCTCGCGAGCGCCGATCTCCTCAATGCTGGCCACTGACTCTCCTCAAGCTGGCAGGGCATGTGCCGCGCACAGCCCCGGACGTCGGCGGCCGGGGCGGGCGGTCTCGATGTGTTGGATGCGTGTCCGGTGTGGTGCTGGTGTTTCGCGTTGGTTGCCGTGCGGTGACGGCACCGGGTGCTGCACCGAGCCTAGCCCGTATGCCGCGGCGCCCGACGGAGCGACCCGGCATTCGGGCGGGCACGCCGGCTCGCGGGGGCGGGGCAGGGCAGTCGCCGCACCATCCTGCTCAGAAGGCGCGTATTTCGGAGCACTTTTTCCCTTCTTCGTCACCCGAGGACGCGCGAAGCGGGCATACTCGCACTTAGCCATCCGGGGGGGTGGGAGCTGGTCGAGTCGAGGGGCGCCCGTGCGGTGTCCCGGGGGTGGAGTGTGGACATGGGGCAGCCCATGCGTGATGCAGGGGTATTTCTGCTTGACGTGAGTGCTCGTCCCGTGACGCAGCCGCTCAGTGAACGATCCCGGAGCATCCGGCTGCTTCAGCTGGCGATCGCGGGCGGCGACCTTGTCGTCATCACGCTCGCCATGGTGCTGGCGGCGATCGGGCGGACGAGCCTGAACCTGTTCTCGGCCGCGGCCGACGTCAACGCGGTGGCCCAGTCGGTCGGGGTCTGGATCATCGCCGGCTGGATGCTCGCCAACCTCTGCACCGGCACCTACACCAGCACCTTCCTCGGGGTCGGCACCGTCGAGTACGCCCGGGTCTGCAGCGCCGCCGGGCTCACGGCGGGTGCGATCGGCATCATGAGCTACCTGACCAAGTTCAACCTGTCGCGCGGTTTCTTCGTGCTGCTCTTCGGCATCGGCCTGCCGTTGCTGCTGCTCTGGCGCTGGTACGCCCGGCGACTCGTGCATCACGCCCACGCTCGGGGGCACCTGCTCACGCGGGTCCTCATCTCCGGGTCGCAGGAGCGGGTCGACGACGTCGTCGCGGTGCTGGAGCGCGAGTCGTGGCTCGGCTACCACATCGTCGGTGCCCTCACCCCCGCCGACGAGTCCACCAAGAGCACCCCGCGCGGCGTGCCGGTGGTCGGGAACACCTCACAGACCGCCGAGTCGGTGCTTGCTGAGAAGGCCGACCTCGTCGTCTTCACCGAAGGCGCGTTCCCGTCTGCGGTCGACTTCCGGCGCATCGCCTGGGACCTCGAGGGTCACCACGTCCAGATGGCGGTCGTGCCGAGCCTCTCGGACATCTCGTCGGGCCGGATCGCCATGCGCCCGGTCGGCGGTCTGCCCCTCGTGCACGTCGAGCAGCCGCAGAGCCTCGGCGCCTCGCGCGGCTTCAAGCGCGCGTTCGACCTCGTCGGGGCCAGCATCCTGCTGGTGCTCGCCTCGCCTCTCATGCTCGTCTTCGCCGTCGCGATCAAGGTCCAGGACGGCGGCCCGGTGCTGTTCAAGCAGACCCGGGTGGGGCGCGACGGCCAGCTGTTCGAGTGCCTCAAGTTCCGCAGCATGGTGGTCGACGCCGAGGCGCGCCTCTCCGGGGTCACTCATCTCAACGAGTCGGACGGCGTGCTGTTCAAGGCCCAGCGGGACCCGCGGATCACCAAGGTGGGCCACCTCATCCGCCGCTTCTCCATCGACGAGCTGCCGCAGCTGATCAACGTCATCAACGGCGAGATGAGCCTGGTCGGGCCGCGCCCGGCGCTACCGTCCGAGGTGCGCCGCTACGCACCCGACGTGCAGCGGCGCCTGCACGTCCGCCCGGGCATGACGGGGCTGTGGCAGGTGTCCGGCCGTAGCGACCTGTCGTGGGACGACACGGTGCGCCTCGACCTCTACTACGTCGACAACTGGTCGATCGTCCAGGACCTGTCGATCATGGCCAAGACGCTGGACGCCGTGGTCCGCTCGCGCGGCGCGTACTGACGGACGTCGGCGAGGACACGCGGCTCGATAACGTTATCGAGCCTGCGCATGGCCGACCCTGCGGGCCGGTAGGCTCCGGATGTGAGCCCAGTCGGACGCGTGAAGATGGAGGACGTGGCCCGCGCGGCGGGCGTGTCCGTCGCGACGGTGAGCAAGGTCGTCAACGGCCGCTACGGCGTCTCCCGCGCAACCTTCGAGAAGGTCTCGAACGTCATCGACGACCTCGGCTACGAGATCAGTCTCGGCGCCCGTAGCCTGCGCAGCCACCAGACCAACATCATCGGCGTCCTCGTGGCCGAGTTCGAGCCCTTCAGCACCGAGCTGCTCAAGGGCGTCTCCGACGCGATCGACGCGACCGGCTACGAGCTCCTCGCCTACTCGGGCGGCCACCGCGGAGGCGCCGTCGGCTGGGAGCGCCGATCGCTGAGCCGCCTCGGCGGCACCCTCATCGACGGCGCGATCATCGTGACCCCCACCGTCGTCGACGCCCAGACCGGCATCCCGGTCGTGGCGGTCGACCCGCACACCGGCCCGTCCGACGTCCCCACGATCGAGGCCGACAACGTCGCCGGAGCGGTCATGGCCACGGAGTACCTCCTGCGCCTGGGGCACCGGCGCATCGCATTCCTCGGCGGACGTTCGGACCTGGAGTCCGCGCGGCTGCGCGAGGAAGGGTTCCGCCAGGCGATGGCCGCTGCCGGGATCCCCGTCGACGAGGGCCTCGTGCGGGTCGGCGGCTACCGCCCCGAGACGGCCGAGGCCCCCGCCCGCGACCTGCTCACCCTGCCGCAGCGGCCCACCGCGATCTTCGCGGCCAACGACCTGTCCGCGATCCGCACCATCGAGGTCGCCCACGAGCTCGGCCTGCGAGTGCCCGACGACGTGTCGGTCATCGGCTTCGACAACGTGCCCGAGTCCGCCCTGACGCGCCCGCCGCTGACGACGATCAGCCAGCCGCTGCGCGAGATCGGCGCGACCGCGCTCGAGATGCTCGTCGGCCTGCTCGACGGGCAGGACACGCCGATGCACGTGCGGCTGCCCACGTCGATGGTCGAGCGCGAGTCCTGCCGCCCGTTGTGAGCCGGTTCTGGTCCGGTGTGGTGCCAGCCGGTCAGTGGGATGACCGGCCGGCACCACACACCATGCCGTATGCCGTCAGGCGCGCAGCCGCGTGGTCGTCCAGCGGCTGCCACTGACGTCTACGACGTGGACGTCGCCGAGGAGGGGCACCGTCGCCTCGGTCTCGACGTCCTCGCACGAGCGGCCGACCCAGAGGTGGAGGTCTCCGGGCTCGACCACGCGCACGCCCTCGCGGTTGGTGAAGGCCAGTCGGGCGCGTGGCACCGCGAAGTCGATGTCGACGCTCTCGCCGGGCTCGAGGGAGACCCGGCGATAGCCCAGCAGCTGCGCAACAGGGCGGGTCACGCTGGCCACGAGATCACGGCCGTAGAGCTGGACCACGTCGTCTCCGGCGCGCTCGCCGGTGTTCGTGACCCGCACCCTGGCCTGGACGGGTCCGGCCGTGGTGGCCCCGGGCTGCACGACGAGGTCCGTGTGGGCGAACGTCGTGTACGAGAGGCCATGTCCGAAGGGCAGGGCCGGGGCGCTCACCAGGTTGGTGACGTCGGAGTCGCCGCCCAGCCTCGGGTGAAGGTAGGAGTACGGCTGCTGGCCGGCAGAGCGCGGCAGGCTGACGGGCAGACGCCCGGACGGGTTGACCCGCCCCGAGAGCACGCCCGCGATGGCGCCGCCGCCCTCCTCACCGGGGAAGAAGGCCTGGACGACCGCGGCGCACGTCGACAGCGCCCAGTCGACGGCATATGGACGCCCGGTGAGCAGCACGAGGACGACTGGCGTGCCCGTGTCGACCACCGCTTCCACGAGGGCGCGCTGCACTCCCGGCAGCTCGAGGTCGTCACGGTCGCATCCCTCGCCCACGGTGCCGCGGCCGAAGAGGCCGGCGTGGTCGCCGACGACGACCACGGCGACGTCCGCACCGGCTGCGGCATCGACCGCAGCTGCGAACCCGGACGTGTCGAGGTCGTCGACGGCGCACCCCACGGCGTGGGTGTGCACGCTGTCGGGCCACTCGGCGGCCAGTGCCGATCGCACGGTCGGGACGTCGATCCCGACCTCCGCCTCCGGGTGATGCGCGAGGACATGGTTGAGGAAGGAGTAGCAGCCGAAGTGCGCCTCGGCACGGTCCGCGTTCGGGCCGATGACGGCGATCCGGGCCGGGGCCGAGAGCGGAAGCGTCCCGTCGTTGGCGAGCAGGACGACCGACTCGCTCGCGAGCCGGGCCGCGAGGCGGCGGTGCTCCGGCCCGTCGAGCTCGACCTCGGTCGGCGGCTCGTCGTCGAAGGTCGCGTCCAGCAGACCGAGCTCGGCCTTCTGGGCCAGCGCACGGCATACGGCCCGGTCGACGAGCGACTCGTCGACCGCGCCGGCGCGAACCGCATCGGCCAGCGGCCTGAGGTAGGCATCGCCCGTGGGCAGCTCGATGTCGACGCCGGCGGCGAGCGCCTGCCCGGCCGCAGCGCCGAGGTCAGCCGCGACGCCATGAAGCAGATGTAGGAAGGCGACGCCGTAGTAGTCCGCGACGACGGTGCCGTCGAAGCCCCAGCGGTCCCGAAGCACCCCGGTCAGCAGTCGCTCGTCGGCGGCCACGGGGACCCCGTCGATCTCGGCGTACGAGTGCATGACCGACCGGACGTTGCCGTCGAGCACGGCCATCTCGAACGGGACGAGGAGCACGTCCTCGACCTCCCGGGGACCGGCGTGGACGGGCGCGAAGTTGCGCCCGGCCTGTGAGGCCGAGTAGCCGACGAAGTGCTTGACCGTCGCGTGGACTCCCGTGGACTGGAGCCCCCGGACGTATGCCGTCCCGACGGTCCCCACGAGGTAGGGATCCTCGGCGATGCACTCCTCGACCCGCCCCCAGCGGGGGTCGCGGACGACGTCGAGCACGGGGGCCAGACCCTGGTGGATGCCGAGCTGGCGCATCGTGCCGCCGATGAGCGCGGCCATCTCCTCGACCAGGTCCGGGTCGAAGGACGCACCCCAGGCCAGCGGTGTCGGGAACGTCGCCGCGCGCCAGGCGGACAGCCCGGTCAGCGACTCCTCGTGCACCAGGGCCGGGATGCCGAGCCGCGTCTCGCGAACGAGCCGCCGCTGCTGGTCCCAGAGCCAGCGAGCCCGCTCGGCCACGTCGACCGGCCGGGTGCCGTAGACGCGGGTGAGGTGGCCGAGGCCGTGACGGGTTGCCTCGGCCAGGCCGTACGCCTCGGCGAACTCGCCCTGCAGCGGGGCGACCGCCTCACCCTCGCCCTTCTCCCAGAATCCGACGATCTGGGCGAGCTTCTCCTCCAAGGTCATTCGCGCGACCAGCTCGGAAACCCGGTCGGCGACCGATCCCGCTGCCGGCACGGAGGCGGGCACGGAGGCCGGCGCGGATGCCGGCGCGGATGCCGGCCCCGGAGCCGGTGCGGAGGCCGGTGCAGGCACGTCGGGAGTTGTCTGGAGCTGCGTCACGGAACCTTCCTTAGCAGGGTGAGGAGCGGGTAGGTGCTGGGCGCGGTGCGAGTGGAGGGGAAGCGTCGGCACGCCGAGCGTGGCGGGAAGCCGCCTGGGGCTCAGCCCTTCACGGCGCCCTGGAGGCCGCTGACGATTCTCCTCTGTGCGGCGAGGAAGAAGACCAGCGCGGGGATCATCGCAAGGGTCGTGAAGGCGAACACGCCTGCCGTGTCGGAGGAGTACTGCGACGAGAAGTCCGCGACGCCGAGCGGCAGGGTCTTCATGTCCCCCTGGAGCAGGAGCAGGGGAAGCAGGTACGCGTTCCACGACCCGACGAACGCCAGCACCCCCACAGTCACCATGCCCGGGCCCGACAGCGGCACCACGACCTTCCAGAAGAACTGGATCCGCGTTGCCCCGTCGATCTGGGCGGCCTCCTCCAGCTCGTCCGGCAGCGCCATGAGGAACGGGCGCAGGATCACCACGGTCATCGGCAGGGCGAACGCCGCTTGTGGCAGCGCGACCCCCCACCACGTGTTGCCCAGGTGCAGGTCGCGGGTCACGAGGATGAACAACGGGATGATCGCCACGGTGGCCGGGAAGAGCAGCCCGACGACGAACACCATGTAGAGCGGCTCACGCCAGCGGAAGCGGTAGCGCGCCAGCGGGTATGCCGCCATGAGCCCGAGGACGACGACGATCGTCGTCGTCATGGTGGCGATGACTGCGGAGTTCAGGGCGTACGTCCAGAAGCTGGAGCTGGCCAGGACGGACCTGTAGTTGTCGAGCACCCACGGGCTGGGCAGGCCGGCGGGTGAGTCGGCCAGCTGCGCGTTCGTCCGGAAGCCACCCAGGACGGCATACAGGACGGGGCCCAGGGTCAGGGCCACGACGACGAGCGCCACGGCATACACCAGCGGGCCGGCGCCACGCCGGGCCTTCCTGGTCCCGCGCGGCCCGCGCGCGGGATCTGCGGACCGGCGGCCGGCCGGGGCCGCGGTGTCCAGAGGTCGGTTCACGGTGCCGCTCGCGGTGCTCATCGCTGCCCCTTCGCGGGTCGGTCGGTCCCACTGTCACGGCGCAGGACGAAGAACTGGTAGAGGACGGCCATCACGAGCGCCACGACGAACAGGACCACGGACGCGGCCGCGGCGATGCCGTAGTTCTGCCGCTTGGTGCCCTCGGTGATGAGGAACGTGGCCATCGTCGTGGTGGAGTTCGCGGGACCGCCGCCGGTGAGGATCCACACCATGTCGAAGAGCTGGAGCGAGCCGATCATGGACAGGAAGATCCAGGTCCGGATCGTGGAGCCGAGCAGCGGGATCGTGATCCGGGTCTGGACCTGCCACCAGCTCGCCCCGTCGATCTCAGCCGCTTCGAACAGCTCCTCGGGCACGCTCTGCAGTCCCGCGAGGAAGAGGATCACGGCGAGGCCGAGGTACTTCCACGTCAGGACGGCCATGACGGTCCAGAGTGCGAAGTCGGGCGTGCCCAGCCAGCCCTCCTCGGGCCCCTCCAGGCCGATGGCGCGCATGATCGTGTCGACGACGCCGTACTGCGGCTGGAGCAGCTGGAACCACACGACGCCCGCGACGACCTCGGCCAGCACGTACGGCACGAAGATGATCGTCCGCAGGAGCCCTCGGCCCCGGATGTTCCGGTTGAGCAGCAGCGCGATCCCGAGGCCGAGCGGCAGCTGGATCGCGACCGACAGCACGACGATGACCAGGTTGTGCCGCAGCGCGTCGGTGAACACCTCGTTCTGCAGCACCGACGCGTAGTTCTTGAAGCCGACGAAGTCGACGAGCGGCCCGAAGCCCTTCCACTTGTAGACCGAGAACTGCACGGCCTTGAGGATCGGCCACACCACGAAGGTGAGGAACAGCGCGAGCCCGGGGCCGACGAAGAACAGGATCTCGAGGCCGGTGCGCAGGCGGTTGCGCCGCCGGCGTCCGGCCGCCTGGCGCTCAGAGGCGTGGGAACCAGAGGGCCCGAGGCCCTCCCCTCCCCCGGACCGCGGGAGGGCGAGGCCGGGGGCCGGGGAGGGTGACGACGCGACCGCGGTGGTCCGGTCGAGGGCGGTCGCGTCGTCGGCCATGTCGATCACTTCGATGCGTCTGCCGCGGTCTGGGTGGCGTTGACGATGTCCTGCGGGCTCGCCTTGCCGGCGAACATCAGGGCGATCTCGTCGTTCATCGCGCCGCCGACGGCCTGCCCGAAGGCGGTGTCGAAGTACAGCTGGACGTACGGCGACTTGTCGCGCACCTGGAGCAGTGCGCCGAGGGCCGGGTCCTTGACCGAGCCGGTCGCGGCCGAGTTGGTCGGCAGGCCCATGTCGCGCTCCGCGAAGCCCTTCTGCACGTCATCGCTGAGCAGGTAGTTCACGAAGTCGACGGCCTCCTTGGGTGCGTCCTGCGAGACAGCCCAGGCGTCGCCGCCGCCGAGGGTCGCGGCCGGGTCACCGGCGCCGCCGGCCACCGACGGGAACGGGAACCAGCCGAGGTCGTCGCCAAGGCCCTTGTGGTCCGCGGTGAGGCCCTGCATGACACCGGGCTCCCAGTGGCCCTGCATCTCCATGGCGACCTTGCCGGTGGCCAGCAGGCCGGAGGCGCTCGTCGGACCGGTCTGCGCCGGCGTCGACAGGAAGCCCTTGTTGAACGGCTTGGTCGCGATGACCTTCTGGAGGTCCTCGCCGGCCTTGACGAAGCACTGGTCCGAGAACTTCAGGGTCTTCACCGCGCCGGTGAGCACGTCCTTGGAGCAGTCGCGCAGCGCGAAGTAGTACCAGTAGTGGGCCGCGGGCCACTTGTCGCCGGCGCCCACCGAGATCGGCTCGATGCCGGCGGCCTTCAGCTTGTCGACGTCGGCGTTGAGCTCGTCCCACGTCGCCGGGGCGGCGGTGATGCCGGCCTTGTTGAACAGCGACTTGTTGTACCAGAAGCCGACGACGCCCATCGAGAAGGGCAGCGCGTACGTCTTGCCGTCGACCTGCCAGCCCGCCACGGAGCCGCCGAGCTTGCTGATCGCGTCGGCGGAGGCGTCGGACAGGTCCTTGGTCAGGCCCGCCTGGACGTGGTCGGCGAGCTCGCCGCCACCACGCTCCATGTAGACGTCCGGAGCGTCGCCGCTCTGGAACGCCGCGTCGAGCTTGGTCAGCATGTCCTCGTGCTGCATTGCGTTGACGTCGATGTGCACGTTGGGGTGCTTGGCCTCGAAGTCCTTCGCGACCTGGTCGTAGTACGCCTTGCCGGGGTCGGTGTTCGAGTTGTGCCACCAGGTCACGGTGACCTTGCTGCCGGCCGTGCCGGTCGAGCTGTCGCCGCTGCCGCTGCCTGCGGAACCGCATGCACCGAGACCCGTTGCGACCACCACACCGAGGGCCAGCGCCCGGTAGATCGGTGTCCTCTTCATCCTTTGGAGCTCCTCGTCCTTGAGCGAGTTGTTGCGAGTGCGAGGCACACGCTGGCAGCCGTCACGCAGGTGTGTCAATCGTTCTCGATAACGTTCTCGATAACGATTGAAAAGACGGGAACACTCGCGAGGCGGATGAGTTCAGTGAGCACGAGGAGACGAGCGGGACTCATGTGGCCACCCGCTCACTCGACCCAGCCCCGACGAGTGAGCGCTCCGTACCACCCGTCACACAACACGTGGGCTGGTGGGACTGCGCGCCCACTCGACCAGAGTGGGCCGGCGGCGGGCTCCCGTCGGCGGCTCCCTTCCTCGTCGAGTGGGCGCTCCGTCTCATCCGTCACACGACCATCACGCAACGCGTGTGGCTGGTGGGACTGCGCGCCCACTCGACCAGAGTGGGCCGGCGGCGGGTTCCCGTCGGCGGCTCCCTTCCTCGTCGAGTGGGCGCTCCGTCTCATCCGTCACACAACCGTCACGCAACGCGTGTGGCTGGTGGGGCGACGCGCCCACTCGACCCAGCCCCGTCGAGTGAGCGGCGGCGGGTGGGGCTGTCAGCTGCGGCTGGGCCGGCCGCCCTCGCTGACCGCGGCCAGCCGGCGCAGCGTCTCGCGCAAGGCCGCCTCCGCGTCGATACCCTGCGCCCGGGCTCTCCGGACGAGGTCGAGCAGGCGCGCCCCGAGGTCGCCCTCGGCCACCGCCGCGTCGACGAGATCACCGCGGCCGGCCTTCTCCAGCCGGCCGACGTACTTCTCCGCCCGCGCCAGCGCCGGCAGCGACGTGGGCACTCCCTCGACCGGGTGGGTGCGGTGCTGCTTCTCGCCGGCCTTGATCGTCTCCCAGTTCGCAGCCACCGCGTCGGGAGTGTCGGCCTCGACATCGGCGAAGACATGCGGGTGCCGCCGGACGAGCTTGTCGACGAGCTCCCCTGCGACGTCGTCGATCCCGAACGGCTGGGTCGGATGCTCCTGCGCCACCCGCGACTGGAAGGCGATCTGCAGCAGCAGGTCGCCGAGCTCCTCCTGCATGTGCGCCCGGTCGCCGCTCTCGATCGCCTCGATCGCCTCGTGTGCCTCCTCGAGGAGGTAGGGCACGAGGCTTTCCGGGGTCTGGTCGGCATCCCACGGGCACCCACCGGGCGACCGCAGCCGGTCCATGACGGCCACGACGTCCAGCAGCCGCGCGCCGGGCACGTCGAACGAGCCGATGAGCAGCTCGACGTCGGGTGGCTCCTGGAGCCGTGAGACCTCAACTGCCACAGCCTCGCTCAGCCCTGGGTCGCCGTCGGCCGAGCCGACCCAGACGACGTCGCCGTATGCCGTCTCGCTGACGAGGTCGCGCGCCAGCGCTGCCGGGTCGGCTGGGTCGTGCGCCTGCACGACGATGCCCGTCTCGGCCACGGCGGCGGACTGCGGCTCGTCGGGAACGCCCCAGACGGCATACGCCTGCTCGAGGGTCGACCAAGCCTCACGCGTCAGCAGGCCCGGCGCGATGCGCGGGGTGGAGACGAGCAGGACGAGGCGAGCGGACACGAGGAGGTCGGCGGGGTGGGGGCGGGCCTACTGGGCGGGGGCCGGCTGTGTCGTCGCCGCCGGGGCCGGCTGGGTCGAGGCGACGATCCAGTTCGGAGTCTGCTGCCCCAGGGTGAAGTAGACCGGGCCCTCGTTGGACTTCTTGACCTCGCCGAAGCGCGGGTTGACCGAGATGTCAGCCTTGGCGAGGCTCTCGCGGTAGGCGGCGACGTCGGCCTCGGTCATCTTCTGGGACTGGATCAGGGCAACCGCCTCGACGAACTGCTTGGTCGTGTCGGTCGCGTCGGGGATCGTCGCGATGACCGATGCGTAGGTCTCGTCGGGCTTCCAGCTGCCGGACTTGGCGACGACATCCTTCAGCAGCGGCGCCGCGATGAGGGCGGTGACCACGATGGTCTCCGAGAAGTCGAGCTTGGCGGCCTGAAGCTGCTCGTAGGTCTTCTGCACGTCCGTCTGGCTGATCATCTGGCCGTTGACGACGGCTGCGGCCTGCTGCCGGGTCGCGAACCCGCATCCGCCAAGGAGTGCGATGGCGGTCACGGCGGCGATGGTGACGGTGACGAGTCGCCTGGCCGACGAGCCGGACCGTGCAGACACGCGAGCTGACAGGGCCTTCACTGAATTCCTCCTCTGGCGGATGCGTCAGTCATCTTACGGGGCCCCGGCCCCGGCCCCGACACCAGCGCGCGTGACGGCTTGACCGGCCGCGATGTCGTCGAGAAGGACCGCCGTCATGAGCTGTCGCGCCCAGGTCAGGATCTCGACGTCGCGCAGTGGTTTGCCCCCGACACGGGCCGTCATCGGGACCGGCACGAGCATGGTGCCGAGCGCCGGCTTGAGGATGGTCCCGGGGTAGAGGCGGTTGAGCCGCAGCTGCTGGCTCTCCCGGAGCTCCGGGAGGGGACCGAAACGCACGACCTTGCCCTGCACGCCGATGTCGCCGATCTTCGCCTGCCGCGCGACCACGCGCAGCCGGGCGACCTCGAGGAGGTTCTCGACCGGGGCGGGCGGTGCGCCGTAGCGGTCTCGCAGCTCGGCCTCGATCTCGTCGACGGCCTCGAAGGTCTCGACGGTCGCGAGCTTCTTGTACGCCTCGAGACGCAGCCGCTCCCCCGGCACGTAGTCGTGCGGCAGGTGCGCGTCGACGGGCAGCTCGATCTTGATCTCGGCCGGGACGTCGGTGGTCTCGCCCTTGAAGTCGGCCACGGCCTCGCCGATGAGCCGGACGTAGAGGTCGAAGCCGACGCCCTCGATGTGACCCGACTGCTCGCCGCCGAGCAGGTTGCCGGCGCCACGGATCTCGAGGTCCTTCATCGCCACCTGCATGCCGGCCCCGAGGTCGGTGTGGCTCGCGATGGTGCGGAGTCGGTCGTGTGCGGTCTCGGTGAGCGGCTTCTCGGGTGGGTAGAGGAAGTAGGCGTAGGCCCGCTCCCGCCCGCGCCCGACCCGGCCACGGAGCTGGTGCAGCTGCGAGAGCCCCAGCACGTCCGACCGCTCCACGATCAGGGTGTTCGCGTTGGAGATGTCGAGGCCGGTCTCGACGATGGTCGTGCAGACGAGGACGTCGAACCGCTTCTGCCAGAAGTCCTCCACGACCTGCTCGAGCCGGTGCTCCCCCATCTGTCCGTGGGCGGTCGCGATCCGCGCCTCGGGAACGAGCTCGCGCAGCCGGGATGCGGCCTTCTCGATGCTGCTGACCTTGTTGTGCACGAAGAAGACCTGCCCCTCGCGGAGCAGCTCGCGACGGATCGCGGCCGTGATCTGCTTCTCGTCGTAGGCACCGACGAAGGTCAGCACGGGGTGGCGCTCCTCGGGCGGCGTTGCGAGAGTGGACATCTCGCGTATGCCGGTCACGGCCATCTCGAGCGTGCGCGGGATCGGGGTGGCCGACATCGAAAGCACGTCGACCGCCGTGCGCATCGTCTTGAGCAGCTCCTTGTGCTCGACCCCGAACCGCTGCTCCTCGTCGACGATGACCAGCCCGAGGTCCTTGAAACGGATCTCGTTGGCCAGCAGGCGATGCGTGCCGATGACGAGGTCGACGCTGCCGGACGCGAGCCCCTCGATGACCTCGCGTGCCTCCTTGTCGGTCTGGAAGCGCGACAGCGCCTTCACGGTCACCGGGAACTGCGCGTACCGCTCGGAGAAGGTCTGCTGGTGCTGGCTGACCAGCAGGGTGGTCGGCACGAGCACGGCGGCCTGTTTGCCGTCCTGGATCGCCTTGAACGCCGCACGCACGGCGATCTCGGTCTTGCCGTAGCCGACGTCGCCGCAGATGAGGCGGTCCATCGGGATCTGCTTCTCCATGTCCGCCTTGACCTCGTCGATGCTCGACAGCTGGTCGGGCGTCTCGACGTAGGCGAACGCCTCCTCGAGCTCGCGCTGCCACGGGGTGTCGGGGCCGAACGCATAGCCCTTGGTGGCCTGCCTGGCGCTGTAGAGCCGGATGAGGTCGGCGGCGATCTGCTTGACGTACCGCTTCGCCCGTGACTTCGTCTTGCTCCAGTCGGAGCCGCCCATCTTGTTGAGGGTGGGCTGCTCGCCGCCGACGTACTTGGTGACCTGGTCGAGCTGGTCGGTCGGCACGTACAGCCGGTCACCGGGCTGCCCGCGCTTGCTCGGGGCGTACTCGATGACGAGATACTCGCGGGTCGCCCCACCGACGGTGCGCTGCATCATCTCGACGAAGCGCCCCACGCCGTGCTGCTCGTGGACGACGTGGTCGCCGGGGCGCAGCTGGAGCGGGTCGACCTGGTTGCGGCGGCGCGACGGCATACGCCGCATGTCCTTGGTGGAGGTGGAGCCGGCCTGGCCGGTGAGGTCGGTCTCGGTGAGCACCTCGAGGCGTCCCGCCTCGTGGACGAAGCCGCGGCCGAAAGGTGCGGTGGTGACGCTGACGAAGCCCTCCGCGAGCCCGTCGGCGTCGGCGAGGTCAAGGGGGCGCACCGCGACCTCGCGCTCGCGCAGCACCTCCTCGACGCGCTTGGCCAGACCCGGGCCTTCGGTGACGACGGCGACCCGCCAGCCCTCGCGTGTCCGCTCGCGCAGGTGGTCCACGGCCCGGTCGGTGTCGCCACGGTAGGCCTCGCTGTCGACGCTGCGCACGGCGATGCGCTCGTCGACGTCGTCCTCCTCGATGACGAGGTCCTCGTCGGCCGCGAACGGGGTCAGAGTCCACCACGGGCGGTCCTGGGCGACCGCATGCGCCCGGACCTGCGCGAGGGTCCAGTACGAGGCGCTGCCGAGCAGCGACTGGAGGTCGACCGGGACCTGGTTGCCGGCGGCGGCGTTGGCCCAGCTCGCCTCGAGGAACTCCTGGCTCGTGGCCACGAGGTCGTGGGCGCGGCGCCGGATGCGCTCGGGGTCGGCAAGCACGATGAGCGACGTCGGCGGCAGGACGTCGAGCACCGACTCCATGCCGTCGACGAGCGCGGGCGCGAGGGACTCCATCCCTTCGACGGCAATGCCTTCGGCGATCTTCGAGAGCATCTCGGAGACGCCGGGCAGCTGGTCGGCCAGCGCCCGGGCGCGGGCGCGCACGTCGGCGGTGAGCAGCAGCTCGCGGCACGGCGGGGCCCACAGTCCGTGCTCGGCCACCTCGAGGGACCGCTGGTCGGCGACCTTGAACCAGCGCACCTCCTCGACGGTGTCACCCCAGAACTCGACGCGGACCGGGTGCTCCTCGGTGGGCGGGAAGACGTCGAGGAT
This sequence comes from Monashia sp. NPDC004114, assembly GCF_053603855.1. Lineage (NCBI taxonomy): Bacteria > Bacillati > Actinomycetota > Actinomycetes > Micrococcales > Intrasporangiaceae > Intrasporangium > Monashia sp. NPDC004114. The sequence continues at coordinate 2,937 of NZ_JBSGGK010000026.1, read as the reverse complement.
GCCGCCGCGCACGGCGAACTCGCCGCGTCGCTCGACGAGGTCGGTGCGGGTGTATGCCGCTGCCGCGAGGGCGTCGACGACGTCCTCGAGCGGCCGCTCGTCGCCGCTGCGCAGCGCCACCGGCACGAGCTCGCCGAGTCCCTTGGTCAGGGGCTGAAGCACCGCGCGCACCGGCGCCACGACCACCGAGAGCGGGCCGTATGCCGGGTCGTCCGGGTCGGGGTGCGCGACCCTTCGCAGCACGGCCAGACGACGGCCGACCGTGTCGCTCCGCGGGGACAGCCGCTCGTGCGGCAGGGTCTCCCACGACGGGAAGACGGCGATCCGCTGTGGCGGCAGGAACACGGCCAGGGCGGTCGCGAGGTCTTCTGCCTCACGGGTCGTGGCCGTGACGACGACGATCGGCGAGGCGTTGGCGGACGAGTCCGTGGAAGTGTCAGTGGACGTGTCAGTGGACGTATCTGTGGACGAGCTCCCGTCGGCCCGCTGGGCCAGGGCGGCGACGAGGAACGGACGTGTGCCGTCGCTGGCGGAGACGTCGACGAGGCGTGCGCGACCGACCTGATCGAGAACGTGGCGGACATCGGGAAGCGCTCGGAAGGCGCGCAGGAGTGGGTGCGACATCAGGGTCCCCAGTCTAGGTCGGCCCGGTGACGCTGCCGGACACCCGCCAGGACGCACCGAACGCGGCGTTCGGGGGCGAACCAGGGGCTGAGGACGCCGAGCTCAGCACCGAGCGCGGCGTTCGGCGTCGGTTACAAGAGGTGAGGACGCCGAGCTCAGCACCGAGCGCGAAGTTCGGCGTCGGTTACAAGAGGTGAGGACGCCGAGCTCAGCACCGAGCGCGAAGTTCGGCGCCGATGGGCCCGGAGCTCCCCGGCGTGCCCGGCGCTCCCCGGTGTGCCTGGCGCTCCCCGGTGTGCCCGGCGCGCCGCGGCGTCAGCGCGGTGCGTGGAACCGCTGCTGGGCGTCGAGCAGGCCGACCTCGATGAGCGCCTCGACGGCGTCCGCGGCGTCGTCGAGCAGGAACGGGAGGTTTTCGCGCTCGGTCTTGCCGAAGTCCTTGAGGACGAAGTCGGCCGGGTCCTGCCGGCCCGGCGGGCGGCCGATGCCGACCCGGACGCGCAGGTAGTCCTTGGTGCCGATCGACTGCGACACGGAGCGGAGGCCGTTGTGGCCGCCCTCGCCGCCGCCCTTCTTGAGCCGGACGGCACCGGCCTCGATGTCGAGCTCGTCGTGGACGACGACGAGGCGGTCGACGGGCACGTCGAAGTACTTCATCAGGCCGGCGACCGGACCTCCCGAGAGGTTCATGTAGGTCGACGGGATCGCGAGCACGACCTTGGGGCCGGGCACGCGGAGGCGTACCTCGGCCACCCGGGCGCGGGCCTTGTGCGCCTTGAACGAGGCGCGGCTGCCCGCGACGCCGGTGGCGTCGCGGGCAGCGAGCTCCTCGACGGCCATGGCGCCGACGTTGTGTCGGTTACCGGCATACTCCGGACCGGGGTTGCCCAGTCCGATGACGAGCCAGGTGTCCATGACCTTCCTCGATGGGTAGTGCGGCTGTCGCGTCTCCCGAGTGCCGTGGGCAGCGGGCTACGCGAATGTGCGTGAGGCTCAGGCCTCCTCGGCCTTGGCCTCGCCCTCGGCAGCAGCGCCCTCGGCAGCCTCGCCCTCGGGGGCCTGGCCCTCCGCGGCCTCGGCCTCGGGAGCCTCGTGCTCGATGCCGGCCTCAGCCTCGGCCTCGGCGAGCTCCGCCTCGAGCGCCTCGGCGGAGATGGCCTGGGTGACGTTGACGACGAGCGCATCGCCATCGGTGACAAGCTCGGCGCCGGAGGGCAGCGCGATCTCGGAGGCGAGGATCTGCGTGCCGGCCTGGACGCCCTCGACGGAGACGACGACGTTCTCCGGGATGTTCGTTGCCTCGACGAGCAGCTGCACCGAGTTGTGGTCGAGCGTGACGACCGTCTCGGCGGCGGCCTCGCCCTCGATGTGGACGGGGACGTCGACGGTGACCTTCTCGCCGCGGCGGACCACGACGAGGTCGACGTGCTCGATGACCGGCTTGATCGGGTCGCGCTGCACGTCCTTGGCGAGCGCGAGCTGCTCGTCGCCGTCGACGACGATCGTCAGCAGCGCGTTGACGTGCTTGAGCGCCATCATCGTGTCGTGACCGGGAAGCGAGATATGGACCGGCTCGGAGCCGTGGCCGTACATGACGGCCGGGATGTTGCCGGCGCGACGGAGCTTGCGGGCTGCGCCCTTGCCGAATTCGGTGCGCTTCTCGGCAACGAGCTTGTTGATGTCAGACACGGGGTCTCCTGGTTCTCGGTAGAGGCGATCTGCTGGTCGGCCTCGACGCGGGACGGCGCGCGGTGTCGGGCGGGAGATTCGGGGGTCCGCACGCAGAGGCGGACCTGACCGTAGACATGCCGAGTCGGTCAGGCCGCCGCGTCGATCACGGACCCTGTCACGCGCTGCCGAACAGCCGTGCATCGTCCCTCGCCGAGGCAACTGGTCGATCTTACGGGAATCGTCCCGCACAGTCGAAATCCGCATTGTCCGGGACTGGCGGTGCCGCCCATCTCGGGCGTGTCCCTCAGTGGTCAGCCCATTTGTGTTCGCGCCGGACGACGGCTCCTCGGTAGGCCGAGGCGAGCTGGTCGTACCTGGTGGCGATGCCGCGCCCTTGCTCGTGGTCGTCGAAGGACCGCTCGATCACGTTGGGGCTGGGTGGCCGGCCTAGACGTGCGGGCGGGGTGAGCGTTGTCGACCTGTGCTCGGTCGGAACGGTTGCGCCAGGTGTGCTGGCGGGTCGGGGTCGGCCTCGGCGGGGACGCGTGCGGGGACGCGGGCCGGCGCCGGGGGTGGCGGTGGCGGTGGCGGTGGCGGTGGCGGATGCCAGCTGACCAGCTCGGGTGTCACCTCGGCGGTGAG
>NZ_JBSGGK010000025.1:0-68397 GCF_053603855.1 Monashia sp. NPDC004114 | reverse complement strand
CTGAGATACACTCTTTCCCTCCCCCCCGCTCTTCCTTTCTGCCCTCCCCCCCGGTCGAGTGGGCGCCCGGTCCCACCCGCTCCACGGAAGATGTGTGACTGGTGTGACTGGGCGCCCACTCGACGGGAGAGGTGGGGCATGCGAAAAGCCCGCCTCCACGAACGGGGCGGGCTCTCCGGTGTTGCGTACTGATGCCTGTCGGGGCGGGGCGGCTCAGGCGCTCTTGCGGCGGCGCGGCTTCTCACCGCGGGACTCGCGAAGCAGCGTCAGACGCTCCTCGAGGAGCTCTTCGAGCTCGGGGATGGAGCGGCGCTCGAGCAGCATGTCCCAGTGCGTGCGCTGGTGCTTGACCGGCTTGGCCTCCGGCTCGGGCCCGCCCTGCAGCTTCGCGTCGAGGCCGCAACGGCACTCCCACGTCGGCGGGATCTCGGCCTCGATGGAGAAGGGAAGCTCGGTGCGATGGCCTTCGGGGCACACATAGACGGTGATCTGACGCTCGCTGGGAACGACGTTCTCGTCGGACTCCATGCTCCTCGACCCGAGGTTGGAACCGCGTAGTGCTCGATCGGCCATGTGGACCCCTCCAAGACTTCTGCCACTGTCGACACCGGTCGGTGTCACACCCTCACAGACGCTTGAACGAGCGACATCGTTGACTTGTTCCCCGAGAAACTGCGAATTGTAAGCGAGTCTCAGACCACGGCGGGCACCGGGTTGCCTGCTTGTTCGATTCCTTCGCGCATCCGCACCCGCGACAGGATGATGCCGCCGACGACGAAGAAGATGATCAGGGCGATGATCGCCCACCGGTAGCTGTGGGTGAACTGGTAGACGAGGCCGAAGATGAGGGTGCCGAGCCAGCTGGTGCCGCGCTCCATGGCCTGGTAGAGGCTGAAGTACTCGGCCTCCCGGCCCTTGGGGATGAGCTGGCTGTAGAGCGACCGCGACAGCGCCTGGGTGCCGCCGAGCACGATGCCGATGCAGAAGGCGAGGGCGACGAAGATGCCCAGCGACCTCGAGGGCACGACGAACGCGATGAGGACGACGAGGGTCCACAAGGCGATGCCCCACAGGACGGTGCGCCAGGCGCCGATCGACGCGGCGACGCGGCCGAACAGCCGGGCACCGCCGAACGCCACGAACTGGACGAACAGGAAGACGCCCAGCACGGTCGTCTCGGAGAACTGCAGCTCCTTGGACCCATAGACGCTCGAGCTGCCGATGACGGTCTGGATGCCGTCGTTGAAGAACAGGTACGCGAGCAGGAACAGCTTCGTCTGAGGGTAGTTGGCCAGGTCTCGGAACGTGCTGCGCAGCTGGGCGATGCTGCCGCCGACGACACCGGCCTGGCGCTCGACCGGAGTCTCGACCGTGCCCGTCAGGTGGCGCAGGCCGAGGTACGGGATGATCGTGAACCCGGCCCACCAGAGGCCCGCCGACAGGATGCTGATGCGGGTGCTCATCTCCCGGGTGAGGCCGAGGTCCTCGTGGAAGAAGTCGAGAGCGAAGTTGAGGGCCAGCAGGATGCCGCCGCCGAGGTAGCCGAACGCCCAGCCCTTGGATGACACCCGGTCGCGCTCGTTCTCGTTGGCGATCCGGATGAGGATCGAGTCGTAGATCACCAGGGACGCGCCGAGGGCGATGCCCGCCACGACGACGAGCGCGGCTCCGAGCTGCCAGTTGGTCCCGGCCACGAAGAACATCAGGCTCGCCGCGAGCGCACCCACCCAGGCGAAGGCGCCGAAAAGCCTGGTGGGCCTCGGGCTGCGGTCGGCGATGGCGCCCACGAAGATGAGCACGATGGCCGAGAGGATGGTCGTGAAAGTGACCGTGAAGAACCACAGCGAACCGGGCGCGACGGGGATCCCCAGGACCGACAGGTTGGTCGTACAGTCAGCGCCATCGGGCAGGCCGGGGCAGGCGGCCTCCTCCGCGACAACCGTCAGATAAGGGCTCATGAGGACCGTGGCGGTGGTCGTCACATAGGCCGAGTTGGCCCAGTCGTACCAGTACCACGCGCGCTGTTCCTTGGTCTCCGGACGCGCCTTGTTCACGACGGCTTGCGACATGCGACGAACTGTGTCACACGAGGCAGGGTGGCAGGGGTGTGAGTGGGTGAACACGCCGTCTCAGTCGGGCCACCGAGTCAGGTTGCCAGGGCTCACCCGCCGAGCCAGGCGCCGCCATTGACGTGTACCACCTGGCCGGTCACGTGGCCGGCCCGTGGCGACAGCAGGTGGGCGATGGTCGCGGCGACGTCGTCGGGCGTCCCGGCGCGCCGGTTCGCCGTCTCGGAGACGAGGCGCTCGTGGCGCGCTCTGGTCATGGAGCTGCCGAAGAACTCGGTGTCGGCGACATACCCCGGAGCAACCACGTTGGCTGTGGCTCCCTTTGGCCCGAGCGCTGTGGCGACGTCGCGGATCCAGGGGACGAGCGCCGCCTTGGCTGCCCCGTATGAGCCACCTCCCCGCGCTCCCGCGATGGAGCCCAGGGCGACGACTCGCGCCTGGTCGGCGAGGTACGGCTCCAGCGCGGCCAGGGCCAGCACAGCGGTGAGCACGTTGAGGCGCCATTGCGCCTCCCACGAGTCCCGTATGCCGGCAAGTCCTTCGGTGACCGCGGCAGGTGCCAGCCCTCCCGCACACAGCGCGACGCCGACCACGGAATGGGACGCGAGACCGCCGAGTGCGGTGGCCACGGCATCGGGGTCCTGCAGGTCGCAGGACACGATGAGCGGCGCGGGGGAGGGGAACCCCCTTGTGCGGCTGAGGGCGGGGACGGCTTCCTCCCGCTCGACGAGACCTGCCGTCTCGATGAGCGCGTCGACGCGTCGACCCACCAGGACCAGCCGCTCGGTCCGCTCCCGGGCCAGGAGCCGGGCCGTGGCGCGGCCGATGCCGGACCCTGCGCCGGTGATGACTATGAGAGAGGAGGTCACTCAGGCATTTTAGCGCTAAAGTGTCTGCTCGTCAGGTCCGGAAGCGGGGGAGGAGAGGTGCTGCTCGCTGGGAGCGACCGTCGTCAACAGCTCCCAGGCGAGGCCGTGACCCAGAGCGACGAGACACACAATCGCGATGCCTGCGGCGCGCAGCGCACTGATACCCAGCGACTCGAAGAGCTCAGGCGCGGCGCCGACGACGAAGATCACGGCATACAGGACGGCCACCAGCCAACGGTTGCGTCGGAACGGCCCGCGCGCGCCGGAACCACGATCGACCTGGATCAGCCGGAGCGTCGACCAGGCGCCGAGGACTGCGGCGGCGGCGAACGTGGTGCGCCAGAGCCACGCGCTGCCGGGGTCTATCTGGGCGAAGAGCCCCATCAGCCCGGGCAGGAAGAAGGTCAGGTAGACCCCGCCGACGGCCCGGCGGGCGCCGGGGGAGACGAGCAGGTCGCGCCGGCGGTCGATCGCGGTCCACCAGAGCCCGACCAGCGTGAAACATGTGGCCGAGACGACGGCATAGAACGTCGAGAGATCCATGCGGACTCCTTCCGGTGTCCGAACCAGTGTCCGAAATCGTCTCACCTGGGCCCCTGGGAGCGAGCGTGCTTTAGCGCTAAAGTGTCATGCGATGAAGGGGCACGCGGGGGACGAGGTCGAGGGCATCATCGCGGCGTGGCACCGCGAGCGACCCGATGTCGACGTGTCATCGATCGGGATCATCACGCCGGTCTGGCGTCTCGGCGCCGCCGTGATGGCGAACCGCGCACGAGTGCTGGCCGAGCACGGCATCGACCAGAGCCACCTCGACGTCCTCGGCACGCTCCGACGCAGCGGCCCGCCGTACCGCCTGACCGCCGGCGAGCTGTCCCGACGCTGCCGAGTCACGCCTGGAGCCACCACGCAGCGCGTCGCCGCCATGGAGCGGCTCGGCTTCGTGCAGCGGGTGCGGGAGGAGCCCGACCGTCGGACCGTGCATGTCCAGCTCACACCACACGGTCTGGTGAGACTCGACGAGATCTTTGCCGATGTCATGGCCACGGACGACCAGCTGCTCACCGGCCTCACCGCATCAGACAGAGCGTCCCTGCAGAGTCTGCTGCGCCGGTGGCTCGACACCGTGGAGTCGGGACCGCTGGACGAACCCACGGGCCAGGCGCCGTGACATCGGGCGCCGGGCGGACAGTTCCTGGTGTGACCTCACCGAACGCACCCAACGTGGCGAACGAACCTGACCCACCTGGCCCGAGCGATCCGCCTGGCCCGCCACAGGCGGGCCGGCCCGACGACGACGCCGCTCGGCTCGAAGAGCTCTTCAGAGCACACGCACCTCGGGTGTTCGCCTACGCGCGCCGCCACGCGCCCGCTGACGCCGCTGACGACGTCGTCTCCGAGACGTTCCTCGTGGCGTGGCGTCGCAGGTCCGAGCTGCCCGACGAACCGCTGCCGTGGCTGCTCGTCGTCGCCAGGAACCTGCTGGCGAACCAGCGCCGGTCCGGCGCCCGGGCGGACCGGCTGTGGCTGGCTACCGTGCGAGCCCAGTGGCACCTGCACGCTGCTGCGCCTGCAGAGGACGCCGTCATGGAGCGCGACCGCTGCGTCGACGCACTCGAGGCGTGCACTCGACCGGAGCGGGAAGCACTGTTGCTCGTCGCGTGGGACGGGTTGTCCGTCGCCGACGCAGCAGCGGTCGCCGGATGCTCGCCACGGGCGTTCACCGTGCGCCTCAGCCGCGCCCGCGCTCGGATGCGCGCCCGGCTCGATGCCGACGACGCAGCTCTCGTCATGCAGACGGGCAGCACTGTCACACAGGGCCGGTCGAGGATCGCGGGCGTCGCACCGCGGCCTGGACAGGCCACCGACACCCCTCGACTCAGCATCGCCCAGGAGCTCTCGTGACCAACGACCTCGACATCGACGAGGCTGCCGACCTCGTTCGCCTGGCTGAGCACCGACCCACCAGCGACGACCTCGACGCCGCCTGGAGTCCCGACCGCCGTGAGCGCGTGCTCGCGGGCATCCTCACCGCCGTCTCGTCAGATGCATGCGTCCGGACGGGCGGCGACGGCGCACCCAGGCGCCTCGGCGCAACCAGCGGCCCGCTCCGCAGCAGACGACGTCTGGTGGCGCTCGTCGGTGTCGCCGCGGCGGCCGCCGTCGCCATCTCGGTCGTGCCGGCGCTGCTCTCGCCGCAGTCGCTCCCAGCAGCAGGCGCCATCGACCGGCTGGCCCAGGCCGCTGGTCGCAGTCACGCCCTCGTGATCCCGGACGGGAAGTTCCTGCACATGGTCGTTCGGGAGACCCAGCACGGCGGCGGCGAGTCCGCGAACGGCACGCGCACCCACGAGTCCTGGACCAACGCGGACGGTCACGTCTGGCGCAAGGACACCGACAACGGTCAGATCAGCTACCTGTCGCTCCCGAGCCTCGACGGCGGGCCAGTCGACATGTCGCCGCGTGGCGTCGCGGCGCTGCCTACCGACCCCGATGCGCTGCTCGACCACCTCGAGAGCCGCGTCGAGGGGTCGACCAGCACGGACGAGGCGGTGTTCGTGGCCGTCGGTGACATGACGCGGATGGGGTACACGCCTCCAGCCGTCCGCGCGGCGGCGATCCAGGCGCTGGGCCGGCTGCCGGAGGTCTCGGCCGTTGAGTCGCTCGGACAGGTCACGTTGACCTTCACCGACGACAGCACCCGGCCGGGCGTCCGCCAGTCACTGGTGTTCGACGCAACGACAACCCGGCTGGTCGCAGAGACGCTGACGGCTCCGGACATGACGTTCAGGTCGGAGACGCTGACGTCCGAGGTCGTCGACGGCGTGCCGGCCGCGGTGACCGGTGGAGCCGCGAACAGTCCGGTGAAGCAAGCGTCCGGGTCAGCTGGGCCGGGCAGCTGACGCATCGTTCCGGTCGCATCGCTGGTCGGGTCGCGAACGTGGTTGTCAGGGCAGCCACCATCGCGACCTGACGAGCGACCTGGATCGGCGTCTAAACGCCGATAATCGACATTATGTCATTTTGACGGTCGAGCGACCGCAGAGGCACCTCCCCGTCTGCGCGCCTCGGGTGGAATCTTGCGTACGCCGTAGCCTTGGCCGGTGCAGTGCGACTACTACGACGCGGGCCGCTGCCGTTCCTGCGCGCTCATGGGCGTGCCGTATGCCGTGCAGCTCGCTGACAAGCAGCGTCGCGTCGAGCAAGTGCTGGCTCCTGTGGCCCTGGGCGCCACCTGGCTCGCGCCGTTCGCCGGCCCGGAGTCTGCCTTCCGGAACAAGGCAAAGCTCGTCGTTGCCGGTGAGACCGGGTCGGTCACCGTCGGGATCCTCGATGCCGCGGGCCGCGGTGTGGACCTCAGGCTTTGCGGGCTCTACGAGCTGCCGCTTCAGCGCCTCATCCCCCGCGTTGCGGCAGTCGTGGACGAGCTGGGCCTCGAGCCGTATGCCGTCCCCGACCGCCGGGGCGAGCTGAAGCACGTCCTGCTGACCCTCTCCCCCACGGGCGAGGTCATGCTGCGCTTCGTGCTGCGGTCACAGCGCCACCTGGCGCTGCTGCGATCTCGTCTCGGTCTCATCCTGGGACTGCTGCCGGAGGTCGCCGTCGTCTCGGTCAACCTGCAGCCGGTGCACCAGGCCGTCGTCGAGGGCGACACCGAGATCGTGCTCACAGACCAGGACGCTCTGACCATGCCCGTGAATGACATAACTCTTCATCTGCGCCCGAACAGCTTCTTCCAGACCAACACCACGGTGGCCGCAGGTCTCTACCGCCAGGCGCGCGAGTGGGTTGACCGGGTCGACCCAGAGCGTGTGCTGGACCTGTACTGCGGTGTGGGTGGATTCGCCTTGCACGCAACGGGATTCGGGGTGACGCGACGGCGTGAGGTGCTCGGCGTCGAGCTTTCGGCGGACGCCGTCGAGAGCGCCCGGAGAAGCGCTGACGAGCTGCGTGCCGCGCACCCGGATCTCGGGCCGACGAAATTCGCGGCCGGTGACGCCACCGACACGACTGCCTTCGACGGTGCCGCGCTGGACCGCCAGGTCGCCAAGTCGGTGGTTGTCGTCAACCCACCCCGTCGTGGCATCGGCGCCGGCCTCGCTGCCTGGCTGGAACGCGCGCGACCGCGGCACGTGCTGTACTCGAGCTGCAACGTCGACAGCCTCGCACGCGACCTCGCTGCGATGCCGTCGTTCGCGGTGCGCGAGGCGCGGCTGTTCGACATGTTCCCGCAGACGGCGCACCACGAGGTTGCCGTGCTCCTCGAGCGAACAGCCGACTGAGCCATGGCCCGCGACGAGCGCCTCGCGACGATCCAGCGACGGTTCGCCGAGTTTGCCGCCGAGTACGCAGCGCTGCCGCTGTACGGTGCGCTGACCAGACACCTGTCCACGGACGACGAGACCGCGAGCCTGCTCCTTGCCGCGCGACCCGGGCAGGACCGGCCGGTGCTCTGGCTCGCGGCGCTGCACGAGCTGGTCCTTCGCGAACCGAGCCTGCCCGCCGCGCGGTGGTATGCAAGCGTCGTGGGCCGCGACGCCGTGCCGTCCGGCGACCCGTGGCCCGACGTGCGCGACACGGTCCTGGCTCACCGGGTCGAGCTGACCACGACGATCGCCGCCCGCTCGACGCAGACGAACGAGGTCAACCGGTGCGTCTACCTCGCCGCAGGCGTCGTCGCTGCGGCCGCGGACCGTGCCGCCTCGGAGGGCGTCGCTCTCGTCGAGCTCGGCGCCAGCGCGGGCCTGCTGTTGTGCCTCGATCGGTATGCCGTATCGCTGGGTCGCGACGGAAGCGTCACCACCGCGGGTGACCCGACCTCGCCAGTTCGTTGCCACGGTGAGGACCGCTCAGCCACGCCCGTGCGCGTCGGACCGCTGCCCCGGGTGCTCGGCCGCGCTGGGGTCGACCGCCAGCCCGTCCGGCTCGACGACCAGGACTCGGTGCGGTGGCTGGAGGCGTGTCTGTGGCCGGACGTTCCCGGTCGGGTCGAGCGGTTCGACGCGGCGCGGGCTCTGCTGGCCTCGGATCCTCCCCAAGTGGTCGCAGGCGATCTCGTCGACGACCTCGACGCAGCCGTCGACGTCGCGACGAGCCGGGCCGACGTAGAGCACGTCGTCGTCTACAGCTCCTGGGCGCTGACGTACGTCGAGCGGGAGCGTCGCGCGGACGTGGCGACGCGGCTGCGGGGCCTGGCGAGCGGCATACCGGCCGTGTCCTGGCTGACCGCGGAGCCGCCGGGCTCGATGCCCGGGATCCCGGTACCCGAAGGCCTCGACGAGGACGCCGGCGGCACCGTGCTGGGCCTGCGCCGCTGGCGCGGCGGCCACGAGCTCGAGCCGCTCTGTCTCGGCACGTGCCACCCGCACGGCGAGTGGGTGGACCTCAGCAATGTCCCAAGCCAAACATCATAATGTCGATTACCGGCGAATTACCTTGTGGCACAATCGAATTCGCAACCGTTTCAGTATGCCGCGAACCCGTCCTGGCGGTCTACCGGGCGCGGCGTCCCAGCCCAGCGGCATACTCGTCGAGCGCCCGTAGCACCGCGGGCGCGCGGTAGACGCGGTTGCGCCGGTGCCCGGTCGACTCGAGGAGGATGCCGTCGGCGACGAGCCGGTGCAGCGCCGCCTGCGCAGTCGGAGCAGATACCCCGAGGTCGCGGACGACCACGCGCCCGGTGACCACGGGCTGCCGCAGAAGAAGGTCGAGCAGCGCCCACGAGGCAGAACCGGCGCGGGCCGTCAGGCGCTCGGCCCACCCTTGCCTGACGTCGCGCAGCGCGCCGACCAGACGCTCGCCGATGTGCGTGCCATTGCGGGACGCCTCCGCGACGCACCGGAGGATCGGCTCGACGTCGCCTCGGCGGTACGCAGTCAGGGCCTCGAAGTACTCGTCTCGGATGGCCAGCAGCCCTGCAGAGATCGGCACGGTCACGCGGTGGATCGCGCCGGTGTGGAGCAGCACCGAGTGCAGCAGGGCGCGCCCGGTGCGGCCGTTCCCGTCGGTGAACGGGTGGATGGTCTCGAACTGCGCGTGGGCCAGCGCCGCGTGGGCCAGCGGCGGCAGGTCGTCGCGATCCATGAACGCCACAAGGTCGGCCATGAGGCCCGGGACGTCAGCGGCGACCGGCGGCACGTACTGGGCGTCACCGGGGTGCAGGGGCGACCCGCCGACCCAGACCTGCTGCTCGCGCCATTGGCCCGCCGCGTGCCGGCTCTGCTGTGCCATCAGGGCACGGTGCATCGCGAGCACGGCGCGCTCGTCGAGGTGACCCGCGAGGTCGAGCGCGGCCTGCATCGTGCGGACGTTGCCGAGGATCACCGAGGCATTGGCCCGGTTGCCTTCTCCGATCTCGGCCTCGGCGAGGGCGCGGGCCGAGGAGGTGAGGTTCTCGATCTGGGAGCTCGCTGCGCTCTCGGAGCGCAGCAGCACGGACGCGAAGGGAGCGATCTCCCCCGCTCCCCCGGCGTCGAACGCCGCCAGCAGCCGCGTGGCGTCGTCGAGGTCTGCCGCCAGGTCGCTGGGCAGCACGAGCGAGGCACCGGCGATCGTGGACACCACCGCCGCCTCATAGCGAGCCGGGGTCGCGCGCTGGGCGCGACGGGACAGGTCGAGGACTCCTTCGACCGGCTGCCAGGGAACGGCTCGCCGGCCGAGTGCGGGCCACGTCGATGTCGTTGCCATGCCACCTCCTTGATAAAGGTTAGCGGATAACCTTAACCAAGGGGCAGCTCTGAGTCAGAGATGAGGCACGTCCGGCCGCGCCTCGACAACCCACCACGCGGCATACGGGCTCAGGGCCGCTCGCCCGTCGGCGCCGCCATAGACCGGGTGTCCCCCGAGCGCGTCGACCGGACGCTCGATGCCGGCCTGGGTGAAGTGGCTCGTCGCGACCGTCTGCCACCGGTCGGTGACGTTGTAGACGCAGACCATCGACCCGCTTGCGTGGCTGCGGACCACGACGAGCACCCCGTCGTCGCCGCCGGCCGGCACGTGGTTGGTCGCCGACGCGTGCAGCTGCGGGAGCGATGCACGGACCGAGGCCAGGTGCGCCAGCCCCTGGAAGACCTTGCCGGACGTCGTCGCCAGATCCGCCCTCGTGTCGGCCCTGCTCCAGTCCACCCGCTCTCGATGAGCCCAGCGGTTGTCGTCCTCGTGGCCCGGCTCCCGAGCCCACTGCGGGTCGTTCGGCAGCGCGAGCTCGTCCCCGCTCCACACCACGGGTACGCCGCCCCAGCCGGCCACGACGGCGTGCGCGAGGAAGACCCGCGCCAAGCCCAGCCCGACGGCCTCGTCGTCACCTCGCTCGTCGGCGTCGGCCAGGCCCGCCAGCGACGCAGCGGTCCCGCTGATCCGCTTGTCGCCGGTCAGCGGGTTGTGCTGGAAGACGAGGCCCCGCGACCACGACCCGGGGAACTCTCCGGCATACCAGTCCGACAGGAACCGTCGATGGGCATACCCGTCGAGCCCGGCTGCGGCAGCGTCGGCGTCGTCGATCGCCCAGCCGATGTCGTCGTGGCATCGCACATAGCAGATCCAGGTGCCGCTCGTCGGGGTCGACGGCAGGGCCGAGAGCGCGCGCTTGGCGAGGCCAGTGCTCTGGGTCGCGAGCATCGACCACACCTGGACCATGAGGCTGTTGTGATAGGCCAGGTCGCTGACGCGGCCGGCGTGCTCGCCCTGGCCGAGGTACTGCACGAGGTCTCGCGGGCCCACGATCGCCTCGGCCTTGAACGCGAGCGCGGGACAGGCGATCCGGGCCACGGCGCGCAGGGCCTGGGTCACCGCGTGCACCTCGGGCTGGTTCTGGCAGTTCGTGCCGAGGCGCTTCCACGTGAACGCGATGGCGTCGAGCCGAAGCACCTCGACACCGAGGTTGGCCAGGTAGAGAACGATGTCCGCGAACTCGACGAGTACGTCCGGGTTGGCCCAGTTGACGTCCCACTGCCACTCGTTGAAGGTCGTCCACACCCAGCCGCCGAGCTCGTCGTCCCACGTGAAGTTGCCGGGCGCGAAGTCGGGAAAGACCTCCGGAAGGGTCCGCTCGTACGCGTCCGGCATCACGCGGTCCGGGTAGACGTGGAAGTAGTCGCGGTACCGCCGCTCCCCCGCCCGGGCCCGCGCGGCCCACTCGTGCTCCCGCGCGACGTGGTTGAGCACGAGGTCGAGGACCAGGGAGATCCCCTCACGACGCAGCGTGGCGGTGAGTGCCCGCAGATCGTCCACGTCGCCGAGGTCAGGGCGGACACTCCGGTAGTCCTGGACGGCATACCCTCCGTCGTTGTCTCCGTCGCGCGGGCGCAGCAACGGCATGAGATGCAGGTAGGTGACGCCGAGGTCGCCGAGGTAGTCCAGATGTTTCGCCACCCCGGGCAGGGTGTCGGCGAACCTCTCTGTGTAGCAGGCGTATCCGAACATGCCGGGCTGCTGCAGCCAGTCCGGGCGCAGCAGCCGACGCTGGTCGAGCCGGCGCAGCTCGGGGTCCCTGACCCGAAACGCCGCAACGGCCCGCTCGACGAGCCGTGCGGCCAGCGAGCTGATGTCGTGCTCGGGGTAGAGCTGGGCGAGCGCGGCGACCAGGTCGTCACTCCACCGCTCGAGCCGAAGCTGGATCGTCTCGCGCTCGGAGTCGTCGAGATCCTCCAGCATCGGCCTCAGCGACTCCGACGTCGGTCCCTGGCGCGTGCCCATGCGCCGATTGAACAGCACCACGGGCAGCCGCGACAGGGGCGATTCGACGTCGCGCTCAGGGTGCCGGCCCGGAACCTGAGGGTTTCACTCGAAGGGCGTCGGGTCACCCGCGCCCACGCGCGTCACCTCTGGGTAGCCGTCTGAGTAGTCGACGACCGTCGTCGGCTCCAGCCCGCACTCTCCCGAGTCGATGACCGCGTCGATGACGTGGTCGAGCCGGTCCTTGATCTCCCATCCCTCGGTCATCGGGGCCTCGTCGCCGGGAAGCAGGAGCGTGCTGGACAGGATCGGCTCGCCGAGTGCCTTGAGCAGCTCACGCACGACGGGATGCTCGGGGATGCGCACCCCGACGGTCCGCTTCTTCGGGTGCAGCAGCCGCCTCGGCACCTCGCGGGTCGCGGGGAGGATGAACGTGTACGGCCCGGGAGTCGCGGCCTTGATGGCGCGGAACACCGAGTTGTCGAGGTGGACGAGCTGGCCGAGCTGGGCGAAGTCCGCGCACACCAGGGTGAAGTGGTGCTTCTCGTCGAGGTGTCTGATCCGCAGGATGCGCTCCTTGCCCTCGGGGTTGTCGAGGGAGCACCCGAGGGCGAAGCAGGAGTCCGTGGGGTACGCGATGAGCCCGCCGTCGCGCAGGATGTCGACGGCCTGCCCGATCGCCCGTGGCTGCGGGTCGACCGGGTGCACGTCGAAGTACTTCGCCATGGCCTCACCCTGCCATGCTGGCCATATGAGTGCCGAGGAAGCCCCCGTCGAGATCGTCGACAACCGCGAGCGAGGTCGTTTCGAGATCAGGCAGGAGGGACAGGTCATCGGCCTGGCGGCATATGCGGTAGTGCCGGCGTCCGGCGAGAGCCCTGAACGCATCGTGTTCTTCCACACCGAGGTCGACCCGGAGTACGAGGGGCAGGGGCTCGCCGGCCGGCTCGCGGCATACGCCCTCGACACGACGATCGCCGCCGGGCGCGCGGTCGTCGCTCTGTGTCCCTACATCCGCACGTACCTGCGACGCCACCCCGAGCCGTATGCCGCCCACGTGGCCCACGCGACGAAGGCTGACGTCGAGGCCGCCGACCGCGCAGCGGCGGCCATCGCCGGAGGCTCCGGCTCGGACAGATGAGCCGGAGCCGCGTCGTCGTCGTCGGTGCTGGGATCGTCGGCTCAGCCGTCGCCCGCAGGCTCACCCGTCTCGAGCCACGCCCCGAGGTGACCATCGTCGAGAAGGAACGCGCCCCGGGACTCCACCAGACCTCGCACAACAGCGGGGTCGTCCACGCGGGCATCTACTACGCGCCGGGGTCCGACAAGGCCGTGTTCTCCCGCGAGGGCGTCCGTCGCCTGCGCACCTACTGCGCCGAGAAGGGGCTCGCCTTCGACGAGGTCGGCAAGGTGGTCGTGGCGCTCGACGCCGACGAGGAGGCACGGCTGCGGACGCTGGAGTCCCGGGCCACCGCGAACGGTGTGCCTGGGCTGCGCTGGCTTGGGCCGGAGCAGCTGCGCGACATCGAGCCACACGTCGTCGGCCGGGCCGCCCTGCACTCTCCGACGACGGCCATCGTCGACTTTGCCGCCATTGCCCGCTCCTTCCTCGACGACGCCCGGGAGCAGGAAGCCGGTCTCGTCACGGGGTTCGACGTCGTGGGTCTGGCCGCCCGTGACGACGGCGGCGTCGAGGTCGTCGCGCACGATGGGCGCGTCCTGGCGGCCGACCGGGTCGTGCTGGCTGGAGGGCTGCAGGCAGACCGTCTCGCCGCCCTGGCCGGCGACGTGCGCGAGCCACGGATCGTCCCGTTCCGCGGTGAGTACCACCGGCTCCGGCCACAGGCGCGGCATCTGGTGAGGGGACTAGTCTACCCGGTTCCGGACCCGGCTTACCCGTTCCTCGGGGTGCACCTGACCAGGCGGGTCGACGGCGAAGTCCTCCTCGGCCCGAACGCGGTTCTCGCGACTGCCCGCGAGGGCTACACCAAGCGCGCGGTTGACCTGCATGAGATGCGAGAGCTGTTGCTCTCCAAGGGGTTTCGTCGGTTTGCGCGCGCCAACATCCGGACCGGCCTGCACGAGGTGGCCGGGTCGGTGAGCCGCCGTCGCTTCGTCGCGCGCGTGCGTCGCTACGTCCCGGAGATCGGCGACGACGACGTGGTCGGCGCCGAGGCCGGCGTGCGCGCCCAGGCGATGGATACCGACGGCTCACTGGTCGAGGACTTCCGCTTCTCCCAGGTCGGCCCGGTCTTCTGCATCCGTAACGCGCCCTCACCCGCCGCCACGGCGTCGTTGGCGATCGCGGACATGGTCGTCGACCGGCTCGACATCGCCTGAGTCACGCGTGGAGGTGCTCACTCGACGTGCGCTCCCTCGTCGAGGGGACACCTCCCCGCACGACGCCGAGACCTGGGCGCCCGCTCAGCGCGCGTGACCTCGGCGTCCGGCGGACTGCCGGGCGAGGCGTCCCAGCATGCCGATCGCCAGCACGACGGCACCGGCGACGAGGGACCCGGCCGGCACCGCGAGCGCGAGCGTCGCGCATCCGAGCAGCCCGAGGGCCGACACGAAGCGCGGGTAGCGGCGGTGGGCCGAGTCCTGGGTCAGGGCGGAGGCGTTCGCGACTGCGTAGTACGTCAGCACCCCGAACGACGAGAACCCGATCACGCCACGGAGGTCCACGAGCACGACGAGCAGGCACACGACGACCGCCACCGCGACCTCGGCGACGTGGGGAACCGCATAGGTGGGATGGACGGCAGCGAGGCGGCGCGGCAGGTCGCCCTCTCGCGCCATCGCGAGGCTGGTGCGTCCGACGCCAGCGATGAGGGCGAGCAGCGCGCCGAGCGTCGCTGCGGCGGCGGCGACCCCGACGACGACGGACAGCCATGCCGGGTCCCCAGGGACGGTGGCGGCAGCGTCGCGCAGCGGTGCCGAGCTGCCGGCGAGCCCGTCCACGCCGAGTGACTGCACGAGCACGATCGCCGTCACGGCATACAGGGGGACGACGACGGCGAAGGCGCCAAGGATCGCTCGCGGGATGGTCCGCTCGGGCTCGACCACCTCCTCGCCCAGCGTGGCGATGCGCGCATAGCCGGCGAACGCGAAGAACAGGATGGCGGCGCCCTGGAGCACCCCACCGGCTCCCGTCGGCAGCCCGCCGGTCGCCACGGCCGGCCCGCCCGGCCCGGTGGTGCGGACAGCGATGGCGACGAGCGCCACCGCGAGGAGCAGCAGCACGACGGTCACGATGACCCGGGTCAGGCGGGCGGTCCGACTGATGCCGCGGTAGTTGACGGCTGCGAGCGCCACCACGGCCGCGACGCCCATGGGCTTCTGCCACGGCTCGGGGACGACGTATGCCGCGAAGACGAGGGCCATGGCCGCGCAGCTAGCGGTCTTGCCGACGACGAACCCCCACCCGGCCAGGAAGCCCCACCAGGGACCGAGACGCTCCCGGCCGTAGACGTAGGTCCCGCCGGAGGTCGGGTACTGCGCGGCGAGCTGCGCTGACGACGCGGCGTTGCAGAATGCGACGACAGCAGCCACTCCGAGGGCGAGCAGCAGCAAAGAGCCGGCCGAGCGGGCCGCCGGGGCGAACGCGCTGAACAGCCCGGCACCGACCATCGAGCCGACGCCGATGAGGACGGCGTCGGGAAGGGTCAGTCTCCTGGCGAGCGCCGGCCGGGCGGGCGGATCCGTCATGACGACGAGTCTGCCCGCCCGAGGCTCAGATGGCTCGGTCGGGCCTGCTCAGCGAGCCAGGTCGGACAGCATCGACTCGAAGGGGGTGACCTGCTCGAACGGGTCGACGCGGGTCCGGGCCGGTCGGCCCGCGACGAGGTCGGCGAACGCGGAACCCGCCCGGTCGATGCGGTCGTCGAGTCGGCCGGCGTCGACGCTCCCCCAGTCCTCCGATGCCGCGAAGACCGCGGTCGGAGCGACCAGCGCGCCGAGGTGCGCGAACAGCGGACGCAGTGCGTGGTCGATGGCCAGCGAGTGGCGCGCGGTGCCACCCGTCGCCCCGAGCAGCACCGGGGTGTTGCGCAGGGCGTCCTTCGGCAGGACGTCGATGAGCATCTTGAACAGCCCGCTGTACGACGCGGCATACACCGGCGTGGCGACGACCACCGCGTCCGCCTCCGAGATCGCGTCCAGCCGGACCTGAAGGTCAGGCGACGCGAAGCCGGTGAGGACGTTGTTGGTCAGGTCGTGCGCGATGTCGCGCACCTCGACGACCTCGACGACGACCTCTCGCGGCGAGAGGGCACGTACGGCCGCCTCGGTGAGCCGGTCGGCGAGCATGCGAGTCGATGACGGCTGCGTGAGGCCGGCCGTGATCACCGCGATGTGGATCGGGTTCATCAGTGCACCTCCGGAAGGGTCGAAGCGGTGGTGGTGGCGTCGGGGGACGCACCGGTGACGTCGTCGACCGCGGTGACGGTCGCGTCGCGGCCGCCGCCGGCAGCGGCGACGAGGCCGGCGTGCGTGGGCGCGTCCGGGACGTGCGCCGGCTTGAGCGCGGCGAACTCCTTGCGCAGCACCGGGACGACCTCCTCGCCGAGGATGTCGAGCTGCTCGAGCACGGTCTTCAGCGGAAGGCCCGCGTGGTCGAGGAGCCACAGCTGGCGCTGGTAGTCCCCGACGTAGTCACGGAAGCCGAGGGTGCGCTCGATGACCTGCTGGGGGCTGCCCACCGTCAGCGGCGTCTGCGCGGTGAACTCCTCGAGGGAGGGCCCGTGCCCGTAGACCGGCGCGTTGTCGAAGTACGGACGGAACTCGCGGACGGCGTCCTGGGAGCTCTTGCGCATGAAGACCTGTCCCCCGAGCCCGACGATGGCCTGGTCGGCGCTGCCGTGGCCGTAGTGCTCGAAGCGGCGGCGGTAGAGCGCGACCATCTGGGCGGTGTGCTCGGCCGGCCAGAAGATGTGGTTCGAGAAGAAGCCGTCACCGTAGTAAGCGGCCTGCTCGGCGATCTCGGGGCTGCGGATCGAGCCGTGCCACACGAACGGGGGTATGCCGTCCAGCGGGCGGGGCGTGGAGGTGAACCCTTGCAGCGGGGTGCGGTACTTCCCCTGCCAGCTGACGACGTCCTCGCGCCACAGGCGATGCAGCAGCGCGTAGTTCTCGATCGCGAGCGGGATCCCATCGCGGATGTCCTTGCCGAACCACGGGTAGACGGGACCGGTGTTGCCGCGGCCCATCATGAGGTCCATCCGGCCCTCGCTCAGATGCTGCAGGGTCGCGTAGTCCTCCGCGATACGTACCGGGTCGGTCGTGGTGATGAGCGTGGTCGAGGTCGACAGGAGGATCCGCTCGGTCTGCGCGGCGATGTATGCAAGGGTGGTCGTCGGCGCGGACGGGATGAACGGCGGGTTGTGGTGCTGTCCGGTCGCGAAGACGTCAAGACCGACCTCCTCGGCCTTCTTGGCGATCTCGACCGTGGCCTTGATCCGCTCGTGCTCGGTCGGCGTCCGGCCGGTCGTGGGGTCCGTGGTGACGTCGCCAACGGTGAAGATCCCGAACTGCATGTGTCCCAGCTCCTAATGGTTGATATTTCAATTGTACCTAACAAGGACCTCCCCTCCCCCATTCCCGCGGTTCGGCGCGCCGCGCAAGCTGCCCGGGCTCGATCCGTCACACTGACCCGCAGATCGTCCAGCCACAGGGGAGGTACGTTCATGGAGCTGGTCGCGCCACCGCCGGGCTTCGTGCCACCGCAGCGGGTCATCGCACGCCCGCGCCTCACTGAACGGATCCCCGCGCTCTACCCGCTCGCCGTGCGCGCCCACCGGGCACGCCGGCGACTGGCCTGGTTGCGCTCGACCGCAGCCTGGGCCGGCGCCCGTGACCGAGAGCCCCTGGCACAGCGGGTCAAGACTCACTCGTCCCTGCTCATGCGCGAGCTCTCGGAGGACGAGATGCACCTGCAGCGGGGGAAGGTCGTCAACCTGAGGCTGGCCGCGGCGAGGGTGGACGGCATCCTCGTACGGCCCGGTGAGTCCTTCTCCTTCAACCGGGTGGTCGGAAACTGCACCCCACGCAAGGGCTACGTCGAAGGAATGCGGCTGTCCAACGGGGAGGCCCGCACCGGGGTCGGCGGTGGCATCTGCCAGCTGGCGAACCAGTCACGCAGCCCCCTTCTCCTACAAGGTCTTCGCCAAGGACGAAGTGTTCATGTCGAACGGCGTCGACGTGTTCAGGCGCAACGAGATCTGGCGCACCGTGATCGACCGCCGCTCGGGCCGCCACCTGCGCGAGGAGCTCCTCAAGCGCAACTGCGCCCTGGTGAAGTACGTGCCCGCAGGCCCGGTGATCGATTGCTCCGTCGCGCCCAACGCAGCGATCGATCCCGGCCAGGAGAGCCGGCCATGACATCCTGAGCGCGTGACGACAGACATCTCCCCGAAGGACCGCTTCATCACGGTCTACGGCCGGAATCCCGTCCACGAGGTGCTTCTCGACGGCGACCTGCTCGTCGACAAGGTCGTCATCGCAGACAGCGCCCGAGGCGGCGGCATTCGTGAGATCGAGCAGGCCGCGCGGCGCCGTGGCGTCGCGGTGCAGCGAGCCAGTGCGGAGCGCGTCAAGAAGCTGGCGGGCAACGGCCGCCAGGACCAGGGGGTCTTCGCCGACGTCGTCGCGCCCAGGATGCGGCCGCTCGCCGCGGCCCTGGACGGCTCCGACCGGACCGACCTGCGTACCGTCCTCGTGCTCGACGGGGTGACGACCCCGGCGAACGTCGGGATGATCCTGCGCTCGGCGACCGCCGCCGGCGTCGACGGCGTCGTCGTCCCACGCAAGGGCGTCGCCTCCCTCGACCCGCTCGTGGTCAAGGCTTCGGCCGGGGTCGCCTTCCGCGCCCCCATCCTCAAGGTCGCGACGGCATACGAAGCCGTGTCGTCCCTGAAGGCCAACGGATTCCACGTCGTGGGCCTGGACGCGGACGGTGACGACGACCTGTTCCAGGCGCACCTGCGCGAGCCGGTCGCCTTCGTGCTCGGCAGCGAGACCGCTGGGCTCGCTCCCGAGGTGGCCGCCGTCGTCGACACCTGGGTGTCGATCCCGATGGCGTCCGGCGTGGAGTCGCTCAACGTCTCAGCGGCCGCGGCGGTCGTCTGCTTCGAGCTCGTCCGGCGGTCGCGTCTCTAGGACCCGATGGCGTGCGCCGGCCGACCGCCACGAGGTATGCCGACCGGCGGGCTTGGGCGCTGTGGTGGCCCGGCCGAGCGGCTCGAGGCGGCTCGCGGCGGTCCGTCGGGTCGCTCAGCCGCACCATTTCTCGGCCAGAGCCCGCACGACCGTGATGTTCCTTGCGGTGCCGACCGCACCGGTGAGTCTCTCGATCCGGTCGTTGGAGAGGCGCGAGCCCTGGACCCCGTCGGCGAGGAACAGCACCACGTCGTGGTCGATGACGCGGGCCGCCTCGGTGGGCACGTCCCAGGCGTGCAGGGCCTCCACGCCCTCGGGTTTCAGGTCGCCGGTCATGAAGGTCACATAGCGGCGGGCGTCGGGAGCGATCGGTGAGGCGAGCTCGTCGGCCTCTGCGGCGAGCCTCTTGAGCTGCGCCGGTGTGCGGACGACGACAGGGACGTCGAAGCCGAACGCGTCGCTGATCAGTGCGCGCAGGTCCTTCTCGACCTTGGCGACGCTGCGCGTCCCCGTGCGAACCTTGACGTTGCCGCTCTGTATGTGAGTCTCCACGTCCTCGAAACCGTTGTCGCTCAGCAGCTCCCGCAGTCTCTGCATGCTCACCTTGCGAGTGTTGCCAAGGTTCACCGCGCGAAGAAAGCCGATGTAGGTGGGCATGTCAGGATCGTGCCACCTGCGAGGCACCAGTGGCGGAGACGACCCCGGATCCGACCTCGGTGACCAGGCCGCCGACCGTGATCTCACCCGCCGGTCCGAGACCGAGGCGCAGCCGCGACGGGCGGCCGGTCTGCGCACCCTGGGCGACGGTGAGCTGCAGGTCCCGCTCGCCACGCCCGACGAACCAGCCACCGAGGTTCGCACAGGCCGAGCCTGTTGCCGGGTCCTCCTCGAGCATCGACCCGCTTGCCGCGAACATCCGCGCCTCGACCGCCCCCTGGCCGGTCCGAACCCAGGCATAGACGTGCGGCGGACGGTCGCCGCCGTCCAGGTGCTCGTGGAGCAAGGCCACGACAGGACTCATGGTGCGCAACGCCGCCACGTCGTGGAGCCGCACCACGAGCGACTCGACGCCGCAGTCGACCCACTGAGCCGAGCCCTCGACGACCTCTTCGACGGCCGTGCCGAGCGCCGCCGCCAGCTGCGCGGGCGTTACATCAGGGTCGCGGTGCGTGGGCGGGTTTGCCTGCAGCGACCATCCGCCGTCGATCCGCGACACCGGGATGGCACCGGCCGGCATACGCAGCCTGACGGCGTCGACGGGCGCACCGGCGCGGGCGGCCGCGCGGGCTGCGACGACGTGTGCGGTGCCCAGGGTCGGGTGTCCGGCGAACGGCATCTCGTACGACGCCGTGAAGATCCGCACGTCAGCGAAGGCCGGGTCGCCCGGCGACTCACCGGTGACGAAGGTCGTCTCGCTGAGGTTGAACTGGCGTGCCCAGGCCTGCATCGTCACGTCATCGAGGCCGGCTGCCTCGGGGAACACGGCGAGCTGGTTGCCCGAGAACGGGTCTCCCTCGATGGCGAAGACGTTGAGCAGCACGAATGGAAGGTCCACGAGCAGAGTCTGCCGCAGGGCTACATTTGGCCGCATGGCCGCTCCCGACCGCGTCGTCCCCGGCAGCATCTACCTGTTCCGACACGGGGAGACCGAGTGGTCACTGACCGGCCAGCACACCGGGCGAACCGACCTGCCGCTGCTCCCCGAGGGCGAGGCCGCCGCACGAGAGCTGGCCGACGTGCTGCGCCGGCACTCCTTCGAGCGGGTGCTCGTCTCGCCGCTGCAGCGGGCCAAGCGCACCGCAGAGCTCGCCGGGCTCGGAGACTTCGAGGTCGAGCCGCTCCTGCGCGAGTGGGACTACGGCGCCTACGAGGGTGTGACCACCAAGCAGATCAGCGCCGAGGTGGGCCACCCGTGGGAGGTCTTCGTCGACGGGGTCAAGCCGGGCGAGACCCCCGGCGAGACCCTCGAGGACGTGTCTGCGCGAGCGCAGCAGGTCATCGACAAGGTCTGGCCCGACCTCAGTAACGGCGATGTCGCACTCTTCGGCCACGGCCATGCGCTGCGGGTGCTCACGGCGACGTACCTCGGCCTCGACCCGCGGTTCGGCCAGCAGCTCGTCCTCGACGCCGGGTCGATGAGTGTCCTGACGCACCACCGGGCGACCCGCTGCATCGGGATGTACAACCTCTCGCCGTGGCGGCTGCTCACCGAGGAGTGACGGGGCTGCCCCACGTACCGATCACCGGTCAGGCGCTCGGCAGCTCCCAGGAGTGCACCGGCTCGTTCGCCATCATGCCCTCGATGTAGCGCGCGAGCATCTCGCGCAGCGCCTTGTCCCGGGTCAGGCCCTGTGCCTCCAGCCGGCTCACGCAGTCGGTCTGCCAGGACGCCCCGTTGACGCCACGGATGCAGCGCTGCTCGATGATCGACAGGTACCGGTCGCGCACGGCGGCCGACACGCCCCATCGGTCGAGACCTTCATGCGCCATCGGCAGCAGTCGTCGCAGGACCAGCTCGGTCGAGGGAACCTCGCCGAAGCCGGGCCAGTACGTGCGGCTGTCGATGCCGAGGCGGGCGCCCTCCTCGAAGTTCGACTCCGCCGCGGAGAAGCTCATCCGAGTCCAGACCGGCCGGTCCTCCTCCGCCAGGACCCGGAGGGTGCCGTAGTAGAAGGCGGCGTTGGCGAGCACGTCGGCGATGCTGGGCCCGGCGGGCAGGACCCGGTTCTCGACACGCAGGTGCGGCAGGCCGCTGACGATGTCGTAGATCGGGCGGTTCCAGCGGTAGACCGTGCCGTTGTGCAGGCGCAGCTCCTTCAGGGCGGGCACCTCGCCACGCTCGAAGACGGTCTCCGGCTCCTCGTCGGAGATCTCCGGCAGCAGCGCCGGGAAGTAGCGGACGTTCTCCTCGAACAGGTCGAAGATCGAGGTGATCCAGCGCTCTCCGAACCACACCCGCGGGCGGACCCCCTGGTTCTTCAGCTCGACGGAGCGCGTGTCGGTCGCCTGGGTGAACAGCGGGATCCGGGTCTCGGCCCAGAGCCGCTGGCCCAGGAAGAAGGGCGAGTTGGCACCGAGCGCGAGCTGCGGGCCGGCCAGCACCTGGGCGGCATTCCAGTGGTCGGCGAACCTCTCGGGCTGGACCTGCAGGTGCAGCTGGATGGACGTGCAGGCAGACTCGGGCGCCAGGCTGTCGGAGTAGCGAGCGATCCGCTCCCCCGTGGGCCCCTCGAGCTCCAGCCAGACGTCCTCACCGCGCGCGTCGAGCACGGCGTTGTTCAGCGCGGCATACCGGATGTTCTCGCTGATCCAGTCGCCCTCGAAGTGCTCTGGCATGACGGTCGGCAGGATCCCGATGGCGACGATCCCGGTGTGCAGCTCGCTTGCCTTGTCCGAGGCGCGGTTGAGCGACTCGCGCAGGTCCGCCTCCAGCTCGAGCGCGGCGTCACCCGGCAGCGGCCGCGGGTGCACGTTGAGCTCGATGTTGTAGCGCGCGAGCTCGGTCTGGTAGTCGGGGTCCGCGATCTGCTCGAGCACGGACTTGTTGTCGAGCTTCGGACCGAGATCCTCGGACACGAGGTTGAGCTCGATCTCGAGACCGGTCATCGGCCGGTCGAACTCGAACTGGCTGTGCCCGAGCATCCGCTCGAACACGTCGAGATCTCGACGCACCTTCTCGCGGTACTGCTGCCGCTGCTCGCGTGTGTACCTGGCCTGTTCGACGTCGGCTCCCACGGCACGAGACAACCACACTCGGGCACGCGCCGCGAGAGATTCGCGTCGGTGGTTTCAGCCCTCGAACGCCTCGGGGGGCGGGCACGAGCACACGAGGTTGCGGTCGCCGTAGGCTCCGTCGATCCGGCTCACCGGTGGCCAGTACTTGTCTGCAGCGTGCACACCGACGGGGAAGGCCGCGGCTTTGCGGTCGTACGGGTGGTCCCACTCCCCCGCCATACCGAGCGAGGTGTGCGGCGCGTGCCGCAGCATGCTGTCGGCCACGGCGACCTCACCTCGCCCGATCGACTCGATCTCCTCTCGGATCGCGATCATGGCGTCGCAGAACCGGTCGAGCTCGTAGAGGTTCTCGGACTCGGTGGGCTCGACCATGAGCGTGCCGGCGACCGGGAAGCTCATGGTCGGCGCGTGGAAGCCGTAGTCGATGAGGCGCTTGGCGACGTCGTCGACGGTGACGCCCGTCTCGGCCGTGATCTGGCGCAGGTCCAGGATGCACTCGTGGGCCACGAGCCCGTCGTGTCCGGAGTAGAGCACCGGGTAGTGGTCGCGCAGGCGTGCCGCAATGTAGTTGGCCCCGAGGACCGCCATCTGGGTCGCGTGACGCAGGCCGTCACCGCCCATGAGCCGCACGTAGGCCCACGAGATCGGCAGGATGCTCGCCGACCCGAAGGGTGCTGCGGACACCGGGCCCACGCCGTTCTCCGGGCCTGCCTCGGGGGCGAGCGGGTGGTTCGGCAGATGCGGGGCCAGGTGCGCGCGGACCGCGACCGGGCCGACGCCGGGGCCGCCGCCGCCGTGCGGGATGCAGAAGGTCTTGTGCAGGTTGAGGTGCGAGACGTCGGCGCCGAACTTGCCGGGCTGGGCGAGCCCGACGAGGGCGTTGAGGTTGGCGCCATCGACATAGACCTGGCCACCGGCGTCGTGCACGAGCTCGCACAGCTCGCTGACGGTGTCCTCGTAGACACCGTGGGTCGAGGGGTAGGTGACCATGATCGCGGCGAGGTCGTCGCGGTGCGCCTCGACCTTGGCCCGCAGGTCGTCCAGGTCGACGGTTCCTCCCTCGGCCGTCCTGACGACGACGACCTTGAGGCCGGCCATGACGGCCGAGGCTGCGTTCGTGCCGTGGGCGCTGGCCGGGATCAGGCACACGCGGCGGTGACCTTCACCGCGCGCCTGGTGGTAGGCGTGGATCGCGAGCAGCCCGGCGAACTCGCCCTGCGAGCCGGCGTTGGGCTGGAGCGAGACGGCGTCGTAGCCGGTGATCTCGCAGAGCCAGCCGGCCAGGTCGTCGATGAGGGCGCGAATGCCCTCGGTCTGGTCTGCGGGCGCGAACGGGTGGAGGTTCGCGAACTCGGGCCACGTGACCGCTTCCATCTCGGTCGTGGCGTTGAGCTTCATCGTGCACGACCCGAGCGGGATCATCCCGCGGTCGAGCGCGAAGTCACGGTCGGCGAGCTTGCGCAGGTAACGCAGCATGGCCGTCTCGGAGTGGTGCGAGTGGAAGACGGGGTGGGTGAGGTAGTCGGTCGTCCGCGCCAGCTCGGCGGGTATGCCGCTCGCCTCGTCGGCGCCCCAGCTGGCCTTCGCGTCGTCGGCGACGGCGATGCCGAAGGCCGCGAGGACTGCGAGAACCGTTGCGGCAGTGGACGTCTCGTCGAGGCTGAGGGAGACGCGGTCGGCGTCGACACGGCGGATGTTCATGCCGCGATCTGCGAAGCCGGAGACGACGGTGTCGGCACGACCGGGCACGGACACCGTGATGGTGTCGAAGTAGGCGGTGGTCTCGACGTCCACGCCTCCCTCGAGCAGCGCCGAGCGCATCCCGGCAGTGAGCGAGGCCACCCGCCGCGCGATCCGCGCCAGGCCGGCCGGCCCGTGCCACACGGCATACATGCTCGCCATGACGGCGAGGAGCACCTGGGCGGTGCAGATGTTGGAGGTCGCCTTCTCGCGGCGGATGTGCTGCTCGCGCGTCTGCAGCGCCAGGCGGTATGCCGGGTGGCCGTCGGCGTCGACGGAGACCCCGACGAGGCGGCCGGGCAGCTGCCGCTCGAGGCCGCGATGGACCGACATGTAGCCCGCGTGCGGGCCGCCGAAGCCCATCGGCACCCCGAACCGCTGCGCGCTGCCGACCGAGATGTCGGCGCCCCACTCCCCGGGCGCGGCGACCAGCGTCAGTGCCAGCAGGTCGGCGCATGCCGTCACGAGGGCGCCGGCGTCGTGTGCCGCCGCGGCGAGGCCTGCCCAGTCGTGCAGGTGACCGGAGGCGTCCGGGTACTGCACCATGACGCCGACAACGGCCTTGCCCTCGGCTGCGACCGCCAGGGACTCCGGGTCCGAGACGCCGCCGAGGTCGGTGACGAGCAGGGGCAGGCCGATCGCCTCGGCACGCGTCTGCATCACCGCGATCGTCTGCGGGAAGACCTGGCGATCGACGAGGACCACGCCGTCAGCGGCGGCCTTGCTGACCCGGCGCATGAGCGACATCGCCTCGGCAGCAGCGGTCGACTCGTCGAGCAGCGACGAGCCGGCCACGTCGAGGCCGGTCAGGTCCGTGACGACCGTCTGGAAGTTGAGCAGTGCCTCGAGCCGACCCTGGGAGATCTCGGGCTGGTACGGCGTGTATGCGGTGTACCAGGCGGGGCTCTCGAGGACGTTACGACGCACGACCGGCGGTGTCACCGTGCCGTAGTAGCCCAGGCCGATGAGCGAGGTGAGCACGGTGTTGCGCGACGCGTAGCCGCGCAGCTCGTCGATGACGGCGCTCTCGCTGGCCGCCGCCTCGATGCGCAGGGGCGACTCCGAGCGGATCGCGCCCGGGATGGCGCGATCGGCCATCGCGTCGAGGCTGGGCTGTCCCACGACCTCGAGCATGTGGGTGATGTCGTCACCCTCGGGGCCGACGTGGCGGCCGACGAAGTCGGCCATCGAGGCCGTGCCGTTCGGGCCCTCGGAGAGGGAGTGGGGGGCGGCGAGCTGGTCGAGCGACATTGGGGCTCCTGCGGGTTTGAGCGGACGACACACGCTCCCCGTCTGTCGACGTGACCCCCAGTGGTGCATCGTCTCCAGATGTGCCTCGCCCGCGTGGTCCTGGCGCCTGAGAGGTTCCGGGGATGTTGCCCCTTCGGCGCCTCGCAGGTGCGGCGGCGGCTGCACCCCGAGGACTCTCCCACGCAGGGTCGATCGGCCTTACGAATCTACCAGCCGAGACGCCTCTGGCTGGAATCGCCGGCGAGCGGTAGGGCTCGCTCAGGCCATGCGACGTGCCTGGCGGCGCGCGCCGAGCTCGTCACCGGGGTGGTGGTCGGCCGGCTCGTCCTCCGCACGCTCGCTCGGCAGCTGCGCCAGCTCACCCTCGACCTCGCGCCATACGCGGCCCACGGCGATGCCGAACACGCCCTGGCCGCCCTGGACCAGGTCGATCACCTCGTCGGCGGAGGTGCACTCGTAGACCGAGGCGCCGTCGCTCATCAGGGTGATCTGGGCAAGGTCCTCGACACCCCGCTCCCGCAGGTGCCCGATCGCGATCCGGATCTGCTGCAGCGACACGCCGGTATCGAGGAGCCGCTTGACGACCTTGAGCACGAGGATGTCGCGGAAGCCGTAGAGCCGCTGGGTCCCCGAGCCGGTGGCGCTGCGGACCGAGGGCTCGACGAGGCCGGTGCGGGCCCAGTAGTCGAGCTGACGGTAGGTGATCCCGGCCGCCTTGCACGCGGTCGGGCCGCGGTACCCGATGTCCTCGGCGAGCTCGGGAAGGTCGTCGGTGAACAGCAGGCCTTGCGACCCGATCGGAATCGACCGACTGACCTCGGGCGCGTCCTCGATGGCGGCCATGCCGTCCTCCTCGTGCTTGGCTGCGGGGTTGTGCGTGGCGCGCGGCTGCTTCGGCGTCTGGGCGCAGACGACATCCAGATAACTACAGTCGCGTCGTTCTCTTTGACGGTAGGCCGCGACCGTTGGGCCGTCAATCACCGTCGACCTGACGTGCCTGGCGTGTCGCTGTCGCACCGCCAACATTCAGGTTCACCTTGAAGGTGAGCCTATCCGTGCCGTCCGACCCGGCCTTCGCCGGCTCACTCCTCACGGTCAGGGTCAGTGCTCGCCGGCCCCTCGAAGTCCTCAGCGGAGACGTGGTCGAGGAACTCCTTGAAGCGCTCGACCTCGTCGTCCTCCTCCGAGGAGACGACGATCGCGGCCTCGTCGAGGATCGAGGGCTCGACCAGCACCTTGGAGCCGGTTCGCAGGGCGAGCGCAATCGCATCGCTGGCGCGCGAGCTGATCTCGGACGTGCCGTCGATGATGAGGGCCGCGTGGAAGACGGAGTCTTTGAGCGCCACGATCCGCACCTCGGTCAGCTCGTGACCGAGCGCCGCGAGGATGTCGCGCATGAGGTCGTGCGTCAGCGGGCGCGGGGGCACGACCCCCTGCTGGGCATAGGTGATCGCAGCCGCCTCAGCGGCGCCGATCCAGATCGGGAGATAGCGACCACCGTCGCGCTCGCGCAGCAGCACGATCGGCTGGTTGGTCGGCATCTCGACCCGGACGCCAAGGACATCGACCTCTCTCACGCCTCCACCGTACCCCGCGTCCTTGGGCGACGGGACGCCCTCAACGGGCGAGCCCCGCCTTGACGAGCGCGACGTGCAGCGCGACGCAGGCCGACACGATCTCGGCAGCTCGCTCGTCGCGCGTGCCGCCGCCACGACGCGTGGCCAGGACCTGCTCGACGAGGCCGATCTCGCGGTCCGCGGCGGTCTTGAACGGACGCAGGTGCCGGGGCTCGAGACCGTACTGGCCGAGAGTGCGGGCGGCCGCAGCCACAGCAAGAGACTCGTCGCCATAGTGACCCGTCGCATCGGCCTGCAGCAGGCCGAAAGTCTCGAGGGCGTTGAACGTGGCCCGGTCGATCCCGGTCGCCTGCCGCAGCTCCGGTCCGGTCAGCGCCACGCGGCGGCGCTCGAGCAGGTCGGCGCCACTGGGGAGGTCGCGGTCGACCACCATGGGCGGCGCTTTGGGCAGGCCGCCGCCGTTGCCCGAGTCTGCGAGGCCGCGGTCGAGCGCGTCGAGCGCCTCCTTGATCACCTTGAGCGGCCAGTACCGATCCCGCTGTGCCGCAAGGATGTAGCGAAGACGCTCGACGTCCTCGGCGGCATACGTGCGGTAGCCGGCATCGGTGCGATGCGGGTGAACAAGCCCTTCGGACTCGAGGAAGCGGATCTTCGACGCCGTGACGTCCGGGAAGTCGGCCTCGAGAGCGGCGAGGACCTTGCCGATCGTCAGGCGGCGCTCGACCGCACCCGGCCCGTCACCGGCCGTCGCGCGAGTGGTCATCCGGGTCGCGACGTCCGGACGTCAGGCGGCGTAGTAGACGAGCCGGAACTTGCCGATCTGGACCTCGTCGCCCGTATGCAGCGGGGCCTCCTCGATCCGCTCCCGGTTGACATACGTGCCGTTGAGCGAGCCGGAGTCGCGCACGACATATCCGGTGCCCTGCATGACGAACACCGCGTGCTTGCGTGAGACCGTCACGTCGTCGAGGAAGATGTCGGAGTCAGGGTGACGGCCGGCGGCCACCTCCTGGTCGTCGAGCAGGAACCGGGCACCCGTGTTGGGGCCACGCAGCACGACGAGCAGGGCGGTGCCGGGGCGCAGCGCCTCGATCGTCGCCTGGTCCTCGGCCGTCAGGCCTCTGGGGTCGAGCGACTCGACGTGCTCGGTCTCTGCGGGAACGCCTTGGAACCGCATGGTGCGGGGTTCGACATTCATGTCGTCGGGGTCGGGCAGGTCGCTCGACATGCGGTCCTCCTCTGTCATCTGGGCTCGTTGGTCGCGGGCACCGGCATCCGGGCCTGGTTTCGCACACCACTGTAGTTGACCAGGCGTCGCCGGCAGCGGGCAGCGCCCCCGCGGCTCCGCGCGGTCAGGACAGGGTCGCCGTGTATGCCGTGGCGTCCATGAGCCCGTCGACGGACGAGGCGTCCGCCAGACGGAGCTCGAACATCCAGCCCTCGCCGTAGGGGTCCGAGTTGATCAGCTCGGGCGAGCCGTCGAGCGCCGCGTTGGTCGCGGTCACCTCGCCGGCGAGCGGGGCGTA
This sequence comes from Monashia sp. NPDC004114, assembly GCF_053603855.1. Taxonomy (NCBI): domain Bacteria; kingdom Bacillati; phylum Actinomycetota; class Actinomycetes; order Micrococcales; family Intrasporangiaceae; genus Intrasporangium; species Monashia sp. NPDC004114. Next base: position 39,805 of record NZ_JBSGGK010000025.1, on the reverse strand, counting down.
GACGTCGCTGACCGACTTCGTCGACTCCACCTCGCCGCAGGCGTCGCCGACGGCGACCGTGTCTCCGACCGCGGGGAGCGACACGTAGACGACATCGCCGAGAGCGTCCTGCGCAAAGGCGGTGATCCCGATCCGGACCACGCCGTCGTCGCCGACGCGCACCCACTCGTGGTCGGTCGTGTAACGCAGGTCGGACGGGTACTCGAGGTCGCTCATGTCGCTCCTTGGTACGGCCGGGATCCGGCCTTGGTGGGTCAAGATGTGAGGAAGAGGTCGGGGCCGGGCCCGACAGCCGGTGTCGACAGCCCTCGCGGCGACCGGACCGGCAAGGGAGAGGATGCCACGACCAGGCCGCCCACGCCTCGACTGGTGTCGAAGTCCGCAAGCCGCACGCGTGGGGTCAGCATCGTCACTCCACCGGCTTCGCGTTCTTCAGCTCTGTCGGCGTGTGAGTCGAGGTGATCTCGACGAGGTTGGACTCTGCGATCGAGGCGTTGGCCCCCTTCTGACGCACCGTCTCCACGATGCCGCCGGGGATCGTCATCGCCGACGAAAGGGTCTTGGAGTCCCCGATCACGGTGATGACGAGCGGTCGGCTGACCGTCTTGCTGTCCACGACGATCTCGCCGTCGCGATCGCCCACGAACGACGACGCCACGACGCGCACCCCGCCCACGTCGATCGCCTCGGCGCCCGCGTCCCGAAGCTCCTGGATGATGTCGAGCACGATCGGCGCGGTGACCTGGCTGTCCGGATCGCTGATCCGCAAGGTGATGCCCGGGCCCTTGGCCGGGATCGTCCCAGCAAGGATCCCGAGCGTGTCGACTCGCTTCTGAGCCTGCTGGAGCGCTTCGGCGGTCGTGCCCGTGCCGCTCTTGAGCCGGTCACGGGTGGCCTCGAGCTCGCGCACCTGCGAGTCCAGGCGTGAGGCACGCAACGACACGTCGTCGAGGACGCGGACCAGGTCCGTCTGGCTGAGCTCGTCGAGCCCGCGCTGGTTCGTCAGCTGCACCTGCGCCGCGATACCCGCCCCCAGCAGCACCGCGAGGAGCGCTACGAGCAGGTTGCCGCGGGTTGCACGCGGCTTGGAGATCTTCAGCAGGCGCCCCCAGGCAGCCTTGCCCTCCACGGAATGCCGTTCGCCTGTTTCCCGCTCGCCCGCTGCCGCGGCGAACTCGTCGAAGTCGGTCCCGGTCGAGGCCGGAACCGTCGGACGAGAGGCCGCTGTGGCCGGGCCGGTCGCGACGAGGACGGCGACACCGGTCGCAGCGGGCTCGGCCGTCTCCTCGGGCTCGGCCGTCTCCTCGGCCTCAGCCGTCGCAGCGGGCTCGGCCGGCGCAGCGGGCTCGGCCGGCGCAGCGGGCTCAGCCGTCGCAGCGGGCTCAGCCGTCGCCTCCGGCTCAGGCGTCGCCTCCGGCTCAGCCGTCTCGTCGGGCTCAGCCGTCGCCTCCGGCTCAGCCGTCTCCGCGTCAGCCATCTTCTGGGCCTCAGCCGTCTCCGGCGCCAGGACCGGAGTCTCGTCTCGCAGCGGCGTCGCCGGGGTCTCGGGGGGTCCGTCCCCAAGCGGCTCGTCGCCCGACGACACGTCAGGCTCCTCCGACACGGGTTCGGGCTCGTCCGCGACGGTTTCGGGCTCGGCCGCGACCAGTTCAGGTTCGTGTGCGACTGGCTCAGGGCCGTCCGCCTGGTGATCACCGCCAGCAGACTCGTCGAGCTCGTCCGAGGCCGCATCAGCGGCGACCGCCTGCTGGTCCTTGGGCTCGTCCCCGGGCTGGTCCTCAGGCTGCTCCGCGGGCTCGGGCTCAGCCTCGGCAACTGGCGGAACGGCGTGGGTCGGCGGGTTCGCCGGCGCCTGCGCCCCTTGTTCGGCTACTCCCTCGGCCTGCTGCTCGACGGGCTCCTCGGGGTTCCAGTAGTCCTCGTCGTGGTCGGAGCCGACGTCGGGCTGGACCGAACCAGTCGGTGGGGTCGTGCTGCTGCCCGGCCTGCCAGGGGGCCGGGTGGCTCGCTTCCTCGCTCTCCGTGCCACGGTCAGGCCTTGAAGAGGTGCCGGCGGATCGAGGCCACGTTCGAGAAGATGCGGACGCCGAGGACAACCACGACGCCGGTCGACAGCTGAGCACCGACGCCGAGCTGGTCGCCGAGGAAGACGATGAAGGCGGCGACGACGACGTTCGACAGGAACGACACCACGAAGACCTTGTCGTTGAAGATCCCGTCGAGCACCGCGCGCAGGGCCCCGAAGACAGCGTCGAGCGCCGCGATCACGGCGATCGGTAGGTACGGCTGGAGCCACACGGGCACGGCCGGGTTGAGGAAGATGCCGATCGCGAGTCCCGCCAGCAGACCGAAGACTGGGATCACGACGTGCTCTCCTCACTAGGGGTTGCCTTGGGGGTGGTGGATCCCGCCGGCTGACGTTTGCTGCTCTGGCCGGTCGTGCTGGTCGGACCGGTCGATGAGCCGGAGACGCTCGGGACGCTCGGCGGCTGTGAGCCTACGGTGTCGTGCAGGGGCTTGGCGACCTCGAGGCGGGCGGCCGAGTCACCCGGGACGGTGAGCGAGTCGGCGGCCGCCAGCGAGGAGCGGATCTTGTACTGGTGGGTCAGCTCGGAGAGGTACACCCCGGCGAACGACGGCTCGAAGAGCTGCTGCATCGCGTTGGCGTCACCGAGCGCGGTGATCACATAGGGACGGGACAGCGGGCGGAAGTCGACGATGATCGCGCGACCGGCGAACCGGATCGCCGCCGTCGAGCTGAGCCGGTGGCCGTTGATCGAGATCGCCTCGGCCCCGGCACCCCAGAGCCCGTTGACGATGATCTGCAGGTCGCCTGAGGTGACCTGCCCCTCCTGGAAGTCGCTGCTCGGCCGAGACCCGGCGTTGCCGTCGACCTCGGTCGACGGCGCGTCGTCGATGGTCAGCGTGAGCCCCGGGCCGGTCAGCGGAACGGCCGCGGCGTCCACCTCGAGCTGCTTGATCGTGCCACTGAGGTCGGCACTACCGGACTGCGTCAGCGCGAGCGCCTCGTAGTCGCTGACCTGCTTGCTGACTGCCGCGATCCGGGCCTCTTGGTCGCTCGAGTGCTTCTGGAAGGCCTCGATGCGCGATACGAGCTGCTGCTTGAGCGCGGCCGCAGCAGTCGGCTTCGGACGCAGCGACTGCGCCGCGACGGCGAAGAGGAATCCAGTGAGGATCGCGAGCAGGACGACGAGGACCGTGCGAGTCGAGGTCGCCCTGGGGAGGCCGGCAGCCTCGCGCCGGTCGGCGGCGTCCTGGTAGCCCGGGTCGAGCGGGCGCTCGAGCATGGAGGTGAGCAGCGTCATCGACTCGTCCGGGCGACGCCCCTGCTGCGTCACGGTGTCACCACCTGCTTGCGGCCGGCCAGCACGATCCTGGCGTGGACGGCATACAGCACCGCGGCGAGCCAGTAGAGGGCCAGGCCCCACCACGCGAAGCCCCAGCCGATCGGACGCGCAAGGTCGCCGATCCAGTCGTCCCGCTGGGCCAGGAGCAGCAGGGGAAAGGCGTAGAGCAGGTTGAAGGTCGCGGCTTTGCCGACGTAGTGGACCGGTAGGCCGAGCTGGCCGCGGCTGCGCAGGTAGAGCAGCATCAGGCCCATGACGACCTCGCGGGCCACGAGCGCGATGACGAACCAGAGCGGGATGATGTCGCGCCAGAGCAGCCCGATGAGGGTCGTCAGGATGTAGAGGCGGTCCGCTATCGGGTCGAGGAACTGCCCGAGGCGGCTCTCCATGTTGAACCGGCGGGCGATCTTGCCGTCGAGATAGTCGGTGACGCCCGACAGCGCGAGCACGAGCAGGGCCAGCCCGTCGCGCTCGCTGAGGATCGCCCAGAGGAAGACGGGGACCCCGAGCAGACGCAGGACGGACAGCACGTTGGGGATGGTCAGCAGGCGCTCGGACACCACGTGTTCACGCTCGTCCGGCACCTTGTCGGGCACCCTTTCCGGCACCTTGTCCACCTCCACGGCGGCAAGCCTAACTGCCATGGGGGCCCTCGGCCCAAAGCGGACCGCATCCATCCGGACACGAAGTCACACTGTCGCAATTCGCCCGTGGCACACTCTGCTCCATGCCCGGCGGACCGCACCACAGTCATGCCCATGGCGCTCACGAGGCCGAGAGCACGGTGAGCGTCGGCGTCGTCGCCCGGGTGGCCCTGACGCTGTTCCTCGGCGTGGCTCTTGCGGTCACGATCTTCGGCGTGGTCAGGCTGTGGCCGGACGCCAGCAAGGCGACCACGATCAAGACCAGTGACTTCGCAGCGCCTGGGGCGACGTTCCCGACGGCCGAGGTGCTCAAGGTGCTGCCGGTGTGCACCGGCAAGGACGCACAGACGGGCGCGACGCCTGCCGCCGGGCAGGGCGGCGATGTCGTCGAAGCGGACACCAAGTGCGGCGCGATCACCGTCCAGCTGGAGCAGCCCACGGCGACCTCGGGTGACGTCCACCCGACAGTGTCGGTGTCCGTGCCGCCCGCGATCTCGGTGTCGGGGCTTCGCGAGGGCGACACGGTCATGCTCTTGCGGATCCCGGCCCAGGACAGCCAGCCCGAGGCGTACTCCTTCCTGCAGGTGCAGCGAGGGGCGCCGCTGTCGCTGATGTTCGTGCTCTTCGTGCTCGTGGTGGCACTCGTTGCGCGCTGGCGCGGCATCCTGGCCCTCGTCGGTCTCGCGTTCGGCGGCCTCGTCGTCGTCAAGTTCATGCTCCCGGCGTTGCTTGCCGGCGAGTCCGGCCTGCTTGTGGCCGTCGTCGGGTCGGCCCTGATCATGTTCGTCGTCCTCTACCTGGCCCATGGCCTGTCCATCCGGACCAGCACCGCACTGGCGGGGACCCTGTTCGGCGTGGCGATCACCGCCGGACTGGGAGTGCTGGCGGTGGACCTGGCCCGGCTCAGCGGCGTGGCGAGCGACGAGGGCGCGACGCTGGTGTCCTTCGCCCAGAACCTCAGCCCTCAGGAGCTGCTCACCTCCGCGATCATCGTCGCGGGCCTGGGTGTGCTCAACGACGTGACCATCACCCAGTCCTCGGCGGTGTGGGAGCTGCGGTCCGCGGCGCCGTCCATGGGTCGTCGTGAGCTCTTCCGGTCCGGGATGCGGATCGGCCGCGACCACATCGCCTCGACCATCTACACCATCGTCTTCGCGTACGCCGGCGCTGCTCTGCCGGTGCTGCTGCTCCTGTTCATCTATGAGCGTCCCGTTCTCGACCTGATCCAGACCGAGTCGCTCTCTGAGGAGATCGTCCGCACGCTGGCGAGTGCGATCGGCCTGGTTCTCGCGGTCCCGATGACCACAGCCATCGCGGCCCTGACTGTCGGAGCGGCCAAGGCAGCCCCGGAGACCGAGCGTGCCCGTGCCGACGAGGGACACGTCGATCACGACCCGTATGAGGACCCGAGCCCCTACGACGCGTACGGCCGACCGCAGACGGGGCCGACCGCCGAGGACCTCGTGCGTTCTGCGAGCGGTCCTCGCCCGCCGGCCACGCGCGCTGAGGCTCGGGCGCGCATGACGCCCCCCGACTGACCATCGGGGTATGCCGCGGGGCCCGGCTCGCGGCATACGTTGCAGTTGCTTTAAACCTGCTCCCAGGTACCCACTATGCTCCCGGCCATGATCTTGCTCAGGACCCTCGAGGCGTACGAGGACGATCGCGGGAACCGCATCGAGTTCGACGGACAGGTGAAGTCGGACGTCCGCGTCAAGTTCGTCGGCGTCAACAACACGCTGCGGATCTCGAGCCCACAGCGGATCGAGCACCTCATCATCGACTTCGACTGCAACGACGGTCTGGTCGAGATCGGTCCTAGCCAGGGAGTGCCGGCGCTCCGCGCCGCCATCAGGGTCGGTGAGAAGTCCAAGGTCCTGTTCGGCAGCAACGTCTCCACGACGACCAAGGTGGCGATGTCTGCGGCCGAGGGCACGACCATCCGCATCGGCGATGACGTGATGATCGCCTCGGACGTCCAGATCCGTGCCGACGACGGCCACCCGATCTTCGACGTGCGCACCGGCAAGCGGGTCAACCGGTCGCGGTCCATCACGATCGGCAACCACGTGTGGCTCGGCCTCGAGTCGTGCATCCTCGCCGGCGCGTCCATCGGAGACGGCTCAGTCGTCGGTATGCGGTCGATCGTCACGCGCGCCCTGCCCAACAACGTCGTCGCTGCGGGCGTCCCGGCCAAGGTCGTGCGTCGCAACATCGCCTGGGAGCGTCCGCACCTGACGCTCGTGAAGCCGTACAACAAGCCGGATGCCAAGACGGTGAAGAAGTCGCCCTACTGGGCACTGACCGCTGAGGTCGGCCAGACGCCGAAGGTTCACACGATCAGCCAGCGGACCCGGGCCAAGCGGCGGCTCGCTGCGATGCTCAGGGCCGCCAAGGCCTCGATGTTGATCCGGCTCTGAGACCGGCGCGGCGGCTCCTGCACGATCGGCCTCCCCAGAGGCCTTGCCTCGCGCGCCGTGGCCTGCTTCCGTGGAAGCATGTGCCGCTGGATGGTGTACTCAGGGGATCCGCTGCTTGCCGAGGACCTTCTCTTCAAGCCCGAGCACTCGCTCATCGAGCAGAGCCTGCGTTCGCGCATGGGCGCGACGACGACCAACGGGGACGGCTTCGGGATCGGCTGGTATGGCCTCGGCCCGCGGCCGGCGGTGTTCAAGAGCGTCGACCCGGCGTGGAACGACCAGAACCTGCGCGAGCTGACCAGCCAGGTGGAGACCCGGCTGCTCTTCGCGCACGTCCGCGCTTCGACGGGGACACCGGTGCAGCGCAGCAACTGCCACCCGTTCCGCCACGGCAACTGGCTGTGGATGCACAACGGGCTGATCCGCGGGTTCCACGACCTCAAGCGCGACCTGGCGTTCGCGGTGGACCCGGCGCTCTACCCGCACATCGAGGGATCGACCGACTCGGAGATGCTGTTCTTCCTCGCCCTGACCTTCGGGCTGGAGGACGATCCCATCCGTGGCGTCGCCCGGGCTGTGGGGTTCGTCGAGGACCTCGCCTCCCGCCGCGGCGTCCCCAACCCGGTGCAGGCGACCATGGCGACGAGCAACGGCGAGTCCGTCTGGGCGTTCCGCTACTCGAGCGAGCGCAAGACACGCACGCTGTACCACTCGACTGATGTCACACAGCTGCGGCTGCTGCACCCAGAGGTCGAGCAGCTCAACCGCCTCGGCCCGGAGACGCGCCTCGTCGTGTCGGAGCCGTTGCTCGATCTGCCGGGCGCGTGGCGAGAGGTGCCGGAGTCGTCGGTCGGGATCATCCAGCCCGGCGACGACGAGATCCGGACCTTCGAGCCCGAGCCGCCCGCGCTGGTCGCTTGATCGGCAGATCGCCTGATCGCGGCGGCGCGAGCGGCCCTCGCTCTCTGGGGTTTTCGCTCTCGGGCGATCCGCCTTCAGCCGTTCGCGCGACGCGCGACGAGATACATCGGGACGGCTAGGACGCAGACGAGCAGGCTCAGGGCCGCCCAGATCTCGGGTCGGTCGATCGTGTAGCCCCCGACGCTGGCAACGACGGGGTGCCCCCGGTCCTCGCGCGTCCTGGCGTCCTCGAGAACCCACAGGCTGCACGCCCCGAGCAGCAGCAGGAGCACCAGGATGGACACGAGGGTCGGTCGCACTCCCCCAGCATGACACCCGAGTGCAACCGGCCTGCGGCCAGGCGGCGCTACGGCGCGAGTGCGGTCGAGGCGACTCCTACGGGCGTCCCGTGTGCCCCGGCCGGGCTCGTATGCACCAGGGCGGCGTCCAGCCGACGCACGGCTGCGCGCAGGGCCGCCTCGACGGCATGCGCGACCTGATGAGCCCGCACCAGCGTGAGGTCGCGCGAGACCGTCACATCGACCTCGGCCCGCAGCGTGTGGCCGATCCAGCGCATCCGAAGATCACGCACGTCCACCACCCCGGGCACGGCCGCCACCGCTGTCACGGCTGTGGTCACCAGCTCCGGCTCGACGGCATCCATGAGGCGTGCGCCGACCTGCACCGCTGCGGACCGCAGGACGCCCAGGATGGCGAGCGTGATGACCAGGCCGACGACCGGGTCGGCGGCGTCCCAGCCGAGAGCAACGCCACCGGCGCCGGCGAGAACTGCCAGGCTGGTGAAGCCGTCGGTCCGGGCATGCAGACCGTCTGCCACGAGGGCTGCGGACCCGATCCGTCGCCCGACTCGGATGCGGTATCGCGCCACCAGCTCGTTGCCCGCGAACCCGATGAGCGCCGCGGCCGCCACGAGCCAGAGGTTGCTGACCCGCTGCGGGTCCACGAGCCGCCGGGCCGACTCCCAGGCAGCCAGCAGCCCGGACAGCGCGATCATCGCGACGACGAACAGACCGGCGAGGTCCTCGGCCCGGCCGTAGCCGTAGGTGAAGCGCCGGGACGCCGCCCGTCGCGCCAGCGAGAAGGCCACGAGCAGCGGCACCGCCGTGAGCGCATCCGCGAAGTTGTGCAACGTGTCGCCGAGCAGCGCGACGGACCCGGACACGCTGACGACGGCTGCCTGGAGCGTCGCGGTGACTCCCAGCGCGGCGAGGCTCAGCCAGAGGGCGCGCCGTCCAGCGGCATTCGCCTCGAGCATCTCGTCGACCTGTTCGGCCACGTCGTGCGAGTGCAGGCCGAGGATCTGGCTCACCGCATGCCTGACCCTCCCCCACGTGGTCCGGTCGTGCAGGTGGCCGTCGTGAGAACCGCTGTGTTCGTGGCCATGTGCGCGGCGGTGGTCGTGCGGGTCGAGTCCGGGCATGTGATCATGCTACCTGCGCATATGTGAAGGTAGTCAGGCAGTAGGGTTGTGGAGTGCATGACGCCATCCCGAGCCTCACGATGCCGCAGGACCACCAGGCCCAGCTCGCGGCGGACTCCTTCCGGATGCTGGCCGACCCGACCCGCGTCAAGCTCCTGTGGGCACTGCTCCAAGGCGAGTCATCTGTGTCCTCCCTCGCCGACCTGGCCGGGGTCTCGGCGACGTCGGTCAGCCAGCACCTGGCCAAGCTGCGCCTGGCCGGGTTGGTGCATGCGCGGCGTGAGGGCACGTTCGTGTACTACACCGCGGCCGACACCCACGTTCGGACGTTGCTCGCCGAGGCACTGTCCCACGCGGACCACGAGATCCACGACCTCGGCCCGGAGCACAGCCACCGCCACAGCGTGCCGGGGGTCTAGGAGGGTCGGCCCGGCTCAGCCCGTGATACGTGCGGCGCACGAGATCAGGTGCTCGCTCCGCGCGCGAAGCGGTCAGTCGGACGGTCGCCGAAGTCAGGACGGGTCACGGTGTAGTCACCGAAGAGCAGGGGCGAGGAGATCATCAGGTCCGCGCTGGCCACGTTGCACGCCACCGGGGTGTTCCACACCGCCGCCACGCGCAGGAGTGCCTTGACATCCGGGTCGTGCGGCTGGGGCTCGAGCGGGTCCCAGAAGAAGATCAGCAGGTCGACGGTGCCCTCGGCGATGCGCGCTCCGATCTGCTGGTCGCCCCCGACGGGTCCGCTCAGGAGCCTGGTCACGGGAAGACCGAGCTCGAACTGAAGGAGCGTGCCCGTCGTCCCGGTCGCGTACAGCCGGTGCGCTGCGAGCGTGTCGCTGTTGAACGCTGCCCAGGCCAGCAGGTCGGGCTTCTTGTTGTCGTGGGCCACCAAGGCGATTCCGCGTTGCGTCATGTCGCTACGTACTGCCTTCCGCACAGGTGCTGGACGTTGCCATCGTCCGTGGCCGACATGACATCCGTGTTGCGGGGCTGTGAGCACCTCGTTGCGATAGGTGTTCGGTGTCTGAGATCAGTGGTTGCGCAAGGCTGAGATGAGCTGAGACTTGCTCATCTTCGAGCGTCCGCTGATGCCGATCTCCCGAGCCCGCTTGAGCAGCTGGTCCTTGGTCATCTCGTCGTAGTCGCTCGCCTTGCCACCCTTGCGGCCCACACTCGAGCGCGACGTGTTCGACGCGGCGTTGGAGATGCGCGCCGCCTTCTCCTTGCTCGCCCCCTCGTCCCGAAGGGACTCGTAGAGGTGCTTGTCCTTGACCGAGGGACCTGGGTTTTTGCCTGGCATCTGACGCCTCCTCGAAACGTGTCTGACAGAGGACGCCATACCCAGATCCGACGGCATAGGTGTCGCCTTGAGAACGTCGCATGCCCGGTATGACCAGTTTACGCCACGCGATGATTTCGACCGTAAAGCGGGTCATGGCCCCAACGTCCTTGAGTAGCAACGCTTTTCGTATGCCGTGTGGCGTCGCTCGGCCCAGCGGGCGTTGCGCCGGTCCCCAAAGGATGGGATGGTCGAGATGTCAGAGCGGTACAACCTCGCGCCGACTCCGTCATCCGAACCGACCGGAGACAGTCATGGCGCAGCCACTCGACCACCATCCCCGTTTCACGCACCGCGACTCCCGCACCGAGCGCCTCTTCGACGAGCTGGTCCACGCGACCGACGAGCGATCGGCCAGCCGGACCTTTGAGCGCATCACCCTGCTGTACCTCGACCTGTGCGAGACCATGGCCGGCCGCTACGCCGGCCGCGGGATCGACCACGACGACCTGGTGCAGGTCGCGCGGCTGGCCCTGGTCAAGGCCATCCGCCGTTACCGCCCGGGCAACGGACCGTCGTTCGCGGCATACGCCGTGCCCACAGTCTCTGGCGAGCTGAAGCGACACTTCCGCGACCGTGGGTGGATGGTGCGCCCACCGCGGCGAGTGCAGGAGCTCCGCGCGAACCTCTCCGCCGAGCGGGAGCGCATCGAGCAGGAGCTCGGCCACACCCCTGATGACGCCGAGCTCGCCGAAGCGGTCGACACCACCCGGGACGAGGTGAGGGAGGCCACCACGGCGATGAGCAACTACCGACCGCTGTCCCTCGACTGCTCTCCCACCGACGACGACAAGCCCGCCCTCTCGGAGGTGCTCGCGTGTCCGGACGAGGCCCTCGAGAGTGCAGACGACCGGGTCTGTCTGTCGCTGGCTCTGGGAGAGCTCGACCAGCTCGACCGCGACCTGCTGCTCATGAGGTTCGTCGAGTGCCGCACCCAACGTGAGATCGGTGAGGTGCGCGGCATGACCCAGATGCAGGTGTCTCGAAAGCTCCGTGACATCACACGGCGGCTCGCAGACCGCCTCACGCTCGACGAGGGCCTCACACCCGTCACGACGGCGAGCTAGGCGCCATGGCCGGGTCGCGGCCGGAGGGACGGCAGCACGCCAGTGTCCGCGACCTCGCCGGCGACGTCACGAAGCTTTCGGTTGCTGTTCTGGCTGGCCAGGCGAAGCAGGTCGAAGGCCTGCTCGCGGCTCACCCGGTGTTCGCCATGAGGACCCCCATGGCCATCCCGATCTCACGGCTGCTTCGTAGCGCTTGCTCGAGGTTGTCGATCTTGTGCCGGTTCGCCACGAGCGCGGCCGTCACCGCGCCGTGCGTGGCGACCATGAGACCCACCATGACCGCCTCGTCGCTGAAGGCGTCGACCTCGTCGGAGTACAGGTTCAGGCCGTCGATCGAGTCGTCCACCTCGACGGACAAGCGGTAGGAGACCATGCTCCGAATCCCCAGCTCGGCCGAGACTCGACGTCCGTACTCCGGCCAGCGCACGTCCTGGCGCAGATCATGAGGCCGATAGATGGCGTCGTCCACGATGGCATCCACGCAGGGACCAGACCCCACGGCGTACTGGATCGCGTCGGCGAGCCGGGCCGTCTCGCCGGTGGACACGACCGTCGAGAACGTGTTCTTGTGCAGGCTGGTGATGCTGGCCCATCTGGTACCGCTGACCCGTTCGACTGCCGTGTCGACGACGGCCTGAAGCGTCGGACCAGCGTCACGGGCGCCCACTTGAGCGCCGATGTCGGCGAACGACTCCGCGAGTGCGCGAAGGTCCCCTGTCATGGGTCCGGCCCCGCCCGGGTTGTTGGTCATGACGCACCCACCTCCTGCGTCGGACATCTCTCAAGATAGTCCCGATCGCGGTGGACGTACCCGGCACCGATCGGGAACGATCCGGCTGCGAGGCCGGTAGGGACAGCCGGTGCGTGCAGGCTGTTTGACCGGCGCTCCGCGGGGTATCCGCAGGATATGAGCCGCACCGTCGCCGACCCTGCTAGCGCGCACGTCGCCAGAAGGGTCGTTGCGCGCAGCGGTGGGCGTCGCAAGGGGATGCGTCGCGTCCGCGGGATGCACGGGCGGGGTGCGGACGCGACGCCGATCCCGGCCATCTAGGGGGAGCCGGGAGACGGTCGAGCAATGATGTTGCCCCTCACGCCCTGCCGTCAGCAGATCTATACCCTTCGCAGGAGACCTCAAACGGCGCTCGGTCAAGTTCCTGATCCCGCGACTCGCCGCAGGACCTCGTGTGAGCCCCCTGCGTGAGGGTATTCACGGACTGGCGACACCGTTGCCCTTCAAAAGGCAGGGGCGGCGGTGCCGTCCGATGGGAGCGTTCTCGAGGGCTTCGCGCCCGGGGCGCGAGGAGGTCTCCTGCTCACTCGCGCCCGCCGTCCGGGTAAGGGGATCCCATGAGCCAGTTAGGCACGCGGGAGGCTGGGCGGCGCGCGGGCGACGCGCTCGTCGATGAGATCGCCGCTCGGGCCTATACGGTTCCCACGGACGGGCCCGAGGGGGACGGCACCTTGGCGTGGGACGCGACGACCATCGTCGTCGTCCGTGCGAGGTCCGGCAGCACCGTGGGGACTGGCTGGACCTATGGCCCTGCAGCATGCGCCCGCGTCGTCCGTGATCTTCTCGCGGGCATCATCGTAGGAAGGGACCCGCAGGCGGTCGGCGCGTGCTTTCAGGCAATGGTGGCCGCGGCCCGCAACGCCCCGCGCGTGGGAGCGGTCGGATACGCGATCTCCGCGGTCGACACCGCTCTGTGGGACCTCAAGGCACGGCTTCTCGACGTGCCGCTGCATACGCTCCTCGGAGCCGTCCGGGACGACGTGCCCGTCTACGGCAGCGGCGGGTTCACGACGTACCCCGACAAGAAGCTCCGCGAGCAGCTCCAGGGCTGGGTGCTCCAGGGCATACCGCGAGCCAAGATCAAGATCGGCGAGTCCTGGGGCTCCGAGGAGCGGCGGGATCTGGCCCGGATGTCCTTGGCACGTCAGACCATCGGCGACGACGCCGAGCTGTTCGTCGACGCCAACGGCGCCTATTCCGCAAAGCAGGCGGTGCGGCTCATGGACCGAGCCCGCGACCTTGGGATCACCTGGTTCGAGGAGCCGGTGTCGTCGGACGACCTCGCGGGTCTGCGGACCGTGCGCGGCCTGGTCGACGCGGACGTGACCGCAGGCGAGTACGGCTACGACCTGACCTACTTCGCCCGGATGGTCGAGGCCGAAGCCGTCGACTGCCTCCAGGTCGACGCATCCCGCTGCGGGGGAATCACGGAGTTCCGGCGTGCAGCGGCCGTCGCGGCGGCGCACGGCCTCGAGGTGTCCGGCCACTGCGCCCCGCACCTGCACGCCCATGTCGCTGCGGCCACCCCGAACCTCAGACACCTGGAGTGGTTCCACGACCACGTTCGCATCGAGAGCGCCTTCTTCGACGGTGCACTGGACCCCCGGGGCGGGACGATCCACCCCGACGGCTCGGCGCCCGGCAACGGCTTGACCCTTCGCGAGCCCGACGTCGTGAAGTACCGGGTCGCCTGACGGTCTGGCACCCCCGTCGAGTGAGCACGTCGTCCCGTTTGTCGCGCATGCGCGTGTGACACGTGTGACGACGCGCTCACTCGACCAGCTGGGGTGGGGTTGCGCAGGTCGATCAGGTCGTCGCCTGGAGAGCGTCCGCGAGAAGCTCGGCCAGGTGCCGGCCCTCCACTCCCCTGGGCCCCAGCTCGTGCAGCTGGGTGCGACAGCTGAAGCCGTCCGCAAGCACAGCCGTCCGCGGGTCGGCAGCCCTGACCGCCGGGAGCAGCTTGTCCTCAGCGCACGTGCGGCTCACCTCGAGATGGCCACGCTCGAACCCGAAGTTGCCAGCGAGCCCGCAGCACCCGCCGATGCTCGAGGCGGCAACGCCGGCGGCTTCGAGCACAGCCTTGTCTGCGTCCCAGCCGGTGTCCGCGTGCTGGTGACAGTGGACCTGGACCAGGGCATGATCCGGGCCGTCGGCACCGACTCGCGGTGGAGACCACCCGGGCGAGTGGTCGTGAAGCAGCTCCGCGAGGCTGACCGTCTGCGCCGCGAGCCGGCGCACGTCCTCGTCGTCCGGGAGAAGGCGGGGCGCGTCTGACCGGAGCATCGCCGTGCAGCTCGGCTCCAGCCCGACGACGAGCCCACCAGCGCGCACGTGGTCCGCGACGTGGCGCATCGTGCGCCGCAGGACGCGACGCGCGACGTCGAGCTGCCCGGTCGACGTCCAGGTCAGGCCGCAGCACACCATCTCGCTCGGCATACGGACGCTCCAGCCGGCGGCGCGCAGCACCTCGACCGCGGCCTGTCCGACGTGCGGATGGAAGGCGTTGGTGAACGTGTCCGGCCACAGGAGAAGGTCGCCACGCGCTCCCCCGGACCGCCCGCCGGCCCCGGAAGCGCCGTCTTCGCGCCACCAGCGCTGAAGAGACGTCGGCGCGAAGGCCGGCACCTGCCGGTCCTCCACGCCTGCGGTCCAGGCCGCCGCGCGCCGCAGGAAGGGTCGGCGTGCGGCGGCGTTGACAGCTCGGCTGAGACCGGTCCGACCGATACCGGCCGCGACAAGAGGAAGCCAGCCGAGGACGTAGTGCGCTCTCGGGCGCAGGCGGTGCCGGTAGTGGTGGTGCAGGAACTCGGCCTTGTAGGTCGCCATGTCGACATCGACCGGACAGTCGGTGGCGCAGCCCTTGCACGACAGGCACAGGTCCAGGGCGTCGCGGACAGCTGTCGAACGCCAGCCGTCCTTGATCGGCGAGTCCTGATGACCGCCGGCCATCTCGAAGAGCAGGCGAGCCCGGCCGCGGGTCGAGTGCTCCTCGTCGCGGGTCGCGCGGTAGGACGGGCACATCACGGCGCCCTCCTTCGGCTCCGGCGCACGACACAACCCGACACCGACGCATCGGCTCGCCGCGGCCACGAAGCTGTCCCCGTCGTCGGGGTACGTGAACGCCGGCCGGCCCTCGAGGTGGGGTGCCCACGTGCCGCCCAGGCGAAGGTGCTCGTCCAGCCGAGCCGGGTGCACCACTTTGCCCGGGTTCATCAGGTCGCCCGGGTCGAAGATCCGCTTCAGCTCGGCGAAGGCATCCATCACCCGCGGACCGAACATCCTGGGCAGCAGCTCACCGCGCGACTGACCATCGCCGTGCTCCCCGGAGAAAGACCCGCCGTATCTCACGACCAGGTCGGCTGCCGACTCCATGAACCTGCGATACTTCTCGACTCCCCGGGCGTCCTTGAGCCCGAACGGGATTCGCGTGTGCACGCAACCCTGCCCGAAGTGGCCGTAAAGGCTTGGTCCCGTATTGTCGGCGTAGCCGAAGCTCTCGTACAGCGCCTCGAGGTCGCGCAGGTAGTCCCCCAGGCGCTCCGGCGCCACGGCTGAGTCCTCCCAGCCCTCCCACGTGTCGGGCTCGCCCGGGACGTGCGCCGTCGCACCGAGACCGGACTCGCGCACGGCCCACAGGTTGTCCTCGACAGCGGGGTCGTCGACGAGAGCCACGGTGGGATCGTCCTCGGCGTAGTCGAGGTCGCGCAGCATCCCGTGAGCCCGCTCGTCCGCTTCCTCGCGCGTCCTGCCGCCGAACTGCACGAGCAGGTATGCCGTCCCTTCCGGCATCT
This sequence comes from Monashia sp. NPDC004114, assembly GCF_053603855.1. Lineage (NCBI taxonomy): Bacteria > Bacillati > Actinomycetota > Actinomycetes > Micrococcales > Intrasporangiaceae > Intrasporangium > Monashia sp. NPDC004114. The sequence goes on along the minus strand of NZ_JBSGGK010000025.1, from coordinate 24,045 downwards.
GCTTCCGTGCCGCGTCGTTGAGGTGCTTGATCCGCTCGTCGTTGAGGAGCCGGTCGTCGATCCCCTCCAGGGCGATGGGCTCGTGTGGCAGGAGCCTCGGCACAGCGTCTCCCGCCGCCGCGATCGAGTCGAAGCCGAGGACGACGAGGCTTCGCTCCGGCACCACTGGTACGAGCCGCAGCTCGGCACGAAGGACGGTGACGAGGGTGGACTCGCTGCCCACGAGCAGCCCGGCGACGTCGAACCCGTGCTCGGGCAGGAGCGAGTCGAGGTTGTAGCCGGACACCCTGCGGGGGATGTCGGGATAGCGCTCGCGGATGTCGGCGGCATACTCCTCGTGGAGGTGCCGGAGGCTGCGGTAGACGGCAGACCGTCGGTCGCCGTGACGCTCGAGCTGGGCGTACTCCTCGTCGCTGGTGCGCCCGCACCAGAACCGGGTGCCGTCGGCGAGCAGCACCTCGAGCCGCTCGACGTTGTCGACGACCTTGCCCGTGCGCTGTGCCGTCGCGCCGCACGAGTTGTTGCCGATCATGCCGCCGAGCGTGCAGTTGGGATGCGTGGCCGGCTCGGGCCCGAACCGAAGGCCGTGCTCCTTCAGCTGGCCGTTGAGCACGTCGAGGACGATGCCCGGCTCCACCGTGCAGACGCGTCGCTCGACGTCGACGGACTCGACGCGGTTGCAGTACTTGGCCCAGTCGATCATGACAGCGGTGTTGGTGCACTGGCCCGCGAGGCTCGTGCCGCCACCGCGCGAGACGATGGGCGCACCGTGCTCGTGGCAGACCGCGACGGCCTCGACGGCCGCCTCGACCGAGCGCGGCACGACCACCGCGATCGGCACCTGCCGGAAGTTCGAGCCGTCGGTGGAGTATGCCGCTCGCGTCCCCGCGTCGAACCGCACCTCCCCGTCGACCCGCGACCGCAGGTCCTGCTCGAGCGCATCGACATCGACCGCTCGTGTCACCGCCTCCGTCTTCGTGAGCGCCGGCACGGGATCACTTGCCGCGGTGCGGGATGAACTCCTGCACCTTGGTCTTGACGCCCTCCCGGATGACGTCCCAGGCGTTCTCGTCACCCTTGGCCACGGACTCGACCATGGACTTGACCTGGTCGAAGCTGGCGTGCGGCGGGATGGGTGGGACGTTGGGGTCGGTGTGCACGTCGAGCACGGTGGGTCGGCGAGCGGTGAGCGCCTGCTCCCAGGCAGCCGCGAGGTCGTCGCCCTGCTCGACCGTGATCGCATCGAGGCCGAAGCCGCGAGCGACGTATGCATAGTCCATGTCCGGAAGCTGCTGGGACTCGACGAACTTCGGCGCTCCCTGCATTGCCCGCATCTCCCAGGTGACCTGGTTGAGGTCGTTGTTGTGCAGCACTGCGACCACCAGCCGTGGGTCGGCCCACTGCTCCCAGTACCTCTTGATGGTCAGCAGCTCGGCAAGGCCGTTCATCTGCATCGCGCCGTCACCGGCGAAGGCGATGACCGGCCGGTCTGGGTAGGCGAACTTGGCGCCGATCGCGTATGGCACCGCCGCGCCCATCGTTGCGAGCGTGCCGGACAGGGAGCCGCGGACCTCGCCGCCGAAGCGCAGATGCCGGGCATACCAGTTCGCCGACGAGCCGGCATCGGCCGTGACGATCGCGTTGTGCGGCAAGCGCTTTGACAGCTCGGTGAAGAGCTTCAGCGGGTTGACTGGGTTGGCGTCGACCTCCGCCTCGCGGTCCATCGTCTCCCACCAGCGCTGGACGTTGGACTCGAGGTCCTCTCGCCAGGAGCGGTCCGTCTGCCGCGTCAGCCGCGGGATCAGTGCCCTTAGGGTGGCCTTTGCGTCGCCGACGAGGTTGACGTCGTAGGGGTAGCGCATGCCGATGAACTTGCCGTCGATGTCGATCTGGACGGCCTTCGCCTGGCCGAGCTCCGGAAGGAACTGGGTGTAGGGGAAGTTGGAGCCGATCGTCAGTAGCGTGTCGCAGTTCTGCATCAGCTCGTAGCTCGGTCGCGTCCCGAGCAGGCCGATGGAACCGGTCACGAACGCCAGGTCGTCGGGCAGCACGTCCTTGCCGAGCAGTGGCTTCGCGACGCCGGCGCCGAGAATCTCGGCGACCTCGATGACCTCGTCGCGGGCGCCTCTGGCCCCGGCGCCGGCCAGGATCGCGACGCGCTTGCCGGCATTGAGGATCTCAGCAGCGCGAGCCACAGCGTCGTCGTCGGCTGCAGGACGGGGCCACTCGACGCCGACGCTCGAGGGCACCATCTTGAAGGCGTGGGTGGGCGCGGTGTACTCGAGCTCCTGCACGTCAGCAGGGATGATGACGGCGGTCGGAGCCCGTTCCGCCAGCGCGATGCGGATCGCGCGGTCGATGACGTTGGGCAGCTGCTCGGGCACCATTACGGTCTGGACGTACTCGCTCGCCACGTCCTTGTAGAGGCTCTGGAGGTCGACCTCCTGCTGGTAGGCACCGCCCATCGCGGTGCGGTTCGTCTGACCGACGATGGCCACGACCGGGACATGGTCGAGCTTGGCGTCGTAGAGCCCGTTGAGCAGGTGGATCGCTCCGGGCCCCGACGTCGCCATGCACACGCCGAACGTGCCGCTGAACTTGGCATATCCGACGGCCTCGAAGGCGGACATCTCCTCGTGCCGCGACTGGACGAACTGCGGCTGGTTGTCGGCCCGACCCCACGCCGCGAGGATCCCGTTGATGCCGTCGCCGGGGTAGGCGAAGACCTTCTCCACTCCCCACTCTCGCAGCCGCTGAAGTACATAGTCTCCGACCAGGGTCGCCATACCGGCGCCTCCTTTGCCTACTGTGTGTGCATTCGGGTTCAGCCCTACGACAGCCCCCTACCCCGCCACGGGGCGGCTATGCCGGCTGCGCGGTGTGACGTGGACGGCATACGCCTGCTGGGGTGAGTGATCAGGCGGCTATGCCGGTGGGTCCGAGGCCAGGACCACTGCGGACTCCAGCAGCAGCGCGTGCACGAACGCCTGCGGGAGGTTGCCTCGGATCTGGCGCTGGACGACGTCGTACTCCTCGGCCAGCAGGCCGGGTGGGCCGCACGAGGCGCGGTTGCGCTCGAACCAGCGCGCCGCCTCGACCATCCGGCCCTGCTGGTGCTCGGCGAGGGCGGCGATGAACCCGCACAGCAGGAAGGCGCCCTCGGCATCTGCAAGGGGCCCGACGTCCTGACGGAACCGGTACAGGTAGTAGTCGTCGGCGAGCTCGTCGAGGACTGCCGTAAGGGTCGCCTCGCTGCGTGGGTCGGACAAGGGGACGGCCCCACGGACCGCCGGCAGGAGCAGGGCGGCGTCGACGCGGGCGTCGTCGGGGGCGCGTTGCCAGCGCCCCGAGGAGTGCGTGCAGTCTGCCCGCACGGACGTGAGGATCCGGTCCGCGAGCGCGCTCCAGGTCGCACTCTGCTGGCGCGGCCCGTGGCGGGCGACGGCGCGGAGCCCGGCGACGCAGCTGAGTCTCGAATGCGCCCAACGGTGGTCGTCGAGCTCCCAGATGCCGGCGTCCGCCTCGGGCCAGCGATCGGCGACGGCCCGGACTGCGATCTCGACTGCGGCCCATCCGTCCCGCTCGAGGTGGTCATGCTGTGCAGCCGCTGCCAGCAGGATCAGTGACTCTCCGAACGCGTCGAGCTGGAGCTGGTGGCCCACCTTGTTGCCGACGATGTCAGCGCCGCCGGGGTATCCGGGCAGGTCGATCCGTTGCTCGTCTGGGATCGGCCCGCCGCGGACGGTGTAGGCAGGGGCCAGCTTCGCGCCGTCGCCGAGCAGCCGTTCGGTGATGAAATGCGTCGCGTCGTCGAGCAGCGGGTGCGGTCCGAGCGTTGCCACGGCCACCCCGGCATACGCCTGGTCGCGGATCCACGCGTAGCGGTAGTCGTAGTTGCGGCCGGCTTCGGCGCGCTCCGGCAGCGACATCGTCGCGGCTGCCACCATGCCGGCCCCCGGCGTGGTGAGACCGCGCAGCACGGCATACGCATGGCTGGCGTCGCCGTCCGCCATGGTGCCGGTGATCTCGGGAACCGCTGCGCCCCAAGCCTTCTCGGTCTGCTCCCACAGCACGCCAGGATCGGGCAGGCGCGACGGAAGCGGCTGGTCGGACAGCTCCAGGACGAGGTCGTGGTGCCCGCCATCGGGCACGTGGACGACTGCGTGGAGGGCTCCGTCCTCGTCCCGCCGGACTCCCTGCCCGGCCCCGCTCCAGCGCATGTGGATGGAGCCGACGCGCGCGGTCCAGGTGCCGCAGTCGTCGACGTGGACGTCGGACGCCACGGCTTGGCCGAAGCCGGCCCGGGCGTCGAGGGTGACGCTGACCTGGGCTGCCCCATCGATGGCCCGTACGCGTCGCAGGACGACGGTGCGGTGCTCGTCACCCGGGTACGCCAGCGCCTCTCGGCATTCGACGAACTGGTGGGTGGTGGTCCAGCGGTCGTTCCAGATAAGGGTGTTCGCGTCGTAGTAGCCGCCCCAGACGAACGGGGTGTCCGTCGGGGTGACGGCATAGGTCCCCTCCCCCGCGATGAGCGTGGAGAACACGGGCTCCGAGTCCCAGTCGGGCACACAGAGCCACGCGATGTCGCCGCGCGGTCCGATCACGGCGCCACGCCGGCCGTCTGCGACGAGGGAGTACTCCCGCAGGACGTGCACCGAAGGGTCGACGCGATGTCCGGTTGGCTCGCGGGTCGATCGGCTCACACCACGTGCCTACCCGCCATGACGAGTCTGCACACGCGGGGCCGGGCCGGCCTCGGCGTTTGTTCCGAGCGCCAGCCGGGTACCCGATCGGGAAAGGAGGTACGCCCATGCAACCAACAGTCAGTGCCCGGTCGGGTGAGGGCCGTCCACCTGTCGTCGCCGTCACGGGTGCGTCCGGCGGGGTCGGCCGCGCGGCCGCGGTCGAGTTCGGTCGCCGTGGGGACCGCGTCGCACTCGTCGCCCGCGGAGAGGCCGGACTGGACGCGGCCGCGCGCGAGGTGGAGGCGGCCGGGGGCACCGCCCTGGCCGTGCCCGCCGACGTCGCAGACGAGGCACAGGTCCGGGACGCGGTCGCACACATCGAGGACGTCCTCGGCCCGATCGACGTGTGGGTGAACGTCGCCTTCACCTCGGTCTTCGCGCCCTTCGACGAGATCAAGCCGGACGAGTTCCGTCGCGTCACCGAGGTCAGCTACCTCGGGTACGTCTTCGCGACGATGGCCGTCCTGCCCCGGATGAAGGAACGCGGCAGCGGCACCATCGTGCACGTCGGCTCCGCGCTCGCGTACCGGGGGATCCCGCTGCAGTCGGCCTACTGCGGCTCGAAGCACGCGATCCAGGGTTTCCACGAGGCGCTGCGTTGCGAGCTGCTGCACGACAGGAGCCCGGTGCGTGTCACGATGGTCCAGCTTCCGGCCGTCAACACCCCGCAGTTCACCTGGGTGCGTTCTCGCCTGCCCCGCCGTCCGCAGCCAGTGCCGCCGATCTACCAGCCGGAGGTCGCGGGTCGAGCCGTCGTGTATGCCGCCGACCACCCGCGTCGACGGGAGTATTGGGTGGGCGGCAGCACGGCTGCGACCCTGATCGCGAACGCCGTGGCGCCCGGGCTGCTCGACCGCTACCTTGCGCGAACGGGCTATGACTCGCAGCAGACTTCCGAGCCACGCGACCCGGACTCGCCCGAGAACATCTTCGAGCCAGCCGACTCCGGCCAGGACTTCGGGACGGATGGGCGGTTCGACGACCGTGCAGAGTCGCGCTCCGCCCAGGTGTGGGCATCACAGCACCACGGCGCCCTGGGCGTGACCGGGGCTCTGGGCGCGATGGCGGGCGGCGCTGTGCTGCTCGCCCGGTCACTCCGGCGTTCTTCCAGGGGTCGGTGAACCGGCAGCTCGAGCCGCGAACGGTGTTGAGCGGCATACGCACGGGGTAGGCGAACCTCATGAGCATCACACCCGTCCACACCAGCACTCCCCCGCCGCGGCAGACCATCCCGCCGATTCCCGAGCGTCCCGTCGGGCCACCAGAGCCGGGGCCAGGGCCGAACCCGATGCCAGGGCCAGGTCCGGATCCGGTGCCGGACCCGATACCGGTGCCGGGGCCCGACCCGGTTCCGGAGCCGCTTCCGCCCGGGCCGGGGCCGGATCCGGTACCTGGGCCGGCCTGGCCTCAGTGACCGCTGCTGCGCGCCCGGCGGTGGCGCCACCACTCCACCGCTACCGGGACGAGGGACAGGGCCACGAGGCCGATGACGACGATGTCGATGCGGTCCTGAAGCACCGGGAAGCTCTGCCCGAGGAAGTACCCGAGCAACGTCAGGACCGTCACCCAGAGCGCGGCCCCCACCGCCGACCACGCCAGGAAGTGCCGGCGGTCCATGCGGCTCACCCCCGCGACGACGGTGACGAACGTACGGACGATCGGGACGAAGCGTCCGAGGACGAGCGCCTTGCTGCCATGCCGCTCGAAGAAGCTGTGTGACCGCTCCAGATGCTCGGCCTTGAGGACCTTCCCCGACCGGCGGTAGAGCGCCGGCCCGGCAGCACGCCCGATCTCGTACCCCGCGGCGTTGCCCAGGATGGCCGCCGCGAAGAGCAGCACGATCGCGACGAGCACCGACAGGTGCAGCTTGTTCCCTGCGATGAACAGGCCGACGGCGAACAGGAGGGAGTCGCCCGGCAGGAACGGGAAGAGCAGCCCACACTCGATGAACACGAACGCCGCACTGACCCAGATGAACGCGCCTCCGAAGCGCGTGAGGAGCGTGGCCGGGTCGAGCCAGCTCGGGCCGATGGCCTGGATCACGTCGGGCCGTCCGTCTGGTCAGGCGCGGTCGCGGTGTGGTGTGTGGACACGGTCCCTCCTCGGTCGGGACAAGTCGGTCAGTCCTGCACCTACCCCGAACGCCGCCGACAAACGCGCGAGTCGCTGACGCTGGGATCCCGGTTTCCGATGACCGGCATCGGGTAGGTGAGGCGCAACCGCCTACTGGATGGGAGCACGCCGTGCCCGATGTCGTCGACCTCGCGGTGCACAGCCTCGACGGCGCGGCGCACAGCCATCGCAAGGCGATGTTCGTGGACCTGCTCATGGACCAGCAACGCGTCGACGTGCTGCTCCAGCGAGCCGACGTGCTGCTCGCGCAGGCGCTGGACACCTGGCAGGCCTCGGGCCGGGGCTGCGTCTACGACACCGCGGTGGCGGCATACGGCAGGGCAGTCATCGGTTGGGCCGGGATCGAGGAGCGCCCACCGGCCGAACTGCGCCGAGCGGTCGGTATGGCGCGCATCGTCGACGGTCTGGGCACTCCTGGCCTCGCGTACGCCACGGCATACCGGCAACGCATCGTGTGCGACAGGTGAGCCACCCGGCTGGTCACCGAGGTCCGAGACGGCACGCGCACTCCCCCGCCGAGCTCCGTGCTCGAGCGCGTCGCCATCCAGACCGACGAGCACGGCCAGCTGCTTGACGCTCACACCGCCGGAGTCGAGCTGCTCAACATCCTGCGACCGGCTGTCGCGGTCGCGAGGCTCGCATCGTTCGCCGCGGTCGAGCTGCTGCAGCACCCGGACTGGCGAGACCGCTTGCGCGACGAGGTCCGCGAGCGCGGCGGCACCCTCTCCGGGCCGCTCGCCACGGCGTTCGCCCAGGAGGTACGCCGCCTAGCCCCGTTCGTGCCCATGCTCGCCGCCGTGACGTCACGGCCCACGACGTATGCCGGTGTCGCCGTCCCGGCGCGACGCCGGGTGCTGCTCGAAGTCGTGGCGAGCAACCGCGACCACGGTTCGTGGGCGCAGCCGCACACCTTCGACCCGACGAGGTTCCTCGGCACAGGGGCCGAGTGGAGCGACCACCTCGTCCCACAAGGAGGCGGCCGGCCCGAGAGCGGGCATCGCTGCCCCGGCGAGCTCGTCACCGTCGGCCTGCTCTCGCTCACGGCATCGCGGCTTGCCCTGCTGGACACCAGCCCGTCCAACGGCCAGGACCTCGGGTGGTCCTGGCGGCGCCTGCCCACCATGCCACGCTCAGGCGTGGTCCTGGACGTGAGGCCGACCGGAGCGTCCCTGAGGTCGACCCGGATGCTCGGGGCCGGCGCCCCAGCAAGGCCCGGGCGACATTCCATAGCCGGCCGGTCTGGCAGCACGGAACACTAGACTGGGTGGGTGGATCAGGCGGCCCGCGCGGCAGCTGAGGCCGCTGGTGAACGGGCGCGACAGCTGGCCGAGCGGCTCGAGCGACTGCTGTCCGGCACAGGATCGACCGATGACGACGTCCGTGAGGCGACCCGCTCGGCCGCGCTCTCGCTGTGGCGGGCGAAGTCCGCTCACACACGCTCGGGCCTCGCACACGACCGGGCGGCCATCGCGCACGATCGGGCGGCGGCCGCCAAGGAGGCACAGGCGATCCGGGCGACCGAGCCCGACTCCACAGCGCTGCTCGCGGAGGCTGAGGCGCACCGTCGAGCGGCCCGGGACGACCGCGAGGCCGCCCACCGGGACCGCAGCCTGGGCGCCGAGGAGGACTAGCTCCGGCTCCCGTGGATGCGGCGTCAGTCTCTGGGCTCGGCGTCCATCACGAGGAGCACGCCGGTCGAGGTGCCGCGTGACAGGAGCGGCGCCACGGTGATGCTGAGGCCCACCGGTCGCCCGCGACGGTTGATCGCGTCGATGGCGAGGTGCTGTGCCTGGTCCGAGTCGTTGAGGACCGATCGCAGCACTGGCTTCAGAGCATCCATCGGAAGGCCGAAGTCCAGGCTGAGCAGGTGTGAGCCGACGGCCTCGTCGGCACGCACGCCCCACAGCTCGTGGGCGTTCTTGTTCCACGTCTGAACCGTGAACTCCCGGTCGAGGACGATGACTGCCGACTTCATGCTGCTGAGGATCGACTCCATGAAGTCGTTGAGCTGGCTCAGCTCACCGCTTCGGTCACGCAGCTCCTCGTTGGCGCCCTGGAGCTCGTCGTTCATCGACTGGAGCTCCTCGTTCATGGTCTCGAGCTCCTCGTTGGTCGACTGGAGCTCCTCGTTCGTCGTCTCGAGCTCCTCGACGGTGGACTGGAGCTCCTCGTTCGTCGTCTCGAGCTCCTCGTTGGTCGACTGGAGCTCCTCCGAGGCTGCCTGCAGCTGCTTCGTGGTCTGTTCGAGCTCGTGGTGGACCTGCTGGTATCGCGTCACGTCCGTGAAGGCCAGCAGCGTGCCGGCATACCCCTCGCGGATGTCGACGAGCGGCACGAGCTCGATGTCGACGTAGAGCTCGGCCTCGACCTTGTTCCAGCGAACCCCACGCACGCGGCGCGGCTGACGGCTCTCGCGGGTCTCCTGCAGCGTCGACCGGAGCTCGACCGGCCGGAACGAGAGGTCGAGATCGAGGAAGCGGCGGCCGATGTCCGAGTCGGCGAGCTTCGTCAGGGCCTTCGCTGACTCGTTGATCATGGCGAGAGTGCCGTGACCGTCGATGACCAGCTGCGCCATCGGTGCGGCAGCGAACGCGTCGCTGCGCAGGCTCTGCAAGGCATCGGGCACGGCGAAGCGCATCACCGGGGCCGCGTGGCGGGCGATGAGCTGCGGGTCGACGGCAGGGACCGCGCCCCGACGGAACAGGCGCCGCTTGAGGTCGACCGGGATGAACGTGTCGGTGTGGTTGAGCAGCATCTCGGCCTTGCCGAGCAGCAGCGTGCCCTCTGGCTTCAGGGCGAACGCGAGCCGGGACAGGATGCGGGACTGCGTCTCCGCGTTGAAGTACATCAACGTGTTCCGGCATGTGAGCAGGTCGATCCTGGAGATCGGAGCATCGCGCGTGAGGTCGTTGCGCCCGAAGATCACCGAGCGGCGCAGGTCCTGACGGAACACCATCCCTTGGGGACCCGCCTCGAAGTACTTCTCGCTGAGCTCGTCCGGGACGCTGTGCATCTCGCGCTCGGTGTACGTGGCCGCGCGGGCGTAGGCAAGGGCGTCCTCGTCGACGTCGGTGGCATAGATCTTGACGCGCTCACGGAACTGCTCCAGGCCCATCGCCTCGGTCAGCACCATGGCGAGGCTGTATGCCTCCTGGCCGCCGGCGCAACCCGCGCTCCACACCCGGATCTCGCGGTCGGCCGTCTCCAGCATGGTCGGGATGATGCGGTTGCTCAGGTGCTCCCAGGAGTCACGGTCCCTGAAGAAGCTCGTCACATTGATGAGGATCGTGTTGAACAGCGGGATGAACTCGTCCGGGTTGACCTCGAGGTAGTCCTGATACTCAACGAACGTGTCGAAGCCGACGGCGTGCATCCGGTGGCGAACTCGCCTGAAGAGGCTGGGGCGTTTGTAGCCGGTGAAGTCGAAACCCCTGACGTCCCTGAGGTACTCCAGCAACCGCTCGAACACGACGCCGTCGGCCGCCAGCTGGTCGGCCCCGGCCGACTCGAGCGTCTCCGCGCCATCGCCCTCGTCCGGGCTGCTGGCCAGCTCTTCCGTGTGCTCGTTCGTGTCACTCATCGATCAGCTCCACCGTCATGTCGGGCCGTGACTCGATCAGCTCCCGGACCTTGCCGGCTGCGTCGAGGGCGTCCGATGCTTGCGTCTCGAACCGGCGCGCTGTCAGCGCGCTACCGCGCTCCGTCGCTCGTTCCGCCAGCTGCGCTGCCAGGGCCGCCTTCTCCTCGAGTGTGCGCAAGGCGATCCAGAGAGCCGTGTCCAGCTGGACCGACTGCTCGCCGAGCAGACCCTTGGTCGTCCAGGCATGGCCCACGCGACAGCGATATCGGGTGACCCCGCCCTCGACGATCTCGAACAGGGTGCCCCCGCAGTCGGGGCACGAGAATCCAGCGGCGGTACCGGGCCGGTCCACAGAATCCATGGCAGCATCCTCCAACTGGGCCATGTCTGTCTCGGCTCTGAGCAAGGCCGACGGAGGCGCGACCAGCGGCGCCGCGAAGTCCTCCCTGCACAGGTCGTTGAGCAGCCTGCCGATCTCCGAGGCACGCACCACATGGTCGGGCTCGAGGATCGACAGGACACTCTGGGGCATCTCGGGGTAGAGGCAGTCGGACGGATCCTGGACGATCGCGATGCCTCCGCGGTTCTTGATGGTCCACATGCCGGCGGCGCCGTCGTCGAGCACCCCGGACAGCTCGATACCGATCACCCGATGTGCGAGGGCGCGAGCCGCCGAGCGGAACAGGACATCGATGGCGGGGCGATGACCGTTCTCGCGGGGGCCCAGTGTGGCGCGAACATGGGAGTCGAGGACCACGAGGTGCCTGTCGGGAGGGGCCACGAGAATCTCCCCTTCGACCAGCTGCGCGGCGTCGTCGACGTGCCGCGCCGGCAGCGGCCCGGACCGCTCGAGGATCCGTGGCAGCACGCTGCGTCCGTAGGACGGGACGTGGAGGACCACGATGACCGTCGCCGGCAGGTCCGGCGGCAAGCTGGCGACGAGCGCGCGCAGGGCTTCCACACCCCCTGCGGACGCGCCGACAACCACCACATCGCGCCGGCTGCGGGACGGATCCTGGATCGTCATCATGCTCCTTGTCGGAGTGCACCACGCCCCACCGCGGACCGCTCTTGCTGACCTTCTCAGCCTAGTCCCGCGGACGTGCTGTCGGCACGCAGCGCGCTGCGTGCAGCCGCCAGTTGGGCCATACTGGGTCGATGGGGTCGCATACCGGCGACACAGGAGCACTGGGGCCAGCCGCAACCGCCGCGGGCGAGCGTGCAGTCGAGTGCCGCAACCGCCTGGCGGAGTTCGAGGACGGCACGGTCGTCAGCCGGTTCGAGCACGTCACACGAGCGAACCAGCGACTGGCCGAGGCGATCCAGCGCGCTCGAGCCGCCGAGAAACGCCTCGGCAACCTGCAGGTCCGGACCCAGGTGCACCAGGCCCTGCGGCGCGCCGGCCTCCCCTCGGTCAACCAGCCGCCGGCGTTGCCGGCACGGCTCGTACCGGCGTCCGCTGTCACACCGCTGGCCCACGACCTGCTCGACTGGGTCAGTGAGGGCTCGGTAGGCGTCCACGACCTCTGGCTCGCCTTCCTGGCGTACAGCGGGGAGGTCTCGTTCATGGAGTTCGACGCGTATCTGCACGGTGCCTGGTCGATGTCCGAACGTGACCGACAGGTCCTCGACCAGGTCTGCTGGGAGCACTCACAGTTCGGCACGCTCACGGCCTAGCCACGGGCGCGAATGTGCCCAGCGCGCGAAAGCCCGGCGTGACCCCGCGGGTGTAGCCTCAGGTGAGGGCACAGTGGTCTGACGGTGCTGCACCGGCCGGTAGCCACCAACGAGTGAGCTCAAAGCGCTGGGTAACGCTCGCCCGCCGAGGAGGCCACACATCGTGACGTCCGTTCTGCGAACCACAGAGCCTTTGCCCACCATCACCCCGTCTGCGCCGCCGCACCGGTTCGGCGGGCCGGACAGCATCAGGGCTGTCGAGACAGCCCTCGCTACGTGCGCTGAGGCGATCCCAGGCGTCGAGCACGTCGCCATCGCCCTCATCGACGACGAAGGCCGGCCACGCACCATGGCAGCCTCGGATGACCTCGCCCGTCACCTTGGCGAGATCCAGCTGACCTTGAATGAAGGTCCGCTCATCGATGTGCTGTCTCGCTCGACCTACGAGATGGTGGCCATGCGTGAGGCGCCGCTCGACCGGTGGGTCGAGTTCATCCCACGCGCCCGAGCGCTGGGCATGACGGTGGCCGTGGCGATCCGGCTGACGTGGGAGGGTCGCGTCATCGGCGCCCTGTGCATCTACGCGTCGAGGTCGGCACGCATCCGTCCCGAGACCGTGGCCATGGCCGAGATCTTCGCGTCCCATGCTTCCGCGACCGTGATGCTGGCCAACAAGGCCGAGCATCTGGAGCTGGCCATGCTCACCCGGCAACGCATCGGACAGGCGGTCGGCATCCTCATGGAGCGCTACCACCTGGATGCCGACTCGGCGTTCAACTACCTTCGCCGGATCTCTCAGAACGAGAACGTCAAGGTGCGAGACCTGGCCAACGAGCTTGTCACGGGAGGCCGCCTCCCCGAGGAGCCTGAGCCAGCAGCCTGAGCGAGGTCAACGCCCGAATCTACGTCGAGTGGGCGCCGCGCCTCGGTATCGGGTCCCAACGGCAGGTCGGCGGCGTGGTCTGAGGCGGTGGGGCGGGAGGTGGTGTCGAGGACGACACCCTCGAGAAGCCGGCGACATGCACGATCATGCGCTCCACGTACCCCAGATGAGTGGCCCCAATCAAGCACAATGGGTCGGGTGCACCCAGGCTCCCCCGGACCAGAGATGAGGTCGTGATGACGTCGGTCGTGCGTGGGATCGCCTGGCTGGGTGTGTTCATCGGGATCTGTGTGGCGCCGCTCGTCTTCGCGCTCATGAGCACCGACCGGCCCGGACAGGGCTTCTGGACCGACTTCTCGGTGGCGCTCGGATTCGTCGGGCTGGCGCTGATGGGGATCGAGTTCGCTCTCGTGGCCAGGGTCCGGTCCGTCGCGGAGCCCTTCGGCACCGATGCGGTGATCGACTTTCACCGTCAGATCGGGTACACGGGCCTGGTCTTCGTCCTCGTCCATGTCGCACTCTCCGCCGACTGGAGCCAGGCAAACCCGTTCACGCCGAGCAACACGCCAGCCCTGGTGGTGGTCGGTGCCATCGCGGCGGGCGCTCTTGTCGTGCTCGTCGCCACCTCGGTGTGGCGCCGTCGGCTCCGGCTGTCCTACGAGGTCTGGCAGGTCCTGCACACCGTCCTGGCAGTGGTCGCCGTGGTGGCCGCTCTTGTCCACATCCTGCTCGTCGACTACTACGTCGACACCGTGTGGAAGCGGGCGCTGTGGGCGGTCATGACAGCGGCATTCGTCGGGCTGCTCATGTGGGTGCGAGTGCTTCGTCCGCTGCGCCTCCGTCGACGCCCCTGGACGGTGGACAGGGTCACGCCGGAACGCGACCAGACGACGGTGCTCACCCTGCGCCCGGACGGCCACGATGGGATGCGGTTCGAGCCCGGCCAGTTCGCCTGGATCAATGTCGGCCGGTCGCCGTTCGCCGTGACGTCGCACCCGTTCTCGTTCTGCTCGAGCGCCGAGACGCCGGGCAGCATCGAGGTCGCCATCAAGGCCGCCGGCGACTTCACGGCGAGCGTGGCAACCGTGACGCCCGGGACCGCGGTCTATATCGACGGCCCGCATGGCGTGTTCTCGATCGACCAGTACGAAGGCGCCGGCTTCTGCCTCGTCGCGGGTGGGGTCGGGATCGCGCCGGCCCTGAGCATGCTCGAGACGCTGGCGGACCGCGGCGACGTCCGGCCAGTCCTGTTGTTCGCGGGCAACCGCACCTGGGACACCGTGATCGTCCGCGACCGCGTGGACGCGCTTACCTTCCGCCTCAACCTGACGGTGGTGCACATCCTCGAGGAACCGCCGCCCGAGTGGACGGGCGAGACAGGATACCTCGACGCCGACATCCTGGCCCGGCACCTGCCCCCTGGTTTCAGGCGATTCCAGTTCTTCGCGTGCGGCCCGACCCCGATGCTCGCCGCCGTCGAAAGCGCACTTGTCGGTCTGGGCGTGCCCCCCGACCGCATCCACACCGAACGTTTCGACTGGGTCTGAAACCTGCCGCCTGCAATGAGGAGGAGCGCGTGCGCCACGTCTACTTGAACCGGATCGCCTTGGCCACCAGCGTGATTCTCGTGCTCGCCTGTCTGGCCTTCGCCGCCGTCCAGAACTGACAGGAGCGCGGCAGGCCCGGAGAGGCCATCGCCTCGTCGGCGCGCTCAGAGCAGGAGCACGGCCGACACGAGAACCACTCCCGCGGCTGCCGCAGCGGCGTAGTCGTTCACGGAGCCGGTGTGGACCCGGCGCAGCCACGAGACTGCCCGGGGCTCCCCGAACCGGACGTATGCCGCTGCCACTGCCACACCGAGGACGAGCTCGACGCCCGCGGTGACCAGGTCGCGGGTCCCGGCGTAGTCGAACGCCGCAGCCAGGTTCGGCACGGCGGCTGACCCGGAAAGGACGCCGGCGGCATACACCTCGGGATGCAGCAGCAGCGACGCCGCCGGCGACGCGACGTGGCTGATGACGAGTCCGGGCACGAGGCCGAAGGCGGCGCAGCCGACCGCGAGCGCGATGAGGCTGACCCTCATGCCGAGGTGCTGACGTCCGAGGTGCTCGTAGGGCTCGCTCCTGCGACGGTAGAAGCCGAGGTATGCCGCCCGCCCGAGCGCCGCCACCGTGAGCACCTGCGCGACGAGGGCGAGGACGAGCACGCCGGGTTGGTGGTCGAGTCCAGCGTGGATGAGCCCGAGGGAGGCGTAGCCGTTGAGCGGCGGCACGCCGGCGATGGCGAGCGCTCCAACCGTGAACCCCGCTGTCAGCAATGGCCGCCGACGAGCCAGCCCACCGAGCTCGGAGAGTTTCACCAGGCCCGTGGAGTGCAGCACTGCACCCGCACAGAGGAACAGCAGCGCCTTGAAGAGGCCGTGGTTGACGAGGTGATAGACGGCGCCCGTGACGCCTTCCGGCGTCGCACTCGCGAACCCGACGACCAGGATTCCCATCTGAGACGCCGTGTCCCACGCGAGGAGGCGCTTGAGGTCGTCCTGTGCCAGCGCCATGAGTGCGCCGAGGATCGCCGTGGTCAGGCCCAGGACCGTGAGCAGGCCGAGCAGCTGCGGCGTGCCGGGACCGAAGACGAGCAGGGCCATCCGCACGATCCCGACGATGCCGAGGCAGACCATGAGGCCCGAGAACGCTGCTGACACCGCGCCCGGCACCATGGCGTGGGCGTCTGGCAGCCAGGTGTGGAACGGCACCACCCCTGCCTTCGTGGCGAATCCGCACAGCACGAGGGCCAGGGCCACGATCTCGACCGTCCGGAGGGCCGGTGGCAGGTCGCGATGGAGCTGACCGAGGTTCAAAGCGCGGTCGGTCGTGTAAAGCATCGCGACGCCCACAAAGATCACGAAGCCGGCGATGCTCGTCAGCACCACCACCTTGAAGGCCGCCTCGACCGCGGTCGGCTGTTCCAGGAAGAAGCCGGTCAGGCCGTAGCTCGCAAGGCCCGCGACCTCGAACCACACAAAGAGGTTGACGCTGTCCGCCGTGAGCGCGGCGCCGACGAGGGCAGCGAGGAGCAGCAGCAGAAGGCAGGTGAGTCCACCGAGCTCGCGAGGACCGATGTCACCCAGCTCGGACAGGGCTGACAGCAGCAGGACGAGACCGAGTCCCACCGTGAGCAGCGCGAAGGTCACTCCGAACGGGTCTGCGGCGAGGGAGATGCCGAGGGCGTTCCCGTTCACGGGTGCCTCCCCCGAGAGGAAGTGCGAGACGACCTGGCCCGAGCCGGCATACACCGTTGCCGCGATCACGCCGAGCACGGCGGCGGCACCGGCCAGACTCACGAGGCCGACGACGAGCGGCAGCCGACGGTGGACCCGCGACAGCAGGGGTGCGGCGATCGCCCCACAGATCAGCAGGACGACGGGCAGCGGCAGGAGCGAGTCGACACTCATCCGCGCAATGCGGTCATGTCGGCGGCGTCCACGCTGCGGTGGTGCTGTGCGACGCGGACCGCGACGGCGAGGAACACAGCAGTCACGGCGATGCCGATGACGATCGCGGTGAGGCAGAAGTTCTGCAGGACGGGGTCCGCCAACGTCGCGTGGGCTGCGACCTGCTCCGGCGTCATCCCGTTCGGCCCGTTGCCGAGTACCGGGGCCGTCGACCCTTTCCGGTATGCCATGGAGACGATGAGCAGGTAGGTGGACGCCTCCATGATCGACAGGCCCATCACGATCTTGACGAGGTCCCGTCGGGTGACCACCGCGAACAGGCCGAGACAGAAGAGCAGTGCTGCTCCGATGTAGTTGACCACGATCACGAGGCGCCGCCGTTGTCGCTGTCGTGGACGAGCCAGTCCCGGCCCATGCCGAGGAGGCCGAAGACGGCGATGGTGAGCCCGGTCGCCACCTCGACGAGCTCGGCGCCGGAGTACAGCTGGTTGGTTCCTCCGGCGCGGATCGTCATCGGTTCGGCAAGCGGGAGGAAGTTTGCGAACAAGGACCCCTGCCGCACCAGGCCCAAGACTCCGATGACGACGATCGCGACCGCCCCGGCGAGCTCGACCGGCTCGATGACCGAAGGCCTGACGACCCGCCGGACCGCCCGGTGCCCGAGGCCGGTATAGAGCAGCAGGACGACACCCATCACCGCGGCACCCGCGGGAAACCCGCCGCCCGGCGTGTAGCCCCAAGCAGCCATGTACACCGAGGCCACCGCCAGCAGGACCGCTGCCACCCGGACGGCCACGCGCACGACCACGGTCATTGCGACGGCCCGCTCGGGGGCCGGGGTCCCGAGCGGTTCGGTGTCGGCGTTCTCAGCGGCGGGTCTGGAGTCCTCGGACTCCTCCTCCCGTTCGGCCGAACGCGCTTGCTGCTCAGCCGAGTCCGTCGCCTCGTTGGGGTCGAGTGCCTCCTGGCTGCGCCGTCCGGCGCTCGCCTCGCCCACATATTCCGCGCGCGGCTCACGTGGGCGTGTCAGGGTCGTGACCGCTACGACGGCCGCCAGCAGGAGGAAGGTCTCTCCGAACGTGTCGAACCCCCTTGTCCCGTAGACGATCTCGCTGACGACCTCTACCTGTCCCCACTGCGGGAGTGCGACGTCGATGGCGTGCCGTGCGATCTGTGGCAGCGGCGCATTCACGGGGGGTAGTCCAACCATGCCGATGACGAGAACCACGGCAACCGCCGTCACGAGGACTCCTCCGACCACCGGCCGGTGCCAGCCTGCACGGGTGTGCGGCTCCGACGCGGCCTGTTCGCGGGCTTCTCGCTCGGTCATCGGGGGTCCTCCCGGTTCGACGACGATGGCCGCGGGTCACCGAGCTCGCCACTGTCCCGCACCACGGTGCGCAGCTTGCCGATCGCGATGAGGTAGAGAACTGGCATCGCGACCGTGCCGACGACGATCTCGGCCAGCGCCACATCGGGCGCGGCGAGCACCACGAAGAGCAGCGCCAGCACGGTCCCCATCGCCGACAGCGCCATGACCGAGCCGTTGAGGTTGCGCTGGAAGACGGCCAGGACCGCAGTCACGACGATGGCGGCGAGGCAAAGAAGGTCGAGCGCCCAGAACCCGGTCATGGTCGACCCTCGTGGTCAGCTGCGTCGGTGCCGGCACGCAGTTCGTCGACGACCGAGCCGCGCCACATGGGCACGCCGGTCTTGTAGGCCGCCCGCGCCAGTGCGTGGCTGGCCGCTGGGCTGAGCACGAGCACGAGCACGGTGACGAGGACGGCCCGGCTGGCGTAGGCCGAGTCGACGCCTTCGATGACGACCAGCGCGACCAGCATCGGCAGCAGGCCCAACGTGATGTTCTTGGTGGAGCACTGCAGCCGCGTGTACACGTCGGGCATCCGCACGATTCCCACCGCGCCGCTCAGCGAGAAGAAGAGACCGACAACGCAGAGAGCGAGGACGACGATGTCCTTCACAGCAGGCCCCTCTCGAGGTACCTCGACCAGACGAGCGCACCGAGATAGCTGAACGAGACCATCCAGATGGCCGTGTCGAGGTAGATGGTCCGGTCGGCGTATGCCGCGTAGAAGAGAACGGCGATCGCGGCTTGGGTGGAGATGGTGTTCACCGCCACGATTCGGTCTCCGACCGACGGGCCTTTCGCCAGACGGACGAGCAGCAGGGCGATGACGACGAGCTCACCCAGACAGACCCCGAGAGCGATGTGGGCAGTCATCCGCGCTCCAGGCGGTCGATCCACCGCTCGACCGGACCGTTGACGGCCTCGACGCGGGTCTGTTCGTCCCCTTCGGGGACTTCCACGGCGTGGTACTGCAGCACGTGCTCCGAGCGGTCGAGGTCGACGATCTGGTTGTCGACGATGAGCGAGGTCACCAGGCCCACACCTGCCAGCCCCGCATCACCACGCTGCCTTGTTGGCAGGACGATCATGCCGGACCTGAGGGGCAGGCTGGGCTTCCAGATCCGCCGGGCGAGTGAGACGTTCGCACGGACGATCCGGACGGTCACGCCGCCCGCCAGTCGCACAGCCGCGAGGAGGACACGCGGCCGCATCAGGCGCCACGGCCGGGCAACCGGCCCGATGCGCGTCATCGCGAGCGCGGTGCCGAGGGCCAGCAGACCACCGGCGACCAGCTGCTCCGGGTCGAGCGACCACGTGAGCACGAGCCACACCAGCCCGGCCCACACGGCCAGGGCCACGAACCTGCTGACCGTCTCCTGCAAGGGAACCACTCCTCGGTCTCGGGTGTGTCCTCCCTCCCCTACCCACCGAGCTGCATTACCCCCTCAGGGCCCCCCGGCCAGCAGTCACCACTGGTCCGGCGATGGAAGCCGTGCGAGGGTGCCGTGACCCTCGTTGGCCCACAGCGCTCCCCCGCCACTCGCAGCCTCGAAGACATAGTCGGCGCCCCACACCTCTACGGCGCGGTCCGGACGTGCCGCACCCGAGAAGTGGATGAACCGGTTCCTGAGGGGCACCCAGATCCCCTTGCCGGTGACCAGGGGCATCCCTGGCTCCGCCCCGAGGTCCACGACCGAGGCCGTGCCGGTCCTGGTGTCGATGCGCGCGAGCAGGGTCGTGCAGTCCGGCACCCAGAGGACCGAGCCCGAGGCGGCCATCGCCTTGACACACAGCTTCATCGAGGCGGGCACCTTGACGCGGGGGCCCACTGCGCGTGTCTTGACGTCGATCGCGATGATCTCGTGGGTCGAGTAGTCGCGGACCCACACCTTGTCCCCGACGAGCAGCGGCTGGGACGGACCGGTGCCGCTGGGCGCGCTGACCTTCACTGTGCCGACCGTCTTGCCCGTGGCGGCGTCGGCAATCGTGACGGTTCCCTTGGTGTAGTTCGAGATCCAGAGACGGTCGCCCTGGATGGCCACGCCTGACGGCGCCTCCTCGTGGACCTCCCAGAGCTGCTTGTGGGACGCGGGGTCGTAGCGAGCAACGACACTCCGGCCGAACGAGTTGGTCACGAGCACGCGTCCGTGGCCGTAGCTGGTCTGGGCGGGCAGGCTGCTGATCCGGACCGCCCTGTTCGTCTTCGGGTCCATGACCGCCAGGCCTTCCGCGGCCGAGGCCCAGACCATGTCGCCCGCCACGGAAAGCCTCGTCACGAAGTCGAATCCGGTCTTGACCACGGCAAGGGGCTTCACCTGTCTGACTGGGAGGCCGCTGGTGTCGAGCCGCTCCACGACGGAGCCCGACCCGGTCATCGTCGGGCTCGTCGGTGACGTGCGCCTGGACGAAGAGGGCGCCACTGACGATCCACCCGGGGAGGGAGCCGCGGCGCATGCCGACAACCCGAAGACGACGAGAGCAGCTCCAGTGGCAGCTGCGCGACCAGTGTGGTGCGTTGTGCGAGCGTCGCGGCTCATGGCAGGTCCGTCGCCTCGCCGAGGAAGTACTCGCCGCCCCATGAGCCGCGGGTGAAGGTTGCCGTCGGGCGCACCAGAGGAAGACCTCCGGCGACGTCGGCGCCGAGCAGGAGCGCTGCCGCTCGACCGGCCGAGCGGGCAGTCCTCCCTCGAGCAGACAGAAGCCGTATGCCGTGTGGCTGGCTCAGCGTGGACGTGCGCATGGATGCCTCCGTGGCTTCCGGGGTGTGGTGACACCTTCGACGGTCGCCGTAAGAACGGTCACGCGCATCTGGCGAATGCCTTACGTCGGGCCCGCCGGTATCGTGGTGCGCGGCGATGGATCCCGCCAGGACACCGGTGGTGTCCGAACCGCCGACCGGCTGATGGTTCCTGTTCATCTGCGGCCAGCGGTGGTCGCGCACGATGGGCAGGGCATCCGTGCCCATCACCGAGTGTCTGGAGACTCACCGATGGGCGACGAGCGCGTGCCACCGCAGCCGCATCCCTCGCGACTGACCGACTTCGCAGGTCACCCGCTCGTCGTAGGCGTCGTGCCCGACCAGCCACCGATCGTCGCGCTGACGGCCGTCACTCTGGCCCGCGCGACCGGAGCGCCGGCGCTCTACTTCGCCTATGTCGACGGCTCGCGCTATCCAGACGTCGAGTTCGAGGATGGCACCGTCCGACACCTGTCCATCGACCCCGACATCGACGACGAGCTGTGGCCCGAACGGGAGGCTGCGCTGGTCCAGATGGTCACCGAGTCGATGGCGGGACAGGAGTTCCCCTGGCACTTCCGGTATCTCGCGGGCCGGGTCGACCGCGCCCTGACTCACCTGGCACGCGCGGTCGACGCCGCGGCATTCGTCGTCGGCACTCACGTGGGACGTCACCACCGGGTCGCCGACTTCGTCAACGGGTCCGTGTCGATGCAGCTGTCGCACCGGCAGCACCGACCGGTGCTCGTCGTTCCCGTCAGCGTGGTCGACTGGGAGGGACGGGCGCCGTGGGAGTGAACGACGGTGGTGTCGACCCCGACCAGGTGGAGGCGCACGCGCCAGCCAGGCATCGGACCCCGCACCGACACCCGGGCCTGATCGCGCTCATCTTCGTCGGCGGGACGCTCGGCACCTGGTGCCGCGCCGTCCTCGAGCACGCCGCACCCGCGGCTCCGGACGGGGTCCCATGGGTGACCCTGGCGATCAACGTCTCCGGGTCGCTGCTGCTCGGGCTCCTGCTGGAGACTCTCGCGCGTACCGGTCCCGACTCCGGCTGGCGTCGCGGGGCGCGGCTCGCGATCGGAACCGGCGTGCTGGGCGGATTCACGACCTACAGCACGTTCGCTGTCGAGACCGTCCAACGGCTCACGCCTGCAACGCATTTCATCGGTCTTGCATACGCGGTCGGCAGCGTTGTCCTCGGCGTCGGAGCGGCCGCCACGGGGTATGTCGTCGCACGTCGCGTCGGACGGCATTCCTGGGTCCGACCGGAGCCCCGCCGGTGATGCTCCTGCTCGCCCTCGCCGGCGGACTCGGTGCTGTGGCAAGGTTCCTCGCCGACGCCCTCATCGCGCGACACAACCCGTTCCGCGTCCCGTCGGGAACCATGCTCATCAACGTCACCGGGTCGCTGCTGCTGGGCCTGCTGACCGGCATGCTCACGCTGAGAGCGCCGGAGTCCACCGAGGCCACCGTTCTGGCGGTTCTCGGCACCGGGTTCTGCGGCGGGTACACGACGTTCAGCACGGCCTCCGTAGAGACCGTTCGACTGTGGATCGCGGAAGGTCGCAACACTGGACTGGGGTATGCCGCAGCGACCCTTGTCGGGTCTGTGGCGGCGGCCGGCGCCGGGCTCGCGATCGGGTACGCGATCTGACGGGCACGAGCGCGTCCGGCGCTGTCAAACGAAGGACATGCTCCGGCACGTCACGGAGACGACTGGATCGGACCGGCTTGGCTGTGGATACGTCGGCCGGTCACGGCGCTCGGCCTGATCCTGATGAAGCGCGCTTTGCGGCCTTCCTGCCACGGCGTCAATGGCAGCTCCATCGCCTCGATCACCTCGTCCATCTCACGGATCTCGGCACCGACTCCGCGCACGACGACACTCCACACGACGGCATACGCCGGGTCGTGGCCGTCCACCTCGAAGGCGACGGGCCGCCCCGCGGCAGCCGAGAGCTTCCTCCCGCTGTCGGTCCGAAACACGATCGTCCCGTGGTCGACGACGTAGTTCACCGGAAAGATGTCCGGCTCGCCGTCGACGACCACGGCGAGCCGCCCGAACGGGCACTTTCGCAGCAGGTCCCAGCAGACGTGCTGGTCGAGCACCTCGGTGAGTGCGGGTGTGCCGGGGTGTGCTTCCTCCCCGGCAGCGCCCTGGTGCATCTGGTCGACCATGCTTCAGGATTTCGGGCTTGCGGTGTGCCCGACAGGGTCGAAGGTCCCGCCGTACGAGCGGGACCTTGGACCCTGGCACGACACCGGGCCGACGTCGAGCCTGGACGTATGAGTCAGACCCTTTACGACGACCTCGGGGCACCTGTCGCCGAGGAGCTGAGCTCGACCGGATGCGTCGAGGCCGCGACACAGGTCCGAAAGGCCCTGGCGCGTCACGCCCACCTCGACGCCAACACCATCGACGTCGGGTCTATGGGCACCGAGATCACCCTGACAGGCACGGTGCGGTCCTGGGCGGAGTCGAACCAGGCCTGCCATGTCGCGTGGTCCGTGCCCGGCGTGACGAAGGTCGTCAACCTCCTGCGCGTGGTGTGAGGCACACGCGGAACGCCCTGCAGCACAGACGGTCAGGATCGCCCGGGCAGCGCTGGCGTGCAGCCGGCGCCGATCACCGAGGCGCGACGTGGACCGATGGGAAAGTCATCCACAGCTGTCGTGAGTGGGTTGCCTCTGGATCGAACACGTGTTCGAATGGTGGTGCGGAAGGAGGGGCGCATGCCACCGTTCACCTACGACCTGCTGACCCGGTTCGGACACGAGTTCGTCATGCGTGGGGCCGGGCTGACCACCCCGGACGCGCGCCGGCGCTCGGCGGCGGCGTGGGCCGACCAGGCGCTGGCTTGGCTGATGGACGAGTGCCGCGACCTGGACGTCCGGGACGACCTCGGGCCCACCGACGAGCCGGAGACGTTCGCGGCGGCCGTCGCGGGTGAGCTCGCCGCGTTCGAGCTGACGGAGCATGCGAAGGCCGTGGCCGATGCTCGTCAGCTCGACGCGCTGGCCCGCATGCACGCCGCATTCACCGCCGAGCTGGACGCCCGGCACGCCCAGACCTGGCCCGACCGAACTCCGCTGACCGTGCACGAGGCGGTCGTCATGGAAGTCGTCGCCGCCACCGGGCTCGGCGAGTCCGAGGTCGGGCTGCGTCTGGACCTGGCGATCGCCCCGGCGCCCCGGGCCGGGTTCCTGCGCGAGCAGGTCACCCTGGGCGTCACCACGATGGCACGCGCCACCCAGATCGTCCACGCCACCGGCCACCTCGACCACGAGCACGCCGACACCGTCGCCCGCGCCGTGCTGGCCCCGACCCGAGACGGCACCGGCCTGGCCGGTGCCCTGTTCCGGCAGCGGCTGAATCGCCCCGGGTCTGGTGGAGGGTCTGATCCCACGAAAGGGTGGAGTCATGCCTGTTCCGAGGAAGTACACGGACGAGCTGCGTGAGCGCT